>JALWMA010000024.1:6901-23980 GCA_027081015.1 Campylobacterales bacterium | reverse complement strand
ATGTTTTTCGATTTCGAGATAGATGCCGGCGACGACTTTTTCGTACACAGGCTCGACAAAGAGGTCGACGAGGCCTATCATGCCAGGAAGGAGCGTTACAGGTATCTGGTCTATCCGCTAAAGAGCGGAACAGTTCGGATGAGATTCAAACTGCTTGTTCGACGCGGCAACGACGAGCTTCTCACTACGGCCTTCACAGGCGGCAGGTATAATGTCAAAGCGGTCGAGACCGATGACCGCTACGAACCGGTAGCATCCGAAATCGTGGAGGTAAAACCGCTTCCTCCCAGAGTCGACCTCGTCGGAAGATTCCGGGTAGAGCGCACCGTCGACAAAAGCGGTGTGGAGTCGTATGAGCCGCTCTACGTAGATGTGAAGGTGAGCGGTACGGGATATGCCCCCGATCTGGACAAAATAGAGTGGCTGCCGCCGATTAAAGGGGTGAAGCTCTTTGTGGACAGACCGGAAAAGAGTCTGCGCTATACCGATGAGGGGATGAGAGTCGAAGCGGTATACAGATATGCACTTATATCACAGAGCGACTTCAAAATAACCGGAGTTTCACTGCAGGCATTCGATCCGGAGGACGGTCACGGCTATACGATAGAGCTCGAACCGGTGAAGGTGAATGTGACTCCGGTAGAGACATCGCCTCTTCTGGACGAAAAGAGCGCTCCCCGGCCCCTTGAGCCGCCCACAGAGTCGATTAAGCGCTTTTTTGTCATGTCGCTTATATTCGCGGCCGGGTGGATAAGCGCCGTTTTGACCATGAGGTTGAGGCGCGCGGTTTCGGGCCGCAGAAACGGTGATGAGGAGTGGAAAAAAAGCGTAAAGTCTGCCAGGGATGCCAAAGAGCTGATGAAGCTTCTTGTCTCGAGGGACGCTGATAGATACAGAGGTCTTATAGAGAGGCTGGAGCGGGCCGCTTATGCAAAAGAGGCGCTGAATCTGAAGAGTATAAAAAGAGAGGTGCTGAATGAGGGTTGATATTCTGCTGCTGACTCTTCTGCCGCTATTTGCAAACGGCGCATCGGAGTCGCTCAAAGATGCGGGAGAGAAGATATATATCTCGATGGGCTGCTACGGCTGTCACGGCGTATCGGGTGAGGGTGTAAACGACTTTCCCAGACTCGCCGGCAGGCCTGCGGGCTATCTTGCCGAACGGTTGAGGGAGTTGAAAATGGGGAGCGGGCACACACCTAAAAAGGAGATGATGGTTCCGTATGCCAAGGCTCTCGACGAGAGGCAGATAGCGGCCGTAAGCGCTTTTCTGTCTTCGGTGGGATCGCACAACCCCGAAGAACTCGAGGTTCCCGAAGATATACTGGGCGGTATAAATTAGATTGAAGAGAGACGCTCTTTTAGTCTCTGAATCTTTCCGATCAGGTTCTCTACGAGTCTATGGCTTTGAGAGATGGTCCTTGTATCTTCATTCAGTTTGCCGTTTAGCTTTTCCACCATGATCTTCGCCTTTTTGACCTCTGCGTCGATGATTTTCGAGTTTTCGGTATCCTCCAGGCTGAGCTGATTGACATGAACGATCTTCTCGTTGGCGCTGCTCATCTTCTCGTAAGAGTTCTCGCTCGTTTCGACCAGCTTCTGCATCGACTCCGCGTTGTCTCTTACCCTGACGGAGACATCCTCTACCGACTGAACTATGGTATTGATAGTTATGTTGATCTCGCCGAGGCTCTTTTGGGTCTTTTCGGCAAGGTTCCTCACTTCGTCGGCGACTACGGCGAAGCCGCGCCCGTGCTCACCGGCTCTGGCCGCCTCTATGGCGGCGTTTAGAGCCAGCAGGTTGGTCTGTTCGGCAATATCAGATATCATTCCCAGAACATCTTTGATCTGTGATGTGGTTTCGCTCAGGCTGTGAAGCTGGTTGCTCACCTCAATATTCTTTTCATACTGCTCGTTTACATCCCTGTTCAGTACGGTTATTCCCCTCTGTGCCTCCTCTATCATTCCGCTCGATTCTACGATTTCACCTTGCAGTCTTTCGGAGTACTCGATGTTTTTTCTACTCTCCTCCTCCGCAATCTCGAGTGAAGAGACGATCTCTTCCGAAAGTTTGTCGGTCTCCTTCATCAGTCTCTCTACGGATGCCGATATTGTATCTATCTCTTTTGCGACCTTCTGTGTATCGCCCATCAGATCGTTGAGGTCGACAACCGAAAGAATCTTCTGCCTGAAGTTGTTGACCGTATTTACGAGCTCTTCGTACTCACTGCTGAATCCCGCATCTATCGAGAGCGGTTCGGAGAGTCTCATCTGTTTGAGGTACTCGATGGTTTTACGTGTTATGTTGACTCCGTTTATCTTCTCGTCGATGTCGTGAATCAGGATGACAATGGCGATTACGAACTGAACCGCGGAGCCTACGTGGTTGTCTGTAAAGAAGATCGCATTTGCGATCAGCAGGGCTATACCTATCCAGTGTACCGCCCTCATGCGGAAAAATAGAGATCGTGTCATATTTTTGCCTCTTGTAATAGGAGTTGTGAAATTTATACTGAAACAATCGTCAAAATTGAAAAGAAGTTAATTATTGTCAGGCTGAGTATAGCTTGGCGACATTTTCGGTATAGAGTCGAGTCGCGTCGAATTCAGCTCCACTCTATAAGCGTGATCTCCGCACAGGTTCCGAGACGCATAGGCGGCCCCCAGAAGCCGATGCCGCTGTTTACGTAGATATGGCTACCCTCTCCGAGTGGGTAAAGCCCTTTGAGATAGGGCTGCTGAAGGCGCACCAGGTAGCCGAAAGGCCAGATCTGGCCGCCGTGGGTATGGCCGCTGAGCATGAGTGACGGTCTGAAACCGTGCAGATGGCGGACGAAACGCGGCTGGTGGGCAAGAAGAAGAGTGGGCGCCTCCCCGGGAATTTCTGAAACAGCCACATTGATGTCGGGTAGAAACTCTCCATATCTGAATCCGAAAAGATCGTATACTCCCGCGATCCAGAGATCTTCCACTCTCTTCGCTTCGTTTCTCAATACGGTTATTCCAAGCGACTCTACAAAATCCATAGTCTCTTTTACGCCGTGAAAATACTCATGGTTTCCCGGTACATAGAAGATTCCGAGCCTGCTCTTCAGAGCTGCCAGTTCACCTACCGCATCTTTTATGCGTGCTATCGGCAGATCGGTAAGGTCGCCGGTAATCGCAACTATATCTGCATCGAGTCCGTTTATGAGCTCGACCGCCGTTTTTACGAACTCTCTGTCGATCAGGCCGCCTATATGCATATCGCTTATCTGTACGACTCTGTAGCTTCCGCCTCCGAATCTGTTCTGCTTCACTTTTATCTTTTTGACTACAGGGAGTTTTCCGCCCTTGTAGAGACTCTCTCCGACCATAGCCGCACCGGCTGTCAAAAACGCGGTATCGCTGACTCGTTTGAAGAAGCGGCGCCTGCCGTCTTTTAGCGGTATCTTGTGCTGCAGCAGATGGAGCGCTTCGTAGAAAACGAGAGCGAGAAGCAGAATGAAGCTGACACCTATGCTTACGGATAGAAGCGCATAGAGCGGTTTGGGCATATCCGTGACGTATCTTGCGGCGATGTAGCTGCCGTTTGCCAGAAAGTTGAGAGCCAAAAAGATCTTCAGCGATCTTTTTGCGGGGGAGGATATCTGCATCCTCGCCGCCACTCTCGTATACGATAGGTAGTGAATGGCTGCGAACAGCAGCAAAAAAGTGCCGATAAAGAGCAGTTTCGCCGTCATTATGTCAGCTCCTTACTTGTCGCATATCCAGTAGAGGGCCATCGCCTCCACTTTTATATCGCTTTTTCTCGGTTTTATGAAAAAGCTCTCTATCTCGAAATTTTCCACTGCATACTTCTCGTCGAGTCTCTCCAGGCGCTCTTCGAGCTCACTCTTGAGATCCTCTATCTTCTCTTCGACTAAAAGGAGCTGCTCTTCGGCCCTTTTCAGGTCCGCCCTCTCTTTCAGGATCCCCTTGCCGCTCTTTAGAGCCCTTCCGGCTCTGCTGACAGCCCCTCTCTTGGAGCCGAAAATCGCGCCGAAAATCGCAAGTCCCGTATCGATCAGGGAGTCTGTACTCTTCTGCTGCATATCCTGCCGCTCCTTTTCGACTCTCTGCATCGCTCTTTGGCGGCGGCTCTGAAGCGTCTGGAACCTCTTTTCAAACATCCTCTCAATCTTTTCGCTCTCCAGGGACTTTTTCTCTTCCAGCTCCTCCATGACACGCGCTTTGAAGCTCTCGAGTCTCTCTTTTGGTTCAGACTCCAGCTTCAGCGGCCTGCATCTGTACAGCTCCAGCCTTCTTTCGGCATAAAGGTGCTCCGAAAGACTCTTTTTGAAAGGTGTAAGCGTTTTCGCGGAGCCGATTATATCGGGCAGTGGGGCGAAAGACCTGTCGTTTGCGGGAGTTTTTGCACTCTTTTCAAAGTCTTCCGTACACTCTTTGGCTCTATCCCACTCCACTCTCTCGTCGCTTTCGGAGAGTTCGAGCACAAAGCAGCACTCCTCTTTTATATCTATGCCTCTGGAGGCGTTAAAAAAGCGTACGGAGCACTTGGCGCCCAGTGTAGGCAGGTATCTTCCGCCCTTTGTAAGAGGCGTATCGTATCTGCACTCTATGGCGGAAGGGAGAATGGGTGCTCCGCCGGCATACGTGCTCTTTTGCGCCGCTCTTTTTCGGCTCTCTGCCGTCGGCCGGCTGAGGTTTTGGCTCTTTTTACGCTCCATCAAGGCGGCGATTTCTCTCTTTTTGAGCGGCCCCTTCAGGTAGCTTAGAACCCACCTGGTGCCAAACAGCCTCACCCCCTCCAAATGTGCGCTTTTAAGGAAAAAGACCCTTTTTGGCAGGGCCGAAAGCAGCTGCTCGATCCTCTTTTTCGGCAGAGAGGTGCCCGTTTGCGAGCTCAGACCCTCTGAGACTTTGGCAATATCCTGCCTGGTTTGAAGCCTTCCTATGAACCATGTACCTATGTTTGAAAGCCCCTTGTAGTCGAGATCTACAGGGTTTTGCGTACTGAGCACTATGCCGATGCCGAAAGCGCGCGCCTGTTTGAGCATAAGCATCATCGGCTCTTTTGAGGGCGGGTTTTTGCTCGGCGGAAAGTAGCCGTATATTTCGTCCATATATACAATCGCCCTGAGGCGGCCCGTACCGCTTTGGCTGCGCATCCAGCCCAAAATCCTGTTCAGAAGCAGCGTTACGAAAAACATCCTCTCCTGATCGCTCAGGTGGGCTATGGAGAAGATGGAGATTTTCGATTTTCCCTTTTCGTCGAACATCATGGAGTCTATATCGAGAGGGGAGCCTTTGAGCCAGTTTTCGAAAGTGGGGCTCGCCAGGACGTTGTTGAACCTGGATGCGAGTTTGAACCTCTCTGCCGGCGGGTAGAAGCTCTCGAGCGGCAAGACCCCGATTTTCGAAAAGGGCGGGGTGATGATCTGCGCAATGAGTGTACCCATATCGAGTGCACTCCCGCTCATCCACGACCGCTTGATGATCTGGGCGAGCAGAATGAATTCACGACTCTCCAGGGCATCGGCCTCGATGCCGAGCAGTGAGAGCAGGGAGGCGACCGTAGAGTTGATGGCCGATGCGAAGGTGTCAGCATCGTTTAGAATAGACTCGTCCGGGATATCGAGGCTGCCCAGCACATTAACCGGTATGCCGGCGCTGCTGCCCGGTGTATATATGGTTACATCGTGCTCTTTGAGGCTTTTGATTCTATCTGTCGACTGATCGAAGCTCTCTAACCCCTCCCTCCACATTTTTGCGGTCTTTGCGGCGAGCTCTTCTGCCGGTACCCCCCGGTTTTGAGCCTCTTCGCTCACCCACGGCTCGAAATCTTCAGGCTCGAGGTTCTCGAAAGCGAGAGAGAGGTTTCCTATATCTCCTTTCGGGTCTATCGCGATGATCGGTATGTTGTCTATGGCCGCTTCTTCCAGAATATCTATGCCGAGTCCGGTCTTGCCGCTGCCGGTCATCCCTATGATCGCGGCGTGGGTCGTGAAGTGTTTCGATTTTATCAGGGTCGGAGTCTGTGTCGGCTCTACAAGCTCCTGATCGTAATCTCTGCCGAGATAGAATATACCCAGCTTCTCAAACAGTTTCTCCATCTCTCCTCCTCTTTTGCTCTGTTGACCCCTCCTGCAGAAGTCTACCGGGTGTGATTCTGTGTTCTAAAATGGCTGTTGCGGATGGCTATTTTACGATCTTTTGACTTAACATCCGGCCTCACGCAATGTGTGTAAAATAGCTTGAGACTGCTTGTCGGACGGTTTTTGACGAAGGAAATCTATCTCTGCAGTCTCAACTTTGCCAGAAAGAAGCCCTCCATAGTGTCGTCGGGAACTATGCGTACGGAGTTTTCAAGTGAAGGGTCGAACCCCTTTTTGCGCCACGAGGTGAAGCCGGGTCTTACGTTCTCTACGGGCATATCGATCGGCTCTATGTGCAGGTTCGGGAACTTTTTGAGCGCCTTGTCAACAACGGCCTCGTTCTCCTCCGGTTCGAAAGAGCAGGTCGCGTAAAGAAGCGTACCGCCGTGTTTCAGGCTCTTTACGGCCGATATCATGAGCCTGTTTTGCAGCTTCGACATCTCCTTTATCTTCCGTTCGCTCCAGTATGCGTAACTTTTGGGATCGAAACTTTTGAACTTCGCCTCGGTGGTACATGGAGCATCCAGCAGTACCCGGTCGAACATGGCGGGGCACTTCGCTCCCACGCTTCTGCCGTCGGTCATATAGAGGTGCGCAATCTCCACGCCGCCCCGTTCGAGATTCGCCTTCAGGCGGAAAAAGCGGTCTCTACCCGGCTCCACCGCCGAAAGCCACCCGCTGTTTCGCATCATCGCGGCGATCATCAGCGACTTGCCGCCGGGTGCGGCGGTGAGGTCCAGAACCGTCTCGCCCGGCTTTGGGGCCAGCAGCAGCGGCGCAAGCATCGATGAGAGGCTCTGTATGTAGATCTCTCCGTTTTCGAAGAGTTCGCTGCGGCTCAGGAGCTCTTTGAATTTTGCGTCCGTCCTGTATGCGTAGCTGTACCACTCGAGCGGCTTGGACTCCACGCCCATATCGCGAAGCTTTTTCAGAACGGCCTGCGGGTCGGCCCTGAGCGGGTTTATGCGAAAAGAGAGCTCTTTTTTTCTCTCGAAAGTTCCTATAATCCTATCTGCATCCTGCGGATAGATCTCATGCAGGCGCTCCAGAAACTTTTCAGGCAGCGACATCTTCTATATGCCAACTCCGAAATAATATGCAAACGCCTCGATTACAAGAGCGCTCGCCAGCCCCGCGGCGGCTCCGGCGACGAGGTCGTCACCCATCACACCCCAGCCCCCCGGAGCTTCACGGTCTATTTTGCCTATTATGGAGGGTTTCCATATATCGAAGATCCTGAAAAATAGAAAACTCAAAACGAGAGCCGCCGGGGATATGCCGCTGAAACAGAGGGCCAGCCAGATACCGGCGACCTCGTCGATCACGATGCGCTTGTCGTCATGAATGCCGGTTCTTTTTTCATAGAGGTTTATATGTTTGACGGCGGCGAGCGTAACGAGGATCGTAAGCAGAAAGAGCGTCTCTACCGAGACGAACTTTATAACGAGGGTCCCCGAAAGGAGGCCGACAACACTCCCCCATGTCCCGGGGGCTTTGGGAAGCAGGCCGCTGCCGAGGGCTGCCAGAAAGAGTTTTTCGCTTCTGTTCATCTATGCTCCGGTCACTTCAGAGATGTGGTCTGATAGAGCTTCATCAGCTTGATGTAGAAATCCTCTTCGCTCTGGTTCTCCAGCAGCCCGGAGCCCGGCATCAGATCGTAGTAGATCTTTTCGAGATTTTCGAAACGCCCGGGAAAGAGGTGGGCCAGAATCATCGCCGAGAGCTCTTTTCGAATCAAGACCGCCGGAGGCAGCAGACCCTTTTTGAGCAGTTCCAGAATGGAGTCGGCGTGGTATGAGATGTGGTGGTGCTCTCCGTGCGGGCAGGTGCGGCTGCTCACGAGCGTGCGGCAGATGTCGCAGTAGGCGTATTCGGGAGCCGTGTGTATCTGTATCGAGAACCCCTTTATATGGTCGAATACCGACTGAATGCGGTTTTTGTCGTAAAAAGATCCGAGCCCCGCATGGTTTTGGCCTATCACGAGCTCGTCGCATCCGTAGTTTTGGGCCACGAGCGCATCGAGAATCACCTCGTTGTAGCCTGCGAATATGTATGTGTACTCCAGCGGCACGATGATTACCCTGTTTGCCGGAAGGTAGTTTTTTACGAAATACTCCATCGACCGGTAGCGCAGTTCATATGGGAGCGTACTGTCCTCCCTGTAGGGCTTGAAGAGGAAGATGACGACGAGATCGGAGCGGTCGAGAGTGGTTCTAATGAGCCTCTCGTGCGCCCTGTGCAGAGGGCGCGCCGCCATCATCAGCGCGCTTGTCTGTTTGGCGCCTATGCGGTTTTTCGCCGTCGCTATCTGCTCTTTGATCTTTCCGAGATCGGGATACTCCACACGGTACCTGCCGCTTATGGCGTAGCGCCCGAGACGCTTCATAGTGGCCTGTACCCCGGGGTGGGATGCGTTTTGGGTACCGTAAATCTCCTGAACCCTCGCCTGCGGGTCGATCTCGAAGACCTCTTTGGTCTCTATCCACCCTACGACTTTGCCGTCGACGATCAGGTCTACCCTCTCTTTGGGCTTCAGAGACTTCAAAACCTCCTCGTTGCGCCTCCCTTTGGGGGCGAGAATGAAAGGAAAAGGGAAGCTGTGCCCTTTGTAGAGCTTGGTTCGGTTGACCTCTTTGGCGGTTTTGCTATCCATCAGGCCGTCGACAGGTTTGAGCAGCCCCTCCTGCACAAGGGCGAGGGTAGAGAGCGCCTCGCGGTCAATGTATATCGCCTTTTTTTCCAAAAAATCTCCTTTTTGCATAGCTCGAAACTCTCCGTCGTCGAGCCCTTACAGGCAGCTTTACTTCTTCTTGAAGATTCCGTACTTCTTTCTCTTCTCCCAGAGCGATTTTCGAGAGATCCCAAGCTTCTTGCTTAGCTCCGTATCGGGAAACTTGCTCTGGTATATATGTATGATGAACTTTACGTAGTCGTCTATCGTCAGGATCTCGGTTCGGTCGAATATCTTGTGTTCGCTTATCATCTCTATCGACTCGAGCCCCTCCTCTTCGAAGCTCTCTGTGGTGGAGCTGATCACATCCCTCCCTTCAACTGCCGAAAGAAAGGCTTTGCGTTCACTCTTTTTGAGTGTCTGGTATTCCGGCATATATAGTATGCAATCATTTTCGATTTTGTTGAATTTGTCCATCCACGAAGAGTCGCTCAGAGGCAGGTACTTCAGGGGCCTATTGAGCTCCTTCGCCAGCGCGAACGCGAATGCGTCGGCCTGTTTCTGGTAGTTCGTCTTTATCATGACGGGCAGCCTGCACCTGATCTCCGAAGGGAGACGAACATTCTTCATCTGGTGGGCCATATACTCTTCGTACAGTTCACACTCCTGCTTCAGACGCTTGTAGTCGTGGAAGTGGTTTATCTTCCTGATCAGCTCCTCTATCATGAAGGGCTTCTGTATATAGTCCTGGGCGCCCGACTTCAAAGGGTCGGTTACGGTATCGTTGCTGATATATGAGACCATCAGAAGGATGATCTCGTTTTTGAATCTGTTGATTATAGGGTAGAAATCCTGCCCGGAGAGATTGGTGGAGAGCAGTATCACGTCGTAGCGTCTCTTCTGGGCCAAAGCGTCGTTGACCGTTGCGAAAATATCGCACTCGTGCCCGAAATCTACCAGCTTCCCCGCGATACTCTGCGCAAGATAGATCTCATCTTCGACTATCAATATCTTCATGGTCTGGTCCAGTCGTGGAATTTCAGGGTGGCGGCAGCCGAAACGGCGACCCCCTCTTTTCGCCCGACAAAGCCGAGCCCCTCGGTTGTAGTGGCCTTTACGTTTACGAAGGCGGACCCGATGCCGAGCAGAGAGGCAAGCCTCTCTCTCATGCTCTCTTTGTACGGTGAGAGTTTGGGCGCCTGTGCGGCGATAGTCAAGTCGGCATGGACGATATCGAAGCCGCATCGGCGAATCTTTCCGACAACCTCTTCAAGGAGCCTTCCCGAGTCGGCTCCCCTGTAGGCTTGGTCCGTGTCGGGAAATAGTTCTCCTATGTCACCCATGCCGGCCGCTCCGAGCAGGGCGTCTATCAGCGCATGTATCGCAACGTCTCCGTCGGAGTGGGCCCGGAAGCCGTAGTCGACATCGATCTTTACGCCGCACAGCACCATCTCCCTGCCTCTTTCGAAGGCGTGGACATCGTAGCCGGTGCCGGTAAAAGAGATGTCGGTGTCGGGTCCTTTGCCTTCGAGGCAGGGGAGGTGCCTCAAATCTTTAGAAAAGGTGAGCTTGTGCAGAGAGTCGTCACCCTCTACGAAAACCACCTTTCCGCCGCTCTCGTAAATGGCACTGCTCTCATCGGTATGGATCTTTCCTGTCCGCAGTGCGGATCTCAGCCTCTCGGTACGGCTCAGCTGGGGGGTTTGGATGCGTAGAAACTTCTCCCTGTCGGCCGGCCGGCCTTCGTAGTAGACCGTATCGCTGACCTTTATGGCCGGAACAGCGGAGTCGGCCCCCTCTATCGCCTCAAGGAGCCTCAGGCAGATATCCCTGTCAACGCACACCCTGGCCACATCGCTCACCAGGACCAGCTCGGTGTCTACCTCTTCGAGCGCGTTCAGCAGGGACTCCTGGCGCGATCCGCCGCCCTTTGTGAAGCGGTAGTCGCCGAAACGGCGCATATACCCTATCTCTTCCGGATGTGACGCTACGACGATTTTGGAAAAGAGCCCCATATCTTCGAAGCTTCGTACCACCTTCAACCATAGGGGGTCGCACCCTATGCGCAGCCACTGTTTTTTTACATTTCGTTCAAAACGTGTCGCTTCTCCGGCTGCGAGGAGGATCAGCGTTAAATCAGACAATTTTTCTCCTAAAACCCGCTTTGGTGTTACGAAAGTATACACAAGAAAAGCTTGCTTTTATCTTTTTTGTGATAATTTTTGGGTGATCAGTCACCGGAGAGTGAGACTCGGCTAAAGAAGGATATTTATGAGAAAAGAGTGGATTGAAAAGAGAAAAAACGACACTGTCAGAACGCAGATGTATTATGCGAAACGCGGAATAGTCACGGAAGAGATGGAGTATGTGGCTGGCGTGGAGAAGCTGGATCCGGAGTTCGTGCGCAGCGAAGTGGCGCGCGGCAGGATGATAATCCCCGCAAACATTAACCATACACAGCTCAAACCGATGGCGATCGGGATGGGTGCCACATGCAAGATAAATGCCAACATCGGTTCCTCTGCCGTAGCGAGTGACGCCGCCGGAGAGGTCGAAAAGGTGAAGGTGTGCCAGAAGTATGGAGCCGATACCATTATGGACCTCTCTACCGGCGGCGATCTCGACATGATCCGCCAGGAGGTCATCAAGCACGCCGACGTTCCCATAGGCACCGTTCCGATGTATCAGATCCTTCACGACTGCAACAACAGAATAGAAGATCTGACGGTCGATGCGATGCTTGAGGTGATAGAGCGGCAGGCGCAGCAGGGTGTTAGTTACTTTACGATACACGCAGGTTTCCTGCTACGCTCGATGCCGCTGATCGCAAAGCGGAAAATGGGTATAGTTAGCCGGGGCGGAAGCCTGATGGCGGCATGGATGATGCACTACCATAAAGAGAACCCCTTCTATACGGCATACGACGACATACTCGATATATGCCGAAGGTACGATGTGTCTCTTTCGCTCGGTGACAGTCTGCGCCCCGGATGTCTCTACGACGCCAGCGACGAGGCGCAGCTCGGTGAACTTAAGGTTCTGGGAGAGTTGACGCTTCGGGCGTGGGAGAAAGATGTGCAGGTGATGATAGAGGGGCCGGGGCATGTGCCTCTGAATCAGATCGAGAGAAACATGAAGCTCGAGCGCGAGTATTGCCATGAGGCTCCGTTCTATATACTGGGACCGCTGGTTACCGACATCGCCGCCGGCTACGACCATATAAGCTCCGCCATAGGTGCGGCCGTGGGCGGATGGCACGGTGCAAGCATGCTCTGTTACGTAACACCCAAAGAGCACCTCGGCCTTCCCAACGCCGACGATGTGAGGGAGGGAATCATCGCCTACAAGATCGCCGCGCACGCCGCGGATATAGCGAGGGGCAGAAAGGGCGCGCGCGACATAGACGACGCGATGAGCGACGCCAGATACGCATTCGACTGGAACAGGCAGTTCGAACTGGCTCTCGACCCCGACAGGGCCAGGGAGTACCACGACGAAACCCTGCCGCAGGATGTCTTCAAAGAGGCGGAGTTCTGCTCGATGTGCGGACCGAAGTTCTGCAGCTACAAGATCAGCCAGGATCTCATAGAGGGCAATGTCGACGTCTCGTCGTTCGATACGGCGGCGAGCTGACACCGAAGCAGTATAAAAAATGATGCTTCAGAGGGTTGCAGTGCCGCTCACCTTCTGCCGAATTGCGGGCTTGGCCCGGAATTTGTGTAATATTCGGTTATGAAAAAACAAAACTTTGAAAAGGAATCGTAAATGACAGAGAGTCAGGTAAAAGAGGTATTGTCTACAGTAACATATCCGGGGTTTACGAAAGATATCGTAACCTTCGGATTTGTTAAAGGCATCGAGATAGACGGCGGACGTGTAGCCGTTACGGTAGAGATAACTTCGAGTGCGCCGGAGGTGAAAAAGGCCCTCGAAGATGAGATAAAGACGAAGCTCGAGATGGCGGGTGCATCGGAAGTGATTCCGATGATCATACAGCCCAGAATGCCGAGAGAGACCTCCAGCCACGGCAAGAACATCGCACCGCAGGTTAAGAACTTTGTCATGGTCAGCTCGGGCAAAGGGGGTGTGGGTAAATCCACCACATCCGTAAACCTCGCGATCGCGCTGGCGATGGAGGGAAAAAAAGTGGGCCTTCTGGATGCGGATATATACGGCCCCAACGTCCCCCGTATGATGGGCATAGAGGATCTTCGCCCCGAGGTTGTCGGCAACAAAGTGAAGCCTATCAACGCCTACGGTGTCGAGGTGATGAGTATGGGCGTTCTGATGGAAGAGGGGCAGTCTCTCATCTGGCGCGGCGCTATGGTCATGAAAGCCATAGAGCAGTTCCTGCGCGACATTCTGTGGAGCGATCTTGACGTGCTTGTCATAGACATGCCGCCCGGAACCGGCGATGCGCAGCTCACACTCGCCCAAAGCGTTCCCGTAACGGCGGGAATCACCGTGACGACTCCGCAAAAGGTTTCGCTCGACGACTCCAGGAGGAGCCTCGACATGTTCAAAAAACTCAACATCCCGATCGCGGGGGTTGTAGAGAATATGAGCGGCTTTATATGCCCCAGCTGCGGAACCGAGAGCGACATATTCGGGCGCGGAACCGCCGCCGCGGTAGCTGCCGAGTACGACAGCAAGCTACTGGCGCAGATTCCGATAGAGCCCGCCGTACGCGAAGGGGGCGACGAGGGCAAACCGATCACCTACCACTACCCGGAGAGCGAGACCGCCAAACGGTACATGAAAGCCGCCGAAGAGCTCTGGGCTACGATAGAGCAGATAAACGAAGAGGGCGGGGTGAGCAACGAAGCTATCCAGCCCACAACGCCTCCCGGTGTTTCGGCCTGTTCTACAGGAGGACACGGCGGCGGCTGCGGGCACTAAATACCGCCTCTTTGCGGCTCGGGTTCTGCCCGAGCCGCGCATGGTCTCCTCTTTATATCCTCTCGATCACTCTGTCAGCTCTTTCATAATTTTCTCTTTGTTGGTACAGAACTTTCCGTTCTTTTCGATCAGGAAGAAGTCGTTTACCCGCTCTTTGCGTGTGGTAATGACCGCGGAGGCTATATCTATGCCGAGCATGTCGAAATAGTGGGCCACATAGGCCATGAGTCCGCGCTGGTTGGAGGTCTTTATCTGCATCGTGGCGTAGCTTTTGGAGTGCTCGCAGTTGATCTTGATCTCTTTCGGCAGAATCTTAGGTTTTGTCAGCTTTATGCTTTTGCTCATATCGAACGAGTCGTGAACTATCTCTTTCACCGTCGGGATCTCCTCTCTGCCCACGGTGTCGTTGAACTCGAGGACGAAATATTTGACACCGTCGAAGAGCTTGAAGATCTCCATACCGACCAGCTCGAGGTGGCTCAGCTTTCCGAGCAGGTAGCCGAGGTTTATCGGCACTCTCCTGAAAATCTCAATCTTGAGAGCCTGTTTCGACTCTATTTTCATCGAATACTCATCCACATCGCGCGACTGTATAGCGATATCGACTATCTCTTTTGCGGTATGTTTTATGAAGAAGAGATTCGACTCGATCGATAGAATCTTTTTCTGCAGAGACCGTGGAAGCTCCCTGAACTCATCTATCTTTTTCAGCGCCTGTTCGCGTCTGAGCCTCTTTGCCGTCTCGTCGATGATATATGGCTTCTCCAATATTTCGGAGGCGGCGAAGTAGAGGGTTTTTAGCATTCTGTCGGTAAATGCGTTGTAGACCCCTTCGCCTACGGCCCTTACATCGCAGTAGGTCAGAATGAAGAGCATATCCAGGAGTCTCTGCCTGTTCAGGGGCGCCGCGAATCTCGATACGGTCGACTCGTCGTAGATATCCTCGTTGTGGATCGTTTTGGTCATTCTGGTGTGGTATCTGATGAGCAGAACTCCATCCTTTACAAGCTCCTCCGCGAAGCCGAGTTTCTTGGCGTAGACTCTGAACAGATCCGCGCCCACCTCGTGGTGGTCTCGTATGCGCCCTTTTCCCGCGTCATGCAGCAGTGCGACCAGTTTCAGCATCGCTTTGGTATCGCGGTCGAGTTTGTCGAAAAGAGGTTTGAGTATCTCGTGAGAGAGCATATCGATCTGTTCGAGTGTCTTTATGGAGTGTATGTCGACGGGGTAGTGGTGGTAGCCGTCGAACTGCGGCAGGTGCATCACCCGCTTCATCGGAGGTATCGCCTGCGCCAGCTTCCCGCTTTTATAGAGCGCCGCTACGACACCCGCACTGTACGGAAGGTAGAAGATCTGGCGGATAGCCGCTATGAGCTGCTTCCCTTTTGTCTTCGGAATTTCGGTCAGGTCTATCAGGTGGCAGAACGACGCATCGGCTACAATGGGGTACTTTTGCCCCTCTTTTAGCATCAGTTTCAGGTAGTATAGAAAGGTTTTGGGCTTCATCTCCCTGCGGGCGTAGATGGTGTCCTGGCACCTGAAGATTCCGCTTTCGATAAATTCTCCTCTTAAAATCGGCATATTCTCCGCTCTATAGAGGTACGGTTTCGCCAGCAGCCCGGTCCAGTAGGAGCTCTTCTTCCTTATTGTGTCGAGTGAGTGAAATGTTCTGGTTACGAGCTCCCTTTGCGCTTTCTGGGGATTCGAGGTGTCTATCCCAAGAAGCGTCGAGACTCCCGGTACATGTTCGAGATGCAGGGTGTCCTCCTTCTTGCCCGCGCTAAGATGGAGCGCGGCCCTTACACGGAAGATGAACTCGAGCGCCGTCCTGTACTCGGCGTAGTCGCTCTCGTCTATGACGCTTCCTACAAGCTCTTTTAGCCTGAAGACGCCGTGGCGAACCGCCGCTATCCAGAATACGAGGTTGGCATCCCTCATTCCGCCGATCCCCTCTTTTATGTTGGGCTCCATCGATATCGGGAACTTCTCGTGCCTGCTCTGCGATTCGGCCAGCTTGGCCAGGACGTAGCTCTTCGGGTCGTCGAGGCGTATATAGCGAAGCCGGCGCTGCGTCTGCATCCAGATGAAGTTCGACCCTATGATGAACCTCGATTCGATAAGTGCGGTCTTTATCGTAATGTCGGTTCTTGCAACATCCGGCAGTTCCGAGACTTCGTGAACCCTGTGGCCCAGCTGGAACCCGGCATCCCAGGCGATATATAGAATCTTCTCTATGATCTCTTTAACGTTGTAGCCCGGCGTCTCTTTGTATACGATCATCAGATCGATGTCGCTGTGTACGCACAGCTGCTCCCTTCCGTAGCTTCCCAGCGCCACCAGCGCGATGGGCACGGAGTTTCTCATGGGCTGGAACTCCCGGAACATTTTGCGCAGCACGACCTTGTAAATTATGGAGAGGAAGCTGTCTATTTTGCGGGTGTGGTGGACCAAAAAGGCCTTTCCCTGCGTCTCCTTGAATATCTCTTCGAGATTTTGAAGATACTCTCCGACAGCCTGTTTGAGCAGCTTCGAGATCTGAAAATCGGGTGCCTCTTTATCGAGCAGAGACTCTATTTCCGCATTGAGATCCATAAGCGTTGGAACCTTTCTCTTTTTGGGTATAATAGCGAAAATTTTCACCCGGGGTTGATGAATGGATGTAGCCGAAAAAGTGCGCAACGGTCGGAGAGTAGGCATGAAAGAGGCGCTGGAGCTCTACGAGCTCGACCTTTTTACGCTTGGGCGGCTGGCTGACGAGAGGCGGAAAGAGCTGCACGGAAAGAAGACCTACTTCAACATAAACCGCCACATCAATCCGACCAACATATGCAAAGATATCTGCAAATTCTGCGCCTACAGTGCGAGCAGAAAGAACCCCAACCCCTATACGATGCCGATAGAAGAGATTGTCGAGATCGCGAAAAGGTCGTGGGAGAGAGGGGCGAAAGAGGTTCACATCGTCTCCGCCCACAACCCTGAAGCCGGGCTCGAATGGTATCTGGGGATGTTCAGGGCCATCAAGAGGGAGCTTCCGCAGATTCATATAAAGGCTCTTACGGCTGCCGAAATATACTTTCTGGCCGAAGAGTACGGCCTGAGCCACGACGAGATAATCGACAGGATGGTCGAAAACGGTGTCGATTCGATGCCCGGCGGAGGTGCGGAGATCTTCGATGAAGAGGTGCGAAGCTACATCTGCAAAGGGAAAGTGGAGAGCGGCGGATGGCTCGATATACACAGGAAGTGGCACCAAAGGGGCAGGAAGTCGAACGCTACGATGCTTTTCGGCCATATTGAGAGTCGTGCGCACAGAATCGACCATATGCTGAGGCTCCGGGATCTGCAGGATGAGACAGGCGGATTCAACTGCTT
>JALWMA010000024.1:0-6801 GCA_027081015.1 Campylobacterales bacterium | reverse complement strand
GGCACCAAAGGGGCAGGAAGTCGAACGCTACGATGCTTTTCGGCCATATTGAGAGTCGTGCGCACAGAATCGACCATATGCTGAGGCTCCGGGATCTGCAGGATGAGACAGGCGGATTCAACTGCTTCATACCTCTTGTATACCAGAGAGAGAACAACTATCTGAAGGTGACAGACTTTCCTACCGGCCAGGAGATTCTTAAGACCATGGCGGTAAGCCGAATAGTTCTAGACAACATTCCCCACATAAAAGCCTACTGGGTAACCGCTACGATAAACCTGGCACTGATCGCCCAGGAGTATGGAGCGAACGATCTGGACGGCACTATCGAGAAGGAGTCGATACAGGCGGCTGCGGGTGCGGGCAGTTCGCACGGAATGGCGCTAGAAGAGTTTGTCCACCTGATAAAAGACAGCGGCTTCACTCCGGTAGAGCGCGACAGTCTCTATAATGAGCTGAAAGTGTGGTGATGAGGCATATAGAGTACGACTTCGACACATTCGCGAAAGATCTCCACAGACTGGCCGATTCGATAGACGAGAAGTTCGATGCCATAGTCGCCGTAGCCAGAGGGGGAATGACTATGGCGCACATGCTCGGGGAGTATTGGAATATCCGCAAAGTGTTCGTCGTAAATGCGATAGGGTACGAAGATACCGAAAAACTTCCCGAGACGAGAGTCTTCAATATACCCGATCTGAGCGGGTGCGGTAAGATACTGGTAGTGGACGACATAGCCGATACAGGAGAGACGCTCGAAGCCGTCATGAAGAGACTCAAAGAGGAGTACCCCGACAAGCGTTTCAAGACGGCGACCCTCTTTTTCAAGCCGGAAGCGAAGTTTCAGCCCGACTACACCCTGAAAAGGGCCGAAGGGTGGATAGACTTTTTCTGGAATGAAGAGTTGAAACGTTATAATAGCTCCAAGCAATAGCCAAAGGCGATAATTTATGGTTTTGATGATAGACAACTACGACAGCTTCACGTACAATATAGTCCAGTACTGTCTTGAACTGGGAGCCGACCTGAAAGTGATAAGAAACGACGAGATGAGTCTGGATGAGATCCGCTCTTTGAATCCCGAAAAGATAATCATCTCCCCCGGCCCCGCCACGCCGAACGAAGCGGGAGTGAGTCTCGGGGTAGTCGAAACCTTCCATAAAGATACTCCGATATTCGGAATCTGCCTCGGTCACCAGACCATAGCGCAGGCCTTCGGCGCCAGGATTGTCAGAGCGAAAAAGCTGATGCACGGCAAAACGTCGACTATGGAGGTACACATAGAGTCGCCTATTTTCAAATTTATGCCTGACACCTTTACCGCCACCCGTTACCATTCGCTCGTAGTGGAGAAGGAGACGCTTCCGGAAAGTGTAGTGGCTACGGCTTACAGCCACGACGACCATGAGATTATGGCCCTTCAGATACCCGACTACCCGGTATACGGAGTGCAGTTTCACCCGGAGTCCATAATGAGCGAGCACGGCCACCTGATGCTCGACAACTTTCTAAAACTTTGAGCATGATAAGAGTCAGGGCTGCTGCGACACTGATTCTTTCCCTTCATATAGTCGTACTTCTATGGGTCGCATGGGGGCTTCCCATCGGTCCCTCCGAGGCCGAAATCTACTTTACAGGCGACGGTTTGGTAGCCCGCATGATGCATCTGGGCCGGCTCTTTTTCCCCGATATCGGCTTTCTCGACATCAGGCTTCCGTTTCTGTTTATTCATCTCGTCAACCTTTATCTCTTCTACAAGCTCTCATCTCTTCTGCTCAAAGATGAGACAACCGTCATCATATCGGTTCTTATCTATCTCTTTCTTCCCGGAATCGTAAGCTCCGCCGTATTGGCCTCTACTACAGGAATCATTCTCGCTCTCTACCAGCTCTTTCTGATTTTGTGGCTGAAAAAGCGGCGCATAGCGGCGATGGCTCTGCTTCCTCTATTTCTCTTTATAGACAGAAGCTGCGTGGTACTATACTTCGCACTCGCTCTATATGCTCTATTTCGCAGAGAGAAGGATTTTTTGGCGTGGAGCTCTCTGCTTTTCGCTTTAGCGCTCTGGAAGTACGGTTTCAGCGTGCACGGCAAGCCCAAAAACTACTTCGCGGATACGATAGGCCTCTATGCGGCCATCTTCTCCCCGCTGCTCTTTCTCTACTTCTTCTATGCGATGTACAGGATACTTCTAAAAGGGGAGAAGAGTATCATCTGGTATGTGAGCTTCAGTGTTATGATAGCCTCTCTCCTCTTTTCGATACGCCAGAGGATTCCGATACAGGATTTTGCGCCGTATGTCGTAGTGGCCGTACCGCTTATGGTCAGGCTCTTTTTCCAGACATTCAGGGTGAGGCTTCCGCAGTTTAGAAAGCGCTATCTCTACCTTGCGGCGACCGTGTTGGGGGTGCTTGCCCTGAATACACTCGTTCTGCTGTTTCACAAACCCCTCTTTCTGCTCATGAAAGAGCCTGAAAAGCACTTTGCGGCACCCTTTTACTTCCCCTACTGGTGTGCGCAGGCCCTCAAGCGTGAGGGGATAATGAGTGTCGATACAAAAAACGTCGAACTCTCCTATCAGCTGAGGTACTATGGAGTCACTTCCGGAGGCGGACTGCTTCTGAGTGAAAGGCGATGCGATCGTTGTGAAAAAGTTTCGATTCGATACAGAAACAGGGAGCTGAAAAGCTGTTATGTTTCAAAAATAAACAGTTGATGAAATTGGGAGAGAATAATTTTACAAATAAGTATCGGTTTGCAAAAATAATGGTAGACTTGTCCAATAAAAATCATAAGGAGTTATGATGGCTCAAAGAGCGATACGTGAGTATGACGGCAAAGCCATTTTCGCAAAGCACTGGAATGACTATTTCAGCGGCTTTCACTACAGTTTCAAGTCGGTTCTCGTAACCAGCGCGGACGAGCTTCGCGAAAAAGCCAAGGAGCACGGATTCGAGTGGCTCAACCAGGAGCCGCTTGTCGCCAAGCCGGACATGCTTTTCGGTAAGAGGGGAAAAAACGACCTGGTTCTATTCAAGGTAGAGAAACCGGGCGATGTAACGCTTGAAGATGCGGCAAAGTGGATCGAAGAGAAGCAGAGCCACGAGGTGACTCTTCTTACCGGTCAAAAAGGGATGCTCACACACTTCATAGTCGAGCCGTTCACTCCGCATACACAGGAACAGGAGTACTACATCTCCGCTACGGTCGTGGACAACGACGATGTACTCTACATGTCTGCCGAAGGCGGCATGGAGGTAGAAGAGGGATGGGAAGAGAAGGTAAACGAGGTTCGCATTCCTATCAACATGAGCGACGAGGAGATGGAGAGAGCCGTCAGGGCGAACGTTCCAGCCGGGATCCCCGACGAGGCGAAAGAGAGGTTCGGATCTTTCGCTATCCAGTTCTTCAAGTTTTACAGAGACCTTAACTTCGCATATCTGGAGATAAACCCGATAGTCATGATCGGAAACGACATGCACATTCTCGACCTTGTCGCAAGGCTTGATGACACGGCCGGATTCATGATGAAAGAGAAGTGGGGCGATATCGAGTTCCCGACACCGTTCGGCATGGAAGATATGTCTCCCGAAGAGAAGGCGATAGCCGAAGCGGATGCCAAATCGGGAGCTTCGCTCAAGCTCACTATCCTCAATCCGGAGGGACGCATCTGGACGATGGTCGCAGGCGGCGGTGCGTCGGTCGTCTATGCCGACACGATCGCAGACCTTGCAGGCGTAAAAGATCTCGCGAACTACGGAGAATACTCGGGCGGACCGACAGAGAGCGAGACGCAGTTCTATGCCGAAACGATATTCGACCTGATGACAAGATACGAAGACCCGCGCGGAAAGATACTCATTATCGGTGGTGCGATAGCGAACTTTACCGATGTAGCCAAAACGTTTACGGGTATCATCAAAGCGCTCGACAAATATGCCGACAAGCTGAAAGAGCACAAAACAAAAATATATGTACGACGAGGCGGACCGAACTACGAGAAGGGTCTGAAGGATATCAAAGATGCGGCCGAGAGACTTGGCCTCTATATGGAAGTGTACGGACCGGATACTCACGTAACCGATATCGTACGCATGGCACTTGAGAAATAAGGGAGTATGAAGATGAGCAGCAGACTTTTTACAAAAGATACACAGGCTATATTCTGGAACAATAACAAGAGCGCGATCCAGCGTATGCTTGACTACGACTACGTAATCGGGCGTGAAAAACCGTCGGTAGCGGCGATAGTGGCTCCGACAAGTTCCAACAAGTTCGAGAAGTTCTTCTATGGACCGGACGAGATAATGGTTCCGCTCTACAGAAACACGGCTGATGCGGTGAGCGAGCATAAAAGTGCGGACGTTCTTCTGAACTTCGCATCTTTCCGTACGGCATACGACGTATCCATGGAAGCGATCAATATGGGTGACCAGTTCAAGACTATCATGGTTACGGCGGAAGGTATTCCCGAAAGGCTCGCACGCAAGATGAACCAGGCCGCCAAAGACAACGGTATACTGATCATCGGACCGGCAACAGTCGGAGCGATAACTCCGGGAGCCTTCAAGATAGCCAATATCGGCGGAACTATCGAAAATATCATCAACTCCAAACTCCACAGAGCAGGAAGTGCGGGACTCGTAACACGCTCCGGAGGTCTCTTCAACGAGCTCTGTAATATCATCTCTCTCAACGCCGACGGCGTCGCGGAGGGTGTCGCGATCGGCGGTGACAGATTTGTCGGATCGGTATTTATTGACCACCTTCTGAGAATGGAGGAGAACCCCGATGTCAAATATATGATCCTTCTCGGAGAGGTCGGCGGAACAGAAGAGTACAAAGTAATCGAGGCCGTCAAGTCGGGCAAGATCAAAAAACCGGTTATCGCATGGTGTATCGGTACCATAGCCAAGCACTTCAGCAGCGGGGTGCAGTTCGGCCACGCCGGTGCGAGCGCCAACGCAGAGCGCGAAACAGCCGAAGCCAAAAATGCCGCTATGCGTGAGGCGGGCATTCATGTACCAAACAGTTTCAACGACCTGCCGGCTCTTATAAATCAGGTATATACAGATCTCAGGAAAGAGGGTGTTATTACAGAAATAGAGGAGCCTGAAGTACGCTCCATTCCCAAAAACCGCAAGCCGAAAAACTTTATCTGTACCATTAGCGACGATCGCGGTGAAGAGGCCACATACGCCGGCTTCCCGATCAGTTCAGTCGCTACCCCGGATACAGGAAAGGGAATAGGCGATGTAATAAGCCTCCTCTGGTTCAAAAAGCAGTATCCGAAATGGGCGACCGACTTTATCGAGACTGTTCTCAAGACGGTTGCGGATCACGGACCGGCGGTATCGGGTGCTCACAACGCGAAGGTTACGGCACGTGCCGGTAAATCTGTTGTAGAGTGTCTCGTTACAGGTCTTCTTACAATCGGACCGCGCTTCGGCGGAGCTATCGACGGTGCCGCTAAATACTTCAAATACGCCAACGACAACAACATGACTCCGCAGGAGTTTCTGGCGTACATGAAAAAAGAGGGTATCCCGATTCCCGGAATCGGACATAGAATAAAATCTTTGAGAAACCCGGACAAGCGTGTAGAGGGACTCAAGAAGTTCGCTAACGAGTACTTCCCGAGTACGTCGCTTCTCGATTACGCTTTGACAGTCGAGCAGCTGACTACATCAAAGAAGGATAACCTGATCCTGAATGTCGACGGTACGATCGGAATCCTTATGGTCGATATGTGGCGTGCTCTCGGGTATACGGAAGAGGAGATCGACGAGTTTATCGAAAGCGGTACTCTCAACTCCTTCTTCATCCTTGGCCGTACCATCGGATTTATCGGCCACGTACTCGATGAAAAACGCCTTGCGATGCCGATGTACAGACATCCGATGGATGATATTCTCTACGACGTCCAGCCGGCGGAGAAGATTCAGTAAGCACTGCTCAAAATTGCCTTGTGGTATAATTGGTAAAAACCAGTTATGCCCAAGGTGACCCTCTTATGAAAAAAGCTTTTACAATGCTTGAACTCATCATCGTCATGACCGTGGCGGCTATTATCGCCGCACTCTTTATCCCACGCTTTTCAGACAGCAGACTTCGCGAAGCGGCAGATCAGATACTTTCTCATATCAGGTATACCCAACATCTTGCGATGATAGATGACCGCTTCGACCCGCAAGACCCCAACTGGCACCAGGAGAGGTGGCAGATATCGTTTAAACAGTGTGTCGACGGTGACTGGTACTATGTAGTGGGGCGCGATATCAATCAGAATGGGGGTGTCGACAAGAACGGCTCGGCGGTAAATCCCTCCGATGGCAAGAAAATGTTTACCTCCAACCTGTGTACTCTTCAAAACGACGAAAGCGATCAGATACTTATATCCAAAAAATATCTTATAGATACTATTGAATTCGGTAACGAGTGTGGAGACAACCAATATATCGCATTCGATAATCTTGGCAGGCCTTATCAAAGTACTATGGGAAGCGATTCTCTTGATCTTCTGGATAACGACTGCAATATTACTTTTAAAAGCTCGGATGGAGAGTTCTCAATAGTAGTAACTCAAGAGACAGGCTATGCTCGCCTCTCTTCTTTGAAGAACTACTGATCGCAGTTTTTAAAGATTTTTCATTTATTTGTAAAAACATACCCGATTTCCCTTGACAACCTGATGCCAAGGTGCTATAATTCCCGTCCACAAACAGGAAGGCCTCGGGTTGAGGATGAGAGTTTGTGACGTTATTGAAAGATAGCGAGATCTTTGACAACCGAGTAATAGAT
>JALWMA010000023.1 GCA_027081015.1 Campylobacterales bacterium | reverse complement strand
GCCGCAACGCCAGCCAGTCCATCACGATATACGGCTCGAAAAAGATAAACGAAGATATCACGGTGCCGCGCTCTGTACTTCCCGAACTGCTCAGACACATAAACGACGTATCCAACAAATATGGAGTCAAGATTCCCTGTTTCGGCCACACCGGAGACGGCAACGTACACACAAACGTCATGGTCGACGGCTCTGACCCGAAACAGCTGGAGATCGGCCACAAAGCGATAGAGGAGATCTTCAAAATAACCGTCGATCTCGGCGGGACGCTGAGCGGGGAGCACGGCATAGGCCTCTCGAAAGCGCCGTTCATGCACCTCGCCTTCAGCGAAGAGGAGATGAACCTCTTCAGGGACATAAAACGCGCTTTCGACCCGAACAACATACTGAACCCCGGCAAAATGGCCCTCTGACCCCCTTGGCCCGAGGGGTTCTGGCCTTTTCCCTGCACGTTTCCTTTCGGCAGCTTCTGCAGAAGGACTTTTGCGAAGTCAATATATGATAGAATCCTTTTATGCAAAAGAGATTACCTGAACTTTTCAAAAGAGTATACTGCACCGTTAAAAACTTTTACGATCCAGACATAACATTCTATGCGGCGAGTCTCAGTTTCTATACGATCTTCACACTCATTCCGCTGCTGCTCGTGAGCTTCTCGATCATCGTACGGCTCCCCAACTTCAGCGAGCAGTACGAAAAGATAAAGAGCTTCATCTTCTCAAACATCATGCCCGCTTCGCAAGATACGGTTTCAGCCTATATCGATACCTTTTTGGCCAACACCTCCAAGCTCGGAGTGATAGGCTTCGTATTTATAATATTCGCATCGATCATGTTTTTCCAAAACTACGAGTATATCGTCGGGAAAATATTCAAAACGAGACAGAAAGGGTTCTGGAATGCACTCACCACCTACTGGACCCTCATCACCCTCGGCCCGATGGCGCTGGCGGCCTCGATCTACCTCTCCGTAAAGATACAGTATATACTCAACCAGTCGAGCTACACGAGCGGTATAGATTTTCTCTCGATCTTTCCGTATCTGATCATATGGATGCTCTTTTTCGTAACCTACAAGATATCGACCACCACGCTCATACGCTTCAAGGCGGCACTGATATCGTCGTTCTTCTCCTCCCTGATCTGGTACATGGGCAAAAACATATTCATCTACTATACGGTGCACAACAAGACATACGCGACGGTATACGGCTCTTTCAGCACACTCCTCTTCTTCTTTCTCTGGATCTATCTTTCGTGGATAATATTTCTATACGGCCAGAAACTATGCTACCTGCTCAACCAGGAAGAGGAAAAAAAGGAGCACGAACCCCGCCTGAAGATAGAGTGCGATTCGGCTGAAGAGGGCGGCGACAGATAGGGCACCGAAAAGGGCCAGTGCCCAGACGGGGGTGACCGCTTCGACGCTCCCGCCCTCCGTCGGCAGCTTCAGAAGCTCCAATATCCACTCATCCGCAAAATCTCCCAGACCCACGGCATGAAGCGCCATCGATAGCGGGTAAAAGAGTGAAAAGAGAAGCGTCAGCGGTACGGAGAGGAGCTGATAGAGGGAGAATGTACCGAATATCGAGTGCACTACCGGCAGCATGGCGAGATATACCCATATATTCATCAGCACCAAAACGACCCATCTGTTCCACCCTTCGCCAAGATGAAGAGCCTGATAGATAAAAAATACTCCGCTGACGGAGAACCAGAAACCTACGGAAAAGAGCAGCTCCGGAAAGAGCGCAAGAAGCAGGACCACGCAAAACGCAAGAAACGAAAATGACAGAAGCTCCACACCCACCAGCAGCGCCGACCACCCGACAACGACCATCGCGAAGGCCCTCAACAGCGACGGCGGCACCCCCGTAAAAACGAGGTATGCCCCAAGCAGCAGGATAGTTACCGCCCCGACATCCAAAAGCCTGTGCCGCCAAGGGAAAAAGCGCTGCTGAAACGGCTTGTAGAGCAGACCCAGCCCCCCGTATATCATAAACCACAAAAGTCCCATATGAAAACCGCTGAGCGCAAGAAGGTGGCTTATGCCCAGGAGGTTCACCCTCTCTCTGAGCTCCTTTGAAACGGGCAGTGCCAGAAACAGGGCACCGTAAAGCTCCCGCATCCACGGATGGGTGTGCACCTCTTCGATCTTCTCGAATAGCTCCATCCTCTTGGAGCGCTCATGGTGTACACCGGTTATAACCGAAGGTATGAAAGGTGTGGAGAGATAGTCTGAAAAAGAGAGCCTGCCCGGAAATAGCAGCAACGAAACACGGCGGCCGGAGAGGTTTTTTATAGGCTCTTTCGAGGTTGTATAGAGAGTGAGGCCGCCGTCGGTCTCTATTTTCAGAACCTCGTACTCCCTGCCCTCTCTGCTCTTTGTATACTGCATCAGCACTTCGGCATCGGTAAAAAACTTTTTGGAGGAGGTGAGCTCTTTGTACCCGTAGTACCTGAAACCGAGCGATACCGCAAATACGGCAAACGACAGCAGAAGGAACACGCCCCATTCCCCGGGGCCTTCTATTAAAGCGGGTTTAGATAGGCGGAAGCTCAATTTTGGTCTCACCCCCGGTGTCTATATCGCTCTGCTCGTAGACGATCTCGACCGGGGCATACCCCGCATCGACGAATCTGGTGAAACGTTTCTGAAATTTAAGCTCTATAATTCCCGTAGGGCCGTTACGCTGCTTTCCGATGATGATCTCGGCATCCTCCTCCTCTTTTTCATGGAAGTTGGACTTGTACTCCTTGCCCTCGGCCCGCGCCTTCATCTCCTTCTCTTTCTCCTCCCGGATGCGGTAGACATCGTCACGGTACACGAAAAGGATTATGTCGGCATCCTGCTCTATAGCGCCAGACTCCCTGAGGTCGGAGAGCATCGGGCGCTTGTCGGCCCTCGACTCCAGAGAGCGGTTGAGCTGTGAAAGGGCCACTATCGGGATCTCCAGTTCGCGTGCCAGCATCTTCAGCCCGCGGGAGATTTCGCTCACCTCCTGGTGGCGGTCCTTGTTTCCGCCGCCGCTCATCAACTGCAGGTAGTCTATCATCGCTATCTTGATCTCGGGGTGGTGCGCCTTGAGCTTGCGCAGCTTAGCACGTACCTGGTGAATGTTGACCGACCCTTCGTCATCGACGAAGAGTTTCTGCGTACTGAGCCAGTCGACGGCCTCGGAGAGCCTCGTCCACTCCTCGTCGGTAAGGTTGCCCACACGAAGATCCTGTAGCGCGATGGATGTTTTTGCGCTAAGCAGCCTGAGAATCAGCTGTTCGGCCGGCATCTCGAGGGAGAAGAAGGCGACCCCGTCACCCTTCTCAAGGGCTTTCAGCGCCATATTGAGCGTAAAAGCGGTGTTATGTGTTACGGTCATATCTTCAAGCAGAAAGAGATTGTTTCCATCGAGTGTAAAACCGTAGTAGTCGTCTACACGGTCGGCCTCTACACGGATACCGGTATGCTTGACATCCCTGACGGTTTTTCTCGCCCTGGGCCTTTTCCTTTCTATCCTGACCGGAATCTTTTCAAGATCACCTACAATACGGACCCTATATACGAGACTCTCATACCCTCTCGACCTGATACCCGCTCTTTTCTCTACCAAAGATGCCCTGAAGCCGAGTGTATCAGCAAGGAATTTGATATCTTCGGCCAGCTCTCTACTCTTTTGAGTTATTTCGATTACATGGTGCTCGTCGTCATAGTATCCGTCGCTATCGACAAGGCCTGCCAGAAGCTCCAGACGTATATCGCTGCTGTTGGCGATATAGCTGTGCGGAATCCTTTTATTCTCTATGAGACCGAGTTCGCGAAGCATCTTTTGCAGTGAAAATGAACCGTTGGGGTCTACATGCCTTCCATTCGTGATGGCGTAGATCGGACACTTGCCTTCACACTTATATAGCGTCAACATTAGCCCCAGCTTCGCGGCATAGTTCTCGAGATATTCGACCACCTCTCTATCTTCCGTAGCCACCCTTACATCGCTGCAGCGTCCGTCGCCTAGCCAGATACCGAGAAAATAAGGCTCTATCGGCACACTCTTTCTCGGAAACTCCACGCTTACCTTGTAGCCTTTGTAGTTGGATTTGAACTTGTCGCTCTTCTTTATATAATCCCTAACCGATATATTGAGCACATCCCCGTGTGTATGGCCGCCTTCGTTTCTACTCCTTTTCAAAGAGAGAATATGGCTTTCGTTGACACGGTAGTCGACTCCTCTGTTCTGCCTTACCCAGTACATCATCTCCCTGCCCCTGGCGATAGAGAGGACTCTTCTGGGCGTGGAGTCGTCACCCATGAGCAGATCACCGGTTTTGACATCCTCGACGCGTTTCAGGGTTCCGTCATACATCAAAACTCTTGTTCCCCTTCCGAGACATTTTCCCATCGACGGCCTCGCCGCCACGATGACGAGGTCTCCTTCGCCGAACCCGGAGGTCATCCTGTTGAGCTCCTTGAAGCCGGTATCGACCCCTATGAGCATCGAATTGCCGCGCTCTTTCATCTTTTTTATGTACTCTATGGTACTCAGGGCCATCTCTTCGCTCTCGCGGAAATCCTGCGTCGAGCCTTCGGAGGTGATGGAGTAGAGCTTCGACTCCACGGCGTCCATTACGTCGGCTGCGGGCATATCCTCTTCTACGGTCAGCTTCTTGATCTCGGTAGCCAGTCCCACAAGCGCGCGCTTCTGCGACTTCGCCTTGATCTCTTTGATGTAGGCCTGCGTGTTCGAGAGCGGGTTCGCCCCCAAAATATCCAGAAAAGCGACTTCGTCGAACTGTTTTTTTGATGTCAGCTTCTCTCTCAGAAACTCTTCGTCTATCGGCATGTCGGCCCTGAAGAGCTCCTCCATCGCTACAAAGAGTTTCTGGTGAAACGGATGGTAGAAATCTTCCGGTTTAAGCTGCGAAGCGATCTCTTCATACTCGGCGGGATCGAATATTATCGTACTCAAAACGGCACGTTCGATATTCAGGTTGTACAGGTGCTCTTCCATTATCTCAATATACCTCTTTACGATGCCCGATTCGGACAATCAATATTATCAACACATCATCTTTACGCTGATAGACAACGCGATAATCCCCTACCCTCAGCCTGTAAAGGCCTTTGTACTCTTTCCCTTTTAAAGCCTTGACCCGGTTTTTCAGCTTTTCCGGATCTTTTGCAAGAATCTCGATCTTCTCTTTGATGAGCAGGCGGAAAGGTTTTTTGACACCGACCAGATCTTTTATCGCATTTTTTTCATATACGACGCTGTACATCTATTCCTATTCCAGGCCGAGCGCTCTATATACCTCTTCCGCCGAAACCGTTTCGCTTTTACCCTCATCCAGCGCTTTCAGACGCTTTTCGGCGATTGCGACATCGATGTAGTCGTAATACATCGTCAACGCTTTTTCTACGATATGACTCTTCTTCTCACCCAGCTCTTCGGCAACAGCGTTCAGTTCGTCGATCACCGCTTTGTCGATTGTAAAAGTGGAGCGTATCTTTTGCATCTTCCGCCTTTTGTATGAATAATCGTATGAACAATTATACCGTATCTACTCGCTCTTCCCGGCCATCTTCTCGACTTCTTCTAAAAATCTCTCTACCAGCTCCTTTTCGGGCAGTTTCGCGACCACCTCCCCTTTTACCATGACCAGCCCGCCCCCCTTGCCGTAGGCGATGGCCACATCGGCGCTTTTGGCCTCTCCTATCGCGTTTACGACGCACCCCATGACCGAGACGTTGAGGGGCTTTTTTATATGCTTCGTCTTCTCCTCCACCTCCGCCACGGCCTTGACGAGGTCCGCCTCTATCCGCCCGCATGTCGGGCACGAGATGATATTCAGCCCCTCTTTGGCCACGCCGCTGTCTTTGAGTATGGCTCTGGCCACCTCTATCTCTTTTTCGAGCTCTCCGGTAATCGAGACCCTCATCGTGTCGCCTATACCCTCGAGCAGCAGGGTTCCAAGCCCTATCGCGCTCTTTATCGTGGCGTGAAATACGGTTCCCGCTTCGGTTACTCCGAGGTGGAAAGGGTACTCGACCATCGGCCGAAGCGTCCTGTATGCCTCCACGGTCCGCTCCACATCGCTCGCCTTCATCGAGACTTTTATGTTCGTAAAGCCGAGATCTTCGAGAAACTTTATGTTGTAGAGAGCCGACTCCACCATCCCTCTGGCCGTCTGGCCGTAGCGCTCCTCGAACCGCTTCTCCAAAGAGCCGCAGTTTACACCTATGCGTATGGGTATATTGCGCTCCGTACACGCTTTTACGACCTCTTTTACGCGCCCCTTTTCACCTATGTTTCCGGGGTTTATGCGTATGCAGTCTACCGATTCGGCAGCTATCAGCGCAAGGCGGTAGTTGAAGTGTATGTCGGCCACGAGCGGCAAGGATGTGCGCTCTCGTATCTCTTTGAGGGCATCGGCATCCTCGTAGTCCGGTACGGCCACCCTGACTATATCGGCTCCCGCGAAGTGGAGGCGGTTTATCTGCTCCACCGTAGCCTCCACGTCCGCCGTACGCGAATAGGTCATCGACTGCACCGAAATCGGCGCATCGCCGCCGACCGGTACATTGCCTACAAATATCTGTTTGGTCGGGTATCTTTTAATCATGATAGAGATTTTAGCGAAATAGCCGGCTATCTACGCCAGATTTTTGAAAAGTCGAAAGGTATGGTGCATCTTGAAAGGCTGAATATATACTTCTCATCCCTAAAGTCGTCCACCTTCACATAGTTTCCAGACTCGCACAGACGGTAGAGCTTTACCGTTCGCCTCTTCGGATATACCAGGCCGTAGTAGCCGACGCCCTCCCTCCTATAAAGCTCCATCTTGACCGTTTCGTCACGACGAACAGTGGACTGAGATACGATTTCGAAGATGATTTCGGGAGTTCTGTCTACCCTCTCGTCGACAGGTTTACACAACAAGAGAACGTCCGGACGCACAATGGTGTCGTCGGAGATCTCATAGTCCACATCCTGCACCGTTTCACAATCTTCACACCCATGCGAGGCTATACCGTTCTCAAGCTGCATAGCAATTTTAAGCGACACCCGCTGGTGGGTCACGGAGGGAGCCGGCGACATAGCGTAGGGGTGCCCCTCTATCAGCTCCCACTCCCCTTCCCAGCGCAGGTAGTCCTTTTTTGTATAGTGTTCTTCATAGTGCAGAGCTTCCATAGGTTCGATTATACCACATTCAGGCAAAATCGACCGGGTCCATATCCACCTCGAAGCTGCCGTCGTCCACCGCCTTTACGGTGCGCAGAATATCGCCGCGGTTTCGGCTTCTGAGCAGAATGTTGAAACGGTACTTTCCGGCGATCTTTTCGATGGGCGCCCTTCCGGCACTCACTATCTCGACCATTCCAAGCCGCTCTATGGCGCTTTTTACTTTATATACCCGATCTTCGCATTTGCGCTCATCTTTGGAAGCGAAGAGGAGCCTGCACAGATGCATCGACGGGGGGTACAACCCATCCCTGAAACAAAGCTCCTCTCTCAGGAACTTCTCGTAATCGCCTATATATTCGCCGAAAAACTCTGGCTGATTCGTCTGCACCATCACCGTCGCCTCCCTGGCACGCCCTGCACGCCCGGCAATCTGAACGAAGAGCGAAAGGGCCCTCTCCCTGGCCCTGTAGTCGGGAAGTGCCAGAATATAGTCAAGCCCCAGTATTATCGCGAGCGTGATATCGGGATAGTCGTGCCCCTTTGCCAGCATCTGCGTACCGACCAGTATGTCGGTCTCTTTTTCGGCAAAGCGTTCGAGCGCTTTTTGAAGCTTGCTTGCGGTGGTTATCGTATCTTTGTCGAACTGCTGAATAACAAGATCGGGAAACTCCTCGCCGAGCAGCTCCACAGTTTCGGCCGTACCCATCCTGTCGCTCCGTATGATCGAACTACATTTGGGGCAGCTCTCGGGAATTTTTTCCGTATATCCGCAGTAGTGGCACCTAACCGCCCTCAGGTTTCTGTGCAGACTCATCCCTACCGAACAGAAGGGGCACTCCACCGTATAGCCGCAGTTGTCGCAGTAGAGATACTTGAAGTTCGCCCTTGTCGGAAGAAAGAGAAGCACCTGCCCGCCGGCAGCCGTATGCTCCCTTATCGCCCCTATCATACTCGGCGTCAAAGAGCAGCCGCCCTTTTCGAAAACGAACCTCTTTTTGGTCTTGATGTATGGGTCTTTGATCCTCACCACAGGCTGTCTGCTGAAAGTGGAGGCACTAGGAGTCGCACTCCCCAACACCACTTTCGCGCCCAGCTTTTTGCCCATAAAGAGCGCGAGGTCTCTTGCATGGTATCTCGGCCGGTTTTGCGCTTTGTAGCTGTCGTCGTGCTCCTCGTCCACGACTATAAGGCCGATATCCCGCAGAGGCAGAAAGAGGGCCGACCTGGGCCCTGCCACTATCCTCACCTCGCCGCTTCGTATACGCCGCAGGGTCTCTTCCCGGCGCCTTTTCGTCAGCCTGGAGTGCCAGATCGCGACTACATCGCCGAAGTGGACCTTGAGCCGCTTCTCCATCTGGGGGGTAAGGCTGATCTCCGGCATCAGGAAAACAGAGCTCTTCTCTCTCCCGAGCGCCTCTTCGAAGAGCTTCATATATATCTCCGTCTTTCCGCTGCCTGTAGGTGCGAAGAGGAGTGCCGAATCCTCTCTTTTGAGACTCTTCAGCGCATCGCCCTGAGCCTTCGTCAGAGATATTTCGAGCCCTTCTCTTTCAACACCGTCACCATTTTGCAAAGAGGATTCGCCAAACGGCTCGAATAGTGCGAGCGCCTCGCCCATAGCGCAGGAGTAGTACTCTTTTATGAACTTTGCGGTCTCCAGTTGGTACTCGGAGAATCTGTAGGGCAGAATCTCGACAATATCGAGGGTATCGAAAGCCGGTTTTTCGATCTCCGCGACGATCGCGGCTTTTGAGGTTTTTCCGCGCACCTCTACAGTCACGAGGGTGCCGGGTTCTACTGAGCGTTCGCAGCGGTAGGTAAACAGGGGGGCACGCCTGCCTATCAGGCAGACATCATAGTAGTGCATACTTTTTCAAATCAGTGGGTGAGTTCCCTGCAGTATTCGTCGTTATGGTCACAGTCGAACTTTCCCGTCGTACTGTTATAGTCAAAGACAACATCGTTGCCCATCACTTTGTAGCTGTATTTTGTCGCGGCGGTTTTCATCCAGTTTCCGTCGGCATTTTTAGAGTAGACCGGATACTCCAAAACATTCGAAAACAGCGCCTCGTTTTCCGTATTGACGGCTGCCGTGTCAAGCTGGGCCGGAAGCAGAAGAGCCTGCCCTTCCAGCAGGTTCTTCTGCTTCTGTGTAGAGATGGCACCCCTTATCGTAGCTACGTCGGACCTCCCTTTTGCTATTATAGCATCGTCTCTCGTAACCCACAATTTCGGGACTGCAACAGAGGCAAGAATACCTATCACGACGATGACGAATACCAGCTCCAAGAGCGTGAACCCTTTTTTAAATCCATTGTTTCTCATGATGCTCTTTTTAAACTTTTGGCAGTACTGAAGCCCATATGCAGTCTCCCCTTCCGAGGCAACTGCATATAGGCTGAACTCTCCCGGGAGGGAGAGTGGAAAAATCAGCGGGCTATTCTCTGTCCACCGAAAGAGTGTGTTTTAATTAGATCAGCCGCAAGCTGCTGCGCACCGACACATACAGAGTTGGTGGTCGCTGTTCCGTTTGTATCGACAGTGAGGTTACCGTCTGTAGTGGTGGTGATTTTGAAACAGTCGCTGGCGTCGGCACTGTTTGGCTCCGCTACTATATAAACAGTGCTTCCTGCAACCGTTGTACCTTTCGCGCTTGAAGTACCCCTCTGGTCGGTATAGAGCTCTACGTTAGTGACATCCTGCCACTTTGTATTGGTATTTTTCCAGTTTGCCTGCCCCTGAGAGGTATAGTATGCCGCCGCATCACTTACAAGCGTACTTACATTTGCTGAAAGTTTGGAGATTTTCGCATCATCTCTCGTAGCAGCCAGTTTCGGAATGGCGACCGCCGCCAGAATTCCCAGAATAACGATCACGAAGATCAACTCGATCATTGTAAAACCACGTCGCATAGCAACTCCTTTTGAAAGTAGTTTGTCCTTTGTCGCTACAAAGGCTCGAAGCTATTATCGGCAAATTTCCGTAAATGTTTACTTAATTCGAAAAAATCTATTCGGGTAGCCTTTTCAGCAGTTCCTCCAGCCTCTTTTCCAGCTCCAAAAACTCTATCTGCTTCGTCAAAAAAGCCTGCAGAAGCATCTTCGTGTCGTTGTCGTTCGCCGGGTCGAAGAGCTCCGTCAGCTCCTTTTCGACCTCGTCGGCAAACGGCTCTTCGAGCGTAATCGTATACCGTTTTCCGCCGATTACGAGAGAGATCTTTTTCATTACCGGCTCTACTCTCCGAGCATCGCTTCAATTTTTCCGATAACCTCTTCTATCTCCAGGTCCTTCATCGTCAGCTCTTCGGTAAGTTTGGCTATCTGTGCATCTTTCGCCTCGCTTTGGGCTTTGACCGACACAAGCTCGTTGCGAAGACGGCTGTTCTCCTCCTCGAGGCGCTTTAGTCTGGCCACGACTTCGTCTATCTTTTTGGCGAGCTGATCGATCACAGGGATCTTTTCCATGCTGGATTCCTTCAATGTTTCGATATGGTTGTATAATTATAGACTAAATCAGATAAATTGTTGCCGAAACGGCAGCGGGCAAAGGGGTATCTTGCTTTTCGAACTAAAAAGCGACTTCGAACCTGCCGGCGATCAGCCGCAGGCTATCAGACTTCTGACGAACTCGATAGAGGCGGGCCACCGCTATCAGACACTGCTCGGGGTCACCGGCAGCGGCAAAACATTCACGATGGCCCAGATCATTCGACAGCTTCAGATGCCGACACTCATAATGACGCACAACAAGACGCTGGCGGCGCAGCTCTACAGCGAATTCAGAGGCTTTTTCCCCGACAACCATGTAGAGTACTTCATAAGCTACTACGACTACTACCAGCCCGAAGCCTATATACCGAGGCAGGATCTATTCATAGAAAAGGACAGCTCCATAAACGAGGAGCTCGAACGCCTGAGGCTCAGCGCCACTGCGAGCCTGCTCACTTACGACGACGTTATCGTGGTCGCCTCCGTCTCCGCGAACTACGGCCTCGGAAACCCGATAGAGTACAAAAAGATGGTCCAGAAACTCGAAATAGGCGACGAGATAGAGCAGCGAACCCTCCTTCTGCGCCTCGTGGAGATGGGTTACAAAAGAAACGACAACTTCTTCGACAGGGGCGACTTCCGCCTGAGCGGAGACGTTGTCGACATCTACCCGGCATACAGCGAAGACGAAGCGCTGCGGGTGGAGTTTTTCGGCGACGAGATCGAGGCGATATATACCTTCGACCCTCTTACCAACCGGAAGATTTCGGACCTCAAAACCACCACGGTCTACGCGGCGAGCAACTTCATTGTCGGAGGCGACAGGCTGCAGCATGCGATAAAGAGCATAGAGGAGGAGCTCGTCGAAAGGCTCGCTTGGTTCAAAAAAGAGGGGAAGCTCGTCGAGTACCAGCGGCTCAAACAGCGCACCGAGTTCGACCTCGAGATGCTCGAGACCACAGGTATCTGCAAAGGGATAGAGAACTACGCCCGCCACCTTACCGGCAAAAAGCCGGGAGAGACCCCCTATTCACTTCTGGACTATTTCGAGATCAAAGGGAGGCCCTATCTCGTCATAGTGGACGAGTCGCACGTGAGTCTTCCGCAGTTCAGGGGGATGTATGCGGGCGACAGGAGCAGGAAAGAGGTGCTTGTAGAGTACGGTTTCAGGCTTCCGAGCGCCCTCGACAACCGCCCTCTGAAATTCGAAGAGTTCATAGAGAAAGCTCCGCACTACCTCTTCGTCTCGGCCACCCCGGCGGAGCTCGAGGTAGGGCTCAGCGCCGTCGTGGCGGAGCAGATCATCCGGCCGACGGGGCTCCTGGACCCCGAGGTGGAGGTTGTCGACAGCAAATACCAGGTGGAGCATCTCTACGACGAAATAAAGAAGGTCGTGGCCCGCAAGGAGAGGGTGCTCGTTACGGTGCTCACGAAAAAGATGGCCGAAGAGCTGACCACCTACTACAACGACCTCGGCCTGAGAGTGAAGTATATGCACTCGGAGATAGACGCCATAGAGCGGAACCAGATCATAAGAAGCCTAAGAATGGGCGAATTCGACGTGCTTGTGGGTATAAACCTGCTTCGGGAGGGGCTCGATCTTCCGGAAGTGAGCCTCGTGGCGATACTCGATGCTGACAAAGAGGGTTTTTTGCGCTCGGAGACCGCCCTTATCCAGACGATGGGAAGAGCGGCCAGAAACCTCAACGGCAGGGTTATAATGTACGCCCGGAAGATGACCGACTCGATGAAGAGGGCTATAGATGTAACCCTCGATCGAAGAGAGAGGCAGAAGCTCTTCAATAAAGAGCACGACATAACACCCAAATCGGTAGGCAGGCGGCTCGATGAGAACCTGAAACTCGAAGATCACGGCATTTTGTACGAAAAAAAGAGCAAAATAGAGAAGATGCCCGCAAAGGAGCGCCAGAAGATCGTCAAAGAGCTCACCAGGAAGATGAAGGAGGCAGCCAAGAGGCTCGAATTCGAAGAGGCGGCCCGCCTGCGAGACGAGATAGAGAAGATCAAAAGACTCTGATCACTCTTCGCCGAAAAAGATTCCTATCATATATATGGCAATGTAGATGGCTATGATAAGAGGGATCCAGTTTACCGGATCGTTCCAGTCGGCATGTGTGACAAATTTCAGAAAATCCATTCACTATGATAATATAATTTCGCCAAAAAAGGGGGTTCGATGCTTTTAAGATACAGAGAGTGGTTTCCGAAACTCGGAAGAGGCACATGGGTGGCACCCGACTCCACGATAATAGGGAACTTCGAATGCGGCAAAGAGTGCTCCATCTGGTTCGGCTGCGTTATCAGAGCCGACGTTCACAAGATCCGCATAGGCGACAGAACGAACATTCAAGACCTCTCGATGATCCATGTGACCCACTACAAAAACCCGGATATGAGCGACGGACATCCGACGATAATAGGCAGCGACGTAACGGTCGGCCACAGGGTCATGCTTCACGGCTGCACCGTCGAAGACGGCTGCCTGATAGGAATGAACGCCACCATCCTCGACGGTGCCGTCATAGGCAGGGAGTCGATCGTAGGCGCGGGCGCACTCGTAACAGGAGGGAAGAGGTTTCCCCCAAGAAGCCTCATAATCGGCTCCCCCGCCAAAGCGGTGCGGCAGCTCAGCGATTCGGAGGTCGAAGAGCTCTACGCTTCGGCACGCCGCTATGTGGAGTTCAAAAACGACTATATCGACCACATCTCATGACTATCTTTGCGGTTGCGGACGCACTGGGACTGGCGAGCTTCGCGATAAGCGGCTACCTGATGGGGGTCAGAAAGGGGCTCGACCTACTCGGCATTCTGATCGCCGCTTTTCTCACGGCCCTTGGCGGAGGGGTGATCCGCGACGTAATTGTAGGCCGTATGCCGGTGGCCTTTACCGAAACGGAAGTTCTTCTTTACGTCACGGCGGCCGTGGCCCTTGCCTACACCTTCAGGCTGCATGCGAAAAAGCGACCGGAGAGGTTCGCGATCTTCATACTGATGGACAGCATGGGTCTGGTGGCGTTCGCACTCACCGGCGCGCTGGTAGGCATAGAGTCCGGCTTCAACATATTCGGCGTCATGCTTCTTGCTTTCGTCACCGCCGTAGGGGGCGGTATGATACGCGACATAATGGTAAACGAGGTCCCTATGGTGCTTACGAGCGATTTTTACGGTACAATCGCACTGCTTATAGCGGTATCGGTATTCATATGCGACCGTATCGGATGTCTCGGAAACTTTACACTCGTAACTATAGCGGCTGCGGCTCTCGCACTTAGGCTCATAGCCTACAAAAGAGGCTGGCGGCTGCCGAAACTTGGGGGAGAGAGATGAAAAAGTACCTTTCGACGGAGACTCTGACGCTGGCGGCGATCTTTATGGGAATCGCCTGCGGTGTCTGGCTGCCGGACGCGATGCTCGCGTTCAAGTGGATGGGCGATCTGTTCCTGATGCTCCTTAAGATGCTGATAGTCCCTCTGGTCTTCGCATCGGTCTTTGTGGCCATAGTATCGCTCGGAAGCGGGGAGGCCCTTAAAAACCTCGGCCTCAAAGCGTTCGGATACTACTTTCTTACGACCGCCCTGGCCGTTACCGCCGGGCTGCTCGTGGTTAACATAATCGAACCTGGTAGCGCCCATCAGCTTGCGGGCAGCGCACCGGTCTCTCAACCGAAAGAGCACTCCGTCTCCTCCCTGCTCCTCTCGTTCGTCCCGGCCAACATCTTCGCCTCGCTCTCGGAGGGGAGGATCGTGCAGGTTCTCGTCTTCGTCATATTCTTCGCCGTAGCCGCACTCCACCTCGAAGGGAAGAAGAGAGACACGCTGAGCGGCTTTTTCGACGCACTCAACGACGCGATGGGAAAGATCGCCGGCTGGGTGATAAAGCTTACTCCGCTCGGGGTCTTTTCGCTCATAGGCTATGTCATAGCGAAAGAGGGGCTCGAGACGCTCTATCAGCTAAAAGATTACGTTATTGCTGTACTGGTCGCCCTCTTTCTGCACGCACTGGTAGTTCTGCCGCTGGTCGCCTACCTGATCGGCCGTTTCAACCCATACACCTACTTTCTAAAGGTGCGTGAAGCGGTGCTTGTAGCATTTTCGACAGCCTCCAGCTCCGCCACACTTCCGGTCTCGATAGAGGTGAGCGAAACCAAAGGCGGTGTCAAAAAGGAGAGCGCCGGCTTCATTCTGCCGCTCGGCGCCACCGTAAATATGGACGGCACGGCGCTCTACGAGGCGATAGCAGTGATGTTCATAGCCAACAGCTTCGGCGTGGAGCTTGGTTTCAGCGAGCAGATCGTAATATTCGTCACCGCCACCTTCGCATCGATAGGAGCCGCCGGAATCCCCGGCGCCGGACTGGTAATGATGACGATGATTCTAAGCGCGGTCGGACTTCCGCTCGAAGCGATAGGGCTGATCGCCGCGGTAGACAGGATTTTGGATATGTTCAGAACATCCATAAACGTCTGGGGGGACCTGCTGGCGACAAAGGTTTTGAACAGGTTTATAAAGAGTGGTAGTGGCCCCGAAGCTACGGAACACGATCTCAGCGGGCGGCGAGCTCCTTAGCCTTTTTTACTGGGAGCTTCGTAAAGTCTATCAGATCCTCCACCGTAACTACCGACTCGGGGAGGTTTCTAAAGCCTATCTCCATCACTTTGGCGGCCGTCACGGCATCGGCGTATGCGCGGTGGTGGACAAGCGTGTTTATGTCGAGGGCGATATTGAGATGGCCCAGCCCGTAGCGCTCCGCCTCTATCGTCCTCCTGGCCAGATCTATGGTGCAGAGCCTCCTGTTTCCCAAAACCCCGAGACCGAAACGCTCGAACGACGATGAGACGAAGTTGTAGTCGAAGGTGGCGTTGTGCGCGACGAACACCGAGTCGCCCAGAAACTCCTTGAATCTGGGCAGCACCTTCTGAAGAGTCGGGGCGCCCTCGAGATCTTCGGGGTTTATACCTGTTATCTCGCTTATCTGGTAGGGCAGGTAGCTGCACTCCACGAAAGATTCGAACCTCTCTATAACCTCCCCGTTCCTCCACTTCAGAGCGCCTATCTCTATAATCTGGGAGCGGTTCGGCTTGCTTCCGTTGGTCTCCACATCCACTACGCAGTAGGTCTCTTCCCGCCACGGCATGAAAGCGGTTTTCAAAACGACCTTGTCTCCTACCACCTCGATCGGAACACCCGATGCGACGACAAGCTCCATCAGCGTATCTACGCTCTCGAAAAGTGAATCCCTCGTCTTCTGTATCAGCTCCCTGAAACTCTCCAGGTCCATCGTCCCGCCCCTCTTTTTTACGGCGGCCACGACATTGTCTATCAGCGGGCGCATCGCCCCCCTTTCACGGCCTCCACAAAGGCGCGTACCTTCGCCGCATCCTTTTTGCCCCTTCTCTCCTCCACGCCGCTGCTTACATCGAAACCGTAAAAACCGTACGGCAAGGCTTCCTGTACATTTTCGGGCGTCAGCCCCCCCGCCAGGATGATACTGGAACAGTCGACCCCCTCGAACCATTCGAGATTGAGGCGCTTTCCCGCCCCTCCGTAGCTCTCGCAGAACGCATCCACCAACCTGTAACGCGGTGCGAATTTCGATAGATCCTTCGCGGATGCGGCCCTGACCACCGGCAGCGACTTTGTGCGCAAAGCCGCAAAATACTCCTCGTCTACATCGAAGTGTATCTGGGCTAGGCTCATACCGCTCTCGGCGCAGATCAGATCTGCCTCGAGCGCCGTCTTGTTCACGAAAAGCCCCACCCTCTCGACGAACGGGGGTAGCGATTCGGTTATGAGCCGCGCCTCTTTCACCCCGATATACCTTGGAGACTTTTCGTAAAAGACGAATCCCAGGGCATCCGCTCCGGCCTCTACGGCCGTCATGGCATCTTCGAGAGAGGTGATCCCGCAGATCTTTACCTTCGGTACCGGACGCTTTCCGCTTTTTGGCTCTGGCGAGTTGGCTATTTTCGATCCTTTCTTCAGACCTTAAGGCTCTCTATGGCGCGTGCTATATTCTCGTGCCTGAATATGTAGCTTCCGGCCACTACGACGTCCACACCCGCCGCTTTCAGCTCATGGACGTTTCTGTCGTTTACGCCGCCGTCCACCTCTATCAGGCACTTGGGGTTTCTCTTCTCTATCATCTCCTTCAGGCGCCTCGCCTTCTCGAGAACGCTCGGTATGAACTTCTGCCCGCCGAATCCCGGATTCACACTCATCAGCAGAACCATATCGAGATCTTCTAGCAGATACTCTATGCACTGCGGAGGGGTGTGCGGGTTGAGGACGATAGAGGGTGAGATCCCGAGACCCCTTATCTTCTGGATCAATCTGTGCGGATGCTTCTCCTCCTCTATATGAAAAGAGATGTAGCCCGGTTTAAGCGGGGCGAAGAGGTCGACGAAAAAGGTGTTGTTCTCCACCATCAGGTGTATATCGAGGGGCTTTGTAGCCGCTTTGGCCACAGCTTCGACCACGACCGGGCCTATAGTCATGTTCGGAACGAAGTGTCCGTCCATCACATCTACATGGACCAGGTCGCACCCGCCCTCACATATCGCCTCTACGTCACGTGCCAGGTGGCCGAAATCTGCCGAAAGAATACTCGGCGCTACAAGCATCTCCACTCCTTCTTTATAATGTACAATATACCGGGCGGATCAGACGAAACCGACTCCACATCCAACCCCCATATCCCATATCCTATATCCTATATCCCAATACCCCACAAAACAACAGGCTACGGACTCAAATAGAATGTGAAAGGATATTGATCAAAGCTGAAATTTACCTGAACTCCATGCAGTCCGTCGAGTGTGGCGCTCAGATCCTCGATAGATGTATAGCTTCGAGGGAGGGTAATATTTATGTTCACCCCCGCCTCCTGCAGTACAGTTTTCGATTTACCGGCTACGATATTGACCAGCTCGCTCAGGGCATCGCTCAAAACCTCATCGTCTTCGCTCTCTTCGCCGACCAGGAGCATACACGACTTCTGTACCAGTTTTTTCGGCATCGCAAGCGTGATCATACCCTCTATATCGCCGTAAAACGCGACCGAACTGGCCATCAGGTCTTCGCCTGAAGCCACAAAAGGCTGTATCTTCATATCCCCTTTTATGGCTACTATATTCGTCATCATCTGAAGCGTCCCCATAGCGGCCTCGACAAATACCGGAAGCCTCGCCACCACCGGCTTGGTAAGCCTGTTTCTATCCTTCTTCACACTCGACCCGCCGCCGGTCATCGACTGGACGATCTCGTCTGTAAAAAAGTCATTCTCCGTATCGAAAAACATAATTCCCGCATCTTCGAGCTCCTCTACGAAAGCCTTCGGCGTCTTCTCCATATCGAGCCCCACTATCGCTATGAGTGCACCGTATTCGGCCCCTGCGGTAGAGAGCCTGGAGAAGAAGTTGGCGGCATGAATGTTTAACGAACTCACCCTCGTCGCATCGAACATAAAGAGCTGAAAACCGACTTTGAGGCAGTTTTGATGGTAGATTACATCGAACTGTTCGGTAACGGAGCCATCCAGGAAACCCTTCAGGTAGTATATGACGCAGTTTCCCCTTGTTTTGGCGGCGATCCTGCTTCCCATGAAACCGAGATATGTGCTGTCTACCTTCTCTACGAACTTGTCGCTCTCCTGCGCACGAATGTTGAACTCGTCCCTCGTCTGTACCACGACAGGGTTGTAGCCGCGATCGTATATCTCGATAGCCTGCATGCTTCTTTGGGTCGAATCTTCGTTGAAGACGAGTACGTTCTCTTCCCCCTCTTCTTTCGAACTCCTTCCTCCGGCAAAGAGCATCGCTATATCCAGCGTCTTGAAGAGGCTGAAGGGAATTTCACCTTCGAAAAGATTGAAAAAGGCCTCATACTGCTTTCTGTTGTAGTCGCAAAAACCTATAGTGGCTCTCATCTCTTTTTGAAGTTTCATCATGGTGTCCAGCAGGATGGCAATTCCGTTTTTGTTGAAAAAGACCACCTTCTTCATCGACACAAGGATCATCTGAACGCCGGTAGACTTCGTAAACTCCATATCCTGCATCGTTATGAGCCCGGTTGCACTGCCGCCGTCGAGAAACCCCTGCGGCGTAAAGAGTGCTATTTTCTGCTTTTTGACTACAGGTCTCATTCCACCCCCGTTATCTCTTCGAATCTCTCGATCACCGGCATCGAAAACTCCGGGTTGAACGATATGAAGGAGTTGGCACCCGCTTCGAGCATCGCGGGGCGGCTGAGCTCGTAAAAGAGCAGCAGATGCAAAAAGCGTGCAGGCTCGCACAGAGTCCCACCTTCGCACTCCTCTTTGCCGAACGCCAGCGAAACGAGCCTTATCACATCGCTCTCCACTTCCCACTTTTCGGCTATGGAGGCGACCAGCCGCTCGAAACTTAGGCGGCTCACACGCTCGAGGATGGTATCGAGATCGAAATCTCCGCTCTCCTTTATAAGGGCCACGTCTGAAGCGTGATCCGCAAATATCGCATCGGCTACGATGAGGCCCGCACTCATTATCGCTGCCGCGCTCATGAACTTCTCGTCTATCTTCAGGGTCGATACAATCTTCTCCCACCTCTTCATGAATGAGAGCTGGAAATTTAAGAACTCATCCCCCTCGAGCGTAAAGTAGCTCCACTCCTTCGGTGCCACGGAGTTGACCATATAGGCGTATAGAAGCTGCTTCGCACGCTGTATACCCAGAGCGGAAAATATCTGTATCGGATCTTTCAGCTCCCGCTTGAAGCCGTATGCGGCGCTGTTTACGATCCGTCTCAGGTAATGGATAAGTGCCGGGTCGGCCGATGCGGCCCTTGCGGCAGCGGCCAGATCTCCTTCTCCAAGATGCTTCAACGAACTGCCTATCGCTTCGGGCAGAGGGGGGACGCGCTTTAGATATTCGTCAATCTGTTGAGGTGTGACCATTGTGGAGTAGCCTTAGCTGATTTGATACAATTTTATCGTAAAAATTTTCATATTGGCAAAATCGGCAGTTTTGAACAACTCTTGAATTCTAAATTATTTCTTAATTTAAGTGTAGTTTATGGTTTATTTCTATAGAATTAGCCAACTTTTTCACTATCAACTCTTTAAAAAGGCAAAACAATGGCACGAAAATGCTCGATAACCGGCAAAGGCCCTATGACAGGCTACAATGTCAGCCACGCTCACAACAAAACCAAGAGACGTTTCCTGCCGAACCTCCGCACGGTTCGCATTACACTCGAAGACGGTACACGCAAAAAGATAAAAGTCGCGGCTTCCACACTCCGCACGATGAAAAAAAAGGGAGCGTAAGCCCCATTAGCCGAAGGCTCCGCCTTTGGCCCACCCGCCACACACCGCCCTCTTTGCAACCGCAGATCCATAAAAGAGATTTTCATCTACACAAGCATATAGCAGGAGCAGATCTATGTTTACCACTCTATCGATCGACGGCGGAATATGCGCGCCGGACGGTTTTTTTGCAGACGGCATAAGCGCGGGCCTGAAGCCCGACGGGCAGAGAGATCTCGCTTTCATACACTCCGACACCCTCTGCAGCGTTGAGGCTCTCTTTACCGAAAACAGGTTTCAGGCGGCCCCGATCCTCCATTTTAAAAAAGAGGGGATAGATACAACCGATTTCGTACTCATAAATTCGAAAAACGCCAATGCGATGACTGGCGAGGCCGGTATTGAAGATATATATGAAATACTCGAGCACGCAAAGAGCCGCTTTGGAAACATCAGCAACCCGGTGATGAGCTCGACAGGGGTGATCGGGGTACGACTTCCCAAAGAGAAGATCATGGAGGGAATGGACTCCTTCGATCTGAGCAGAAAGTCTCCCGATGCCGCAGCGAAAGCGATAATGACGACAGACAGTTACGATAAGCAGGTGGCGTTCGAAGTAGTGCTGCAGAGCGGCGACAGCTTCAAGATAGGCGCCATGGCCAAAGGTGCCGGCATGATAAATCCGGCGCTGGCCACGATGCTCTGTTTCATAACGACCGATGCGGCCGTACCGTCGGACGAGATGGCGCCCCTGCTGCGTGAGTGCGCAGAGACCACTTTCAACGCCATCAGTGTAGACGGCGACACGTCGACCAACGATACGGTGATGCTTCTTTGCAACCAAAAGTCCGGCATCTACAACCGCGAGGCGTTCCTTTTCGCCCTCCAGAAGGTTATGCACGAGCTGGCTCTCAAAATAGTTGCGGACGGAGAGGGGGCCTCCAAGTGCGTAGCCTTCAGGGTAACCGGTGCGGCAAACCGCAAAGAGGCCGCCGCAGCCGCGAAAGCCCTTAGCAATTCGCTTCTTGTGAAGACGGCGCTCTACGGAGAGGATCCAAACTGGGGGCGCATAGCATCGACGATCGGTGCGAGCGGAGTCGAATGCGATCCGAAAACGCTCACGATAACTTTCGGAAACGTAACGGTCTACAGAGAGGGGGAGATCCTATTCGATGCCGAGACCGAAGCGAAAGCGGCGGAGGTGATGAAAAAAAGCTCCTTTTCGATCCACTGCGACCTCGGCGTTGCGGACGGCTCGTTCACGGCCTACGGCTGCGATCTCGGATATGAATATGTCAAGATAAACGCAGACTACAGGACCTGATAAGCAATAATTGAATATAATCAGAAAAATTTCACAGGAGAGTAGAACAATGCTTCACGAATACCGCGACATCATCAGTAAACTGAAGGTCGAAAACGCACACTTCGCAAAGATATTCGAGCGCCACAACGAACTGGACAAAACAGTTACCGAAGTGGAAGAGGGGCGACAGCATATGGACGATCTTGAGCTCGAGAAGCTCAAAAAAGAGAAGCTTCGCCTGAAAGATGAAGCCTACAGAATGATTCTCGAATACAAGAAAAAGCACAACCTCTAAGAGAATCCGCGGCCGATTATTCGGCCGCGTATACGAACCGTTCATAAAGAAGATTTGGGTCAGCTCCCCTCTTCGCTCTTCTCCTCGAAAGCGCCGAAACTCATCATCCTCTCATAGCGCTGACGCATACGTTCGTCTCTATCCAGACCTCTGAGAGCCTCTACCTGGGAGAGAAAGTAGTCCCTTACCGCCTGTGCCGCCCCCTCTTTGTCGCGATGGGCTCCTATCATCGGCTCGTCGATGATATCGTCTATCAGCTCCATCTTCAAGAGCTCGTCGGGAGTGATCTTGAGCGCTTTGGTTGCCTGCTCCACTTTGGAAGGGTCGTTCCAGAGTATGGCGGCACACCCCTCAGGCGAGATGACGCTGAAGATAGAGTAGCGCATCATGGCGAGCCTGTCGGCCACCCCAATGGCGAGCGCTCCGCCGCTCCCCCCCTCTCCTATTACGATAGAGACGGTTATAGTATCGAGTCGGCTCAGCTCCAGAAGGTTTCTTGCTATAGCTTCGCTCTGGCCCCTCTCTTCGGCCCCGAGACCCGGGTAGGCACCAGGGGTGTCGATGAGCATCAGGATCGGCAGTCCGAACTTTTCGGCTATCTTTGCCGTTCTGAGGGCCTTCCTGTACCCCTCCGGGTTCGGCATACCGAAATTCCTCTTCAGCTTGTTCTTGGTGCCCCGCCCCTTCTGCTCACCGATCACAAGGCACTTTTCATCGCCTATATAACCGAGATAGCATATTATCGCGGGATCATCGCGAAAGGTTCTGTCGCCGTGGATCTCGACCGCATCGCGCATAAGAAAACGGATATAGTCGAGGGCGTATGGGCGGTCCGGGTGGCGTGCAAGCTGCAGCTTCTGAAAATCGGAGAGGTTTTTGTATATCTTGGAGAGCTCTTTTTCGAGATCCTTTTCGAGAATGATTATGGCATCCGTATCTCCGCGCACCTTCGCCGCCGCTATCTCGTTCTCTATCTCTTTGAGCTTCTCTTCGAAGGGAAGGTATGTCGCCACGTCAGACCTTTTTGAAGATTACGACGCCGTTGGTTCCGCCGAATCCGAACGAATTGCTCATTACGACATCCAGATTCGCCTCTCTTGCACTGTTTGGAACATAATCGAGATCGCAGTCCGGATCCGGAGTATCGTAGTTGATCGTAGGAGGTATCACCCCGTCGCGCATAGCCAGCAGAGATACGATAGCCTCGATCGCACCAGCCGCCCCCAGACAGTGTGCCGTCTGCCCCTTCGTTGAGCTTACCGGCGGACAGTTCTCTTTGCCGCCGAACGCTTTTTTGATCGCCATCGTTTCATACCAGTCGTTGTACTTAGTGCTGGTGCCGTGCGCGTTTATATAGTCAACTTTCGGGTTTCCGGCCATCTCCAGAGCCGCTCTCATCGCACGGTATGCGCCTTCACCCTCGGGAGCGGGAGTGGTTATGTGGTTTGCGTCTCCGCTCTCTCCAAATCCTATCAGCTCGGCGTATATTCTGGCGCCCCGGGCAACCGCGGCCTCGTACTCTTCGAGTACCAGAGAGCCGGCACCCTCACCCATCACGAATCCTCCGCGGTCGGCATCGAACGGACGCGAAGCCTTTTTCGGCTCGTCGTTTCTGGTAGAGAGGGCCTTCATTGCGGCAAAACCGCCTATCCCCACAGGGCAGATCGCCGCTTCGGCTCCGACGACCAGCACTCTGTCGGCACCGCCGAGCATGATCGTCTTGGCCGCTTCGCTTATGGCGTGGGTTCCAGCCGCACACGCGGTTACGCTCGATAGGTTGGGGCCCTTGAGCCCGTGCTCGATAGAGACGAAGCCGCCCAGCATGTTCACCAGCGCCGAAGGGATGAAGAAGGGGGAGATCCTGCGCGGACCGCGTGTCTCGCATATGACCGAGTTTCGCTCTATATTGGTCAGCCCGCCTATGCCGGAAGCGGACGATATGCCGAAGCGTTCACGCTCTACACTATCGTCGATGCCCGCATCTTCCATAGCCTCATAGGCAGCCTTCATACCGAGCTGAATGAAACGGTCCGCCTTTTTAACCTCTTTGGGATCCATCACGACGGTCGGATCGAAATCTTTAACCTCCGCCGCTATCTGCACGCTGTGCTTCTGCGCGTCGAACAAAGTAATTCTTTCAATGCCACATTGTCCATCAAGTATGGCTTTAAAAGAACTCTCTTTATCGTGCCCTACCGCGTTGATCATCCCAAGTCCGGTTACGACTACCCGTCTCACATACTCTCCTTCGTCTCGTCAATAGATAGGCCGGGAGAGACCCGGCCCGCACAAGCTTCCCTATAATCGGGTTTCTACTTATTCTCTTCGATGAACTTCACCGCGTCACCGACCGTCTGTATCTTCTCCGCCTGATCATCGGGAATCTCTATATTGAATTTCTCTTCAAGGGCCATTACCAGTTCAACA
>JALWMA010000022.1 GCA_027081015.1 Campylobacterales bacterium | reverse complement strand
GAATCTCCCCCGCGCTTTTGGATAGGATCGATGCCGATGTGGTGGTAACCGTCGACAACGGAATCACCGCATTCGAAGCGGCCGAAGTCTGCAAAAAGAGGGGCATAGACCTGATAATCACCGACCATCACACCACCGCGGAGCGCCTCCCTGACGCCTACGCCGTAGTGAATCCGAAAAAGAGAGAGTGCAGCTTCGCTTACCCGGAAATCTGCGGAGCCCAGGTGGCGTGGTTTCTGGTGGGAGCCCTGAAAAAGAGGCTTGGAGTCGATCTGGCCATGTCCAGATTTCTGGATCTGCTCGCCGTGGCCATTGTGGCCGACGTTATGCCCCTGGTATCGATCAACCGCGCCCTGGTCCAGAGGGGGCTCTCGATGCTATCCGTTTCGAAAAGGCCCGCTTTCGAGGCGGTGCGCGCCTACCTGGGAAAAAAGAGCTTCGCGGCGATGGATATAGGCTTCGCCATCGCCCCGCGCCTGAACAGTGCCGGAAGGATGGCCGACGCTTCCGATGCCCTGAGGTTTCTCAGATCATCCGACATATCGGAGGCGAGCCGGCACTGGCTCAGACTGGAGGAGTTGAACCGTCTTCGAAAAGCCGCAGAGGCCGAGGCTGCGGAGGAGGCGGTGCAGATGGCGGATGCGGATGCCCCCGTTATCGTAGTGGCTAAAGAGGGGTGGCACGAAGGTGTCGTAGGGATCGTCGCCTCCCGTCTGGTAGAGCGCTTCAAAAAGCCTGCCATAGTCCTCTCCATCGAGGGGGATAGGGCGAAAGGGAGCGGCAGGAGTGTCGGAGAGGTGGACCTGTTCGATCTTTTGCGAAGGAGCAGACGTTATCTCGCGGGTTTCGGGGGGCACAAGATGGCTGCCGGGTTGACCGTCGAGAAAGAGTCTATCGCGGCCTTTACCGAAGAGATATGCAGATATGCCTCGAGACTCGATCCGACGCTTTTCATCCCGGCCGACGATGTGATGGGCATACTCCCGATAGAGGAGATCGACTGGGAGCTGATGGAGCTTCTGGAGCGTTTCGAGCCCTACGGCGAAGCGAATATCCGCCCCAAGTTTCTGATTTATGATGTGGAGGTGGTGGAGGCTCGCACCATAGGCGCGGACGGAAGGCATCTGAAGATGGTCATCGGCAGCGGCGCCAACCGGATTGACGCCGTCTGGTTCGGGTTCGACAAAGAGGTCAAAAGGGGAGATCGGATCGGGGTGACGGGGGCCCTGCAGGTGAACGAATTCAACGAAAGGCGTTCGATCCAGCTGCTCGTGGATAAGATACAATTTAAGCGGGGGATACTATAATATATTCAAGAGCTATAAAAACCGGAGTTATATTATGAATAAAAAAGAGCTTGCAGAGAGCGGTGAGATTATAGAAGAGCTCCTGAAAAAGGAGGGGCTGACCAGACGTGACGCCCTGAAGCTGATGGGGCTCGGAGGTGCCGCCGCAATGGTCGGCGGCAGGCCGGCATTTGCGGAGGAGGGCGGCGAGCCTGCGAGTAGCGCGAAGGCCCGTATCGTGATAGCAGGGGGAGGAACCGGCGGAGTGCTCATCGCCGCGCGCCTGCGCCGTGCCGCCCCGAATGCGGAGATAACGATCGTGGCTCCAAACGATATCCACCTCTACCAGCCCGGGCAGGTCTTCATGGCGGCCGGACTCTATACCGAGAGCGATATCAGAAAACCAAATTCGGAACTTATGCCCGACGGCGTCAAGTGGATAAGAGACGAGGTTAAGAGCTTCGATCCCGACGCGAATCTCGTTGAGACATCGAAAAACGGGAAGGTAAAGTACGATTTCCTCGTGGTCGCCACAGGACTGCAGTACGATTATGAAGGGATCGAGGGGATGCGGCCGGAGCTTGTCGGCAAAAACGGCATCTCGAGTGTATACCTTAACGATCCGGTAAAGGGGACCGCCCGAGGAGGTACCGCTACATGGGAGTGGTTCAAGCAGCTCAGGGCAGCGGCGGAAAAGGCGAGCGAAGAGAATCCTGTAACGGCCGTCTATACCCAGCCCGACACCCCCATAAAGTGCGGCGGTGCTCCCCAGAAGATACTATACCTTAGCGACGACTTTCTCCGCGGAAACGGCCCCGTGGGCGGAGGCGACGTGCACAGGAACGTAAAGGCTCTCTTTTGCAAGAAGGGAGACAAGCTCTTCGGGCTGCCCGGGTACAACAAGACGCTGGTCGATGAAGTGACACCGATGTACGGAAACATCACCGATAAATGGAACCATATTCTTCGCAAGATCGACCCCGTAAAAAAGATCGCGACGTTCGAACATATATACCAGGTGAAGGGTGAGTACGACCCCGATCTGGAAGAGTACGATATGATAACCAAAAGGGAGAGCGTTGAGATAGGGTACGACTTTATACATGTGGTTCCTCCGATGAAAGCGGTCGATGCCGTTGCGAACTCTCCGCTCGGGTGGCAGAAGGGTACGGCTAAGGGGTGGCTTGCGTGCGACCGCTACACCCTCCAGCACATGAAGTACAAGAATGTCTTCGGAATAGGCGACATTCTGGGGATACCGCTGGGTAAAACCGGCGGTTCGGCACGACACCACGGGCCCGTGATCCAGAAAAACCTGACGGCCGCGATGGAGGGTAAAGACTTGCCCGCCAAATTCGATGGCTATACGGTATGCCCGCTGAAGACCCAGTACGGAAAGATAATGCTTGCGGAGTTCAACTACGACGGACCTGCGCCGTCATTCCCGCTCGATCCGACGAAGCCGCGGTGGATATGGTGGGCGTTCGACCTATACCTGCTCAAGCCGATGTACTGGAGCCTGATGATGCGCGGCCTGATGTAGGCCGGAGCCTCCGGTGCACCTTTCCGGGGCATCCTGTTTCATGAAGCGTCTAAAAACCGAACTTCTCATATTTTTGGTACTCTTTTTGCTTCTATCGTTTGCGATGCATGCGCGGGAGTGTCTGGATGACCCTGTGAGCCATATAAAAGCTCTCTCTCAGAGCCCTTTGGGTACCTTTCACCCGCTATATATCACTTTAGGCGTATATCTCTTTCTCTTTTGGCCCGTCAGATCGATTCTGCGGAAAATAGGAGATATTGTCGTTCCAAGGAAAAGGTAAATGGAATATTACAACTGGATACTCGCATTTCACGTAATGAGCTTTATGAGCTGGATGGCGATGCTCTTCTATCAGCCGAGGCTCTATGTGTACCATCGGGAGCATGCGGATAACGAGGGGTTCGTCGAGGTGGTGAAGATTCAGGAGAACAAGCTCTACAACTTCATAGGGGTGCCGGCGATGTGGGCGACTATTTTGAGCGGGACCGCCATGATAGCGCTCAATCCGGCGCTGTTTAAAAGCGGAATGTGGCTCCATATAAAGCTGACCGCGGCTCTTTTGCTGGTGGCCTACCACTTCTCGCTGGGGTGGTTCAAAAAGAGGCTCCATGACGGCAGCTGCACAAAGAGCGGCAAATTTTTTAGAGCCTACAACGAAGTACCGACGATCCTGATGATAGTCATCGTAATCATGGTGGTGGTGAAACCGATATGAAAACAGAGAGCGAGCGGACGGAGTACGCGGAGGCCTTGAATCGAGGGATAGTCAAGTCCCACATAGGCTTTGTCAAGAGAAACGGTGTATCGCTGGCTATGCTCTGTTTCGAGATGAAGCTGCCCGGCTCCGACAGGAAGAAGGCATTCGAAGATGCCGTGACGACTCTTCAGGAGCTCACCGATTTCTCCGTTTTGATGATGTGCAAGGAGGGGATGCTCTTTACGTTTCTCAAAGATCTCCACCTCCACAGAGCCGTGCAGGTTGCAAAAAATATTCAGGAGACACTGCAGAAAGATACCGGTGTGGCCATGCGCCATGCGGCACTCACCATCGTAGACAGGGATGATGACTACGACTCGCTTATGAGGCGTATGGAGCGCTATATGGAGCAGGCCAGGCTCTTTGGAGAGGGGAAGATCTGCTACGGTACCGCCAAGTACGACTTCTGTACGAAAGGCGGAGAGGAGGAGATTTTCGCCAACTTCTTCTCCGACCAGAAGAGGGTGACGCTGTACAACTTCTACAACGGTATGCCGCTCAGCGAGGATGCGACGGTGATCAGTTATGCCGACGGCCTGCTTCGGCTAAAAACATCGCTTGCGAAAGCGGCGTTTTTGAAGAACGAGCCGTTTACGTTCATAAAGCATCCGCTCCTGCCCGATACACTCAAAGCCGACATAGTGAACGCCATGCCCAATCTTGCTGAGGTTGTATTGACGAATCTGAGGTTTATAGACAAATCGCCCGTAGACCGTGAGAATATTCGCGTTATGCCGGACGAGCCGATAGAGATCACCATCGAGTGCGCCGACGGCACGGAGCTCTTCGGCACCATCCACAGTCTTGCCGTCAACTCGATCGCGGTCAGGCTGAAGAGCCCGAAAGATGCGGACCGATGTTTTTCGGGAAGCGAAACACATGTGATGCTCTCTTTCGATCTGAAGGAGCAGCAGCAGCGCAAAGCGCATGTGCGCATTTCGGCCGTACTATTCAGCCGCGATCGGGAGCAGGCTGTTTTCTCGATATACCCGAACCACTTCTTCAAGCAGAAGATCGAAGGGTATATTGCGCTTCAGCAGAGCAGACTCATTACGATTATGCAGAAGATGGTTCTAAATTTCTACCAGGGGTAGGGGCGGGAGTCAGCTGTATTCGTCCATCGAAAGATAGCCGCCTACGATCAGTACGATAACCGCCGCTATATTTATGTAGAGAATGTGGCGGGTACCGTTGTCTTTTTGCAGAAGGCCCGCCACGGGCTCGGTTACGAGCTGCGACTCGTGATACCCCCAGTAGAAGAGTCCCATAGCTATGAAGAGTAGTGCTATTCCTATTCTCTTTTTCATTGCGACTCTCTCGTAAGGCGGACTGTTCGTTCCCGGTTTCGGGTCAGATCGGCAGAACGCGGATATTCGGGTCGAGCTTCTCTTTTAGAACCGACTCTATGGCGTAGAGCGTCCCGGTAGTGGAGCTCGCGCACCCTGAACATGCACCGAGATACCTGATATATACATCGGTATACTGGCCGTTCTGCTTGACATCGAGAACCTCCATGTTCCCGCCGTCCATGATGAGGTACTGTCTTACGCTCTCGTCTATCACGCTGTCGATCGCTTTGATCTTCTGAACCAGCGTCATATCGTTGAAGGGTACCTGCTCGGAGCCGGCCTGCTTCTCTACCGTCTCCTTGAGCTTCTCCTCCTCCATCTCTTTGCGCACATCCGCAAGAATATCCACGAGGTAGTACTCGCGCTCTTCGTGCCCGCCGGGTTTGATACAGCTTTTACAGAAGGCTCCGGCCTTCGTGTAGTCGGTTATCTCTTCGACCGTCTTGAGGTCGTTCAGTTTGATCACCTCTCTGATCGTACCGAGGCTTACGCGGGCGCACTCGCAGACGATAATCTCATCCTCGAAGCTCTCCATATCGACGCCCTTGTAGATGGAGGCCGCCTTTTTTATGACGTCGTACGCCATGACGGAGCAGTGCATCTTCTGCGGAGGGACGGCCGGGGTTTCAGGTGTGTCGCGCATCGCCTTTTCGACGTCGATGTTGGTTATCTTTACCGCTTCGTCGACGGTTTTGCCTTTACAGAGTTCGACCATCGTATCCGAACTCGCGATAGCGGTTCCGCAGCCGAAGCTTTTGAACTTCGCATCGAGAATCTTGTCCGTTTTGGGGTCGACTATCCAGTAGAGGCGCACAGCGTCTCCGCAGCTTTCGGCGCCGTAGTCGGCGACGATCAGCTCTCCGCCGAGGCGCTTGGCGTCCTCTTCAGTCAGCTCCCCTTGGTTTTTCGGGTTGTTCATCAGCTCCTGCACCTTCTGGCTGTACTCTTCCCAGATGCTGCCGCCGATCAAATCGTGTTTTGCCATAATCTTTTTCTCCTAAAAATTCTTTATATATCTATTGGACGCTTTTCATGCTCTCTGGCATGTAGGCGTAAGAGCTCGATATAGCCCTCAGCCTCTCTACCGCCTTTTTGAACTGCTCTATCGTGTAGTCTATCTCCTCTTCGGTCGTGAATCTGCTGAGGCTCAGTCTGACGGCCGTGTGGGCGAGCTCGCTGTCGGCGCCGACCGCCGTCATGATCGGGTTGGCCTCCAGGTCTTCGCTGGCACACGCACTTCCTGTGCTCGCGGCGATCCCGGCTCTGTTAAGATCCCACAGCATCGCCTCTCCCTCGACGCCGCGCACCGATACGAGGATGGTGTTCGGCGTGCGGTTCTCCCTGGGGCCCACGCTGTATATGTCGGGTATCTCCAGTATTGCATCTTCGAGTTTGTCGCGTAGGCGGCGGACGTTCTCCTCTTCGAACCTCAGGTAGTAGTCGGCAAGCTCCATCGCCTTTCCCATTCCGACTATTCCGGCAACGTTCAGCGTTCCCGAACGCCTTCCTCCCATATGCTCCCCGCCGTGCAGCAGGGAGGTGAGCGGGTGACCGTCCCTTATGTAGAGACCGCCGACTCCTTTGGGCCCGTGAAACTTGTGGGCTGAGAAGCTCATGAAATCGACGCCGGCTCTTATGACGTCGACAGGTATCTTCCCTATGGCCTGTACGCCGTCGGTATGGAACAGTACACCCCTCTCCTTGCAGATTTCGGCGATCTGCTCCACCGGAAATATGGCGCCAGTTTCGTTGTTCGCCCACATTACGGAGACGAGGGCGGTTTTGTCGGTTATGAAGTCGCGGACCGTATGCGCCTCTACCACGCCGTCGCTGTTTACGGGCAGGTATGTCAC
>JALWMA010000021.1 GCA_027081015.1 Campylobacterales bacterium | reverse complement strand
GCCTCTTAACGATCATAAGTGCGACGGTGGTGGAATCGGTAGACACGCTGTCTTGAGGGGGCAGTGGGCTTTGCCCGTGCGAGTTCAAGTCTCGCTCGTCGCACCATTCTCTTCACTATTTATCCAATCATGAAATTCTGATATTTTTTTTGTCTTTTATCTATTTGCCGTATCGGAATATATATTTTGGTCGATTCTTTCCACTTATGATATTGATTTAATTAAAAACAGTGTAAAATCACTTAGCCATTACGCAGTTATGCTGTTACAGGTGCAAATAAAGCATGAAAGTGGAGGAGAACATGAAAGTTTCGTCGATAGTGCTGATCTGCACGGGGCTCTTTTTCGCAGGCTGCTCCGCCAACAAAGAGTTTGTCTATTTTAACCAGAACATGGATAAAGAGAAGATTGTAAAGGAGGTTCCCGACAGCGAATATGAGGCTGAAAAGAGATTCGAGTGGAAAATCAGCCAGGGTGACCGTGTCGAGATTACCGTTTTCAACCAGACCGGCTCGACCGGCGGGGGACAGCTCAACTCGCTTCTGGGAACAAGCGCGCAGTCTACATTCATGAACCGTACAGGCACAGAGGGAAAGCTTGTTCCGCCGGACGGGATGGTTCGTCTTCCACTGATAGGCAAGATAAAAATTTCAGGCCTTACCGAAACGGAGGCGGCAGAAAAGTTGACTCAGGAGTATAAGAAGTATCTTCGTAATCCATACGTCGAAGTGAAGATCCAAAACCAGAAACTGATCGTACTTGGCGAAGTGAAGGCACCGGGTGTAGTTCCCGTAACAAACGGTACGATGACGCTGTTTGAAGCGCTTGCCGCAACCGGGGATCTGACGGACGATGCAAGGCGTACCGATATACTGATTTTAAGAGGCGATCTTAGGCATCCGCAGGTTAGAGAGGTCGACCTGACCGATATGTCGAGGCTAAAGCTTGCCAGTCTCATTTTGCGCCCGAACGATGTAGTCTATGTGCAGCCGAGGTATATGAAGGCCATCAACAAAGAGTTTGCGGAAAAGGGGCAGTTCTTCAATTTCCTGAATACGATTATGTCGCCGTTCCTTACATATAAAGCTATCGACCAGAGCTACAACATCGGTATTACAACCTCGACAGGAACGACACGTTGAGTATGGAGTCAACTTCACCGAAAGCACTTGATGCAGAGATCGATATAAAAGAGATCCTCCAGACGCTGCGTCGGTACAAGTGGTCGATCTTTTTCGTGACTCTGCTGTTCGCAGCCGGATCGGCGTTGTATGCCTATTTCTCTCCAAATATATATAATGCCAGTACTACAATGAAAATCTCTTCCGAGACAGCCAGAAACCTGGCCGGGAGCGATTTTATGAGTGCCGCACTCGGTGGTGAAGCATTAAAACTTGATGATGAGTTCGCTTTGATGAAATCGAGGTTCCTGGCAAAAAAAGCGCTCAATGACCTCGATATCGGTACAAGATACTTTATGGTCAAAAACTATAGAAAGGTAGAATTATACAAGGACTCGCCGTTTGTGGTTACAGCCGAACATTTAGAGCCGGAGTTTTATGGTAGAGAGATCGGATTACAGTCTGTCAGTGACGACAGTTTCCGGCTTTATATAAAGCCTTCCTGGAAAGAGAAGCTGAAATACAGGATATTCAGTTATTTTAAAATACCGATTGACAAACCATTGGAGTACGATGAGCTTCACAGGTACGGAGAGAAAATCATTACTCCATGGTTTACATTGGCGGTTCAGAAGGTCTATGAACTCGACAGTAGCGAATACTCTTTTAGCATAATACCCAATGAGTATATGTATTGGTTCATTCAGGGTGGTATCAATGCTTTTCCGGTCTCGAACTTCGGATCAATCGTCTCCGTCTCTTTTACAGATACGGTGCCGCTTCGCGCCAAAGAAATAGTGGATGCCGTAGTTAAAGCCTATAATGAAGAGAAGATTAGACTGAAGAGTGAAAGTGCCAGTAAAACTCTCAACTTCATAGACAGCCAGCTCAAAGCGATTCATCAGACATTGCAGAAGTCGGCTACGAAGCTGCAGAGCTTCAAGGCCACACACGTCATAATGAGCGTTGAAGCCAAAGCGACAACCACGGCGACCAAACTGAGCGAGCTGGAGTCCAAGCTTTATGAGTTAAACACCCGTATAAACATTTTGGAGAACCTGCTCAGTTATGTGGAGTCGGACAAAGACATAAACGGAATAGATATGAGTTCGGCGCAGATAGTGGGACCCGTTATAAGCGGGCTTATACAGAAGCTGCAGACGGCCGTCTCTATGAGAAACACCCTTCTTATAGACTATACCGAGCTTCATCCGGATGTCGTGAAGATCACAGAGCAGATAAGCAATCTGAAATCTATGCTGAAAGAGTCGATCAGGAGTGCTCTGAACGGCTTTAAAAACAGAAAAAACGAACTTGTAAAGAGAATCGAAGAGTATAAAAAGACTCTCCATTCACTTCCGCATGAGGAGCAGCAGCTGACCCAGCTCACAAGAGACTTTATGGTAAATGAAAAGATATACTCTTTCCTGCTTCAAAAGAGAGCCGAGACGGCAATCGTAGAGGCTTCAAAAGTATCCGAAGTGCAGGTGCTCGACCCCGCACTCGTACCAGGATCACCCATAGCGCCGAAGAGAAACAAAATTTTGGCGATCGGAGTTCTGCTCGGGCTGGTGCTCGGCATACTGCAGGCGTTTATCAGGAAAATGATGGACAATACCGTCAAATCGGTTGAGGACCTGGAGAAGCTTACCGATCTTCCGGTTTACGGTGTAATCCCTTTCCTAAGTTCAAAGAAGGTCAAGTCGGCATATTTGGAGTCGCTGAGGGTTATCCGTACCAACCTGGAGTTTTTGGCCAACGGCGGCAAGTCGAAACTTGTTACGATAACCTCTTCAATTCCGCAAGAGGGGAAAAGTTCTACAACAGCCGAACTGGCAAAAATTATCGCAAAAGGCGGTAAAAAGGTGATAGTTCTGGATCTGGATATGCGGCGCTCGAAACTGCATGAGCTCTTCAAGCTTCCTAACAAAGAGGGTGTAAGCACCCTGCTGGCGGGAAAGGTGACTTTGAAGGATGTGATCCAGCATACGAGGGATGACGGCCTGCATGTGATCACAAGCGGTCCGACACCGCCCAATCCTTCCGAACTGCTTATGTCGGATACATTCAAACGAGTCGTAAAGACGCTGATGAACGAGTACGACTACGTGCTTTTAGATTCACCTCCGATAGGTCTTGTTACGGATGCGATGATCGTTATGAGAATGTCCGACATAAATCTGATACTCCTCAGGGCCGAATATTCGAAAAAAGATTTCCTCAAAAACATCAACCACTTCGTCAAAGAGCACGGACTGAAAGCAGGGATAGTCCTCAACGGTGTAAAATCGTCTTCGAAGAGTGCCGCTTACGGGTTCGGGTACGGGTACAACTACGGATATAAAAACAACTACTATACATAACCGATGCTGTACAAATTGCGGGGGAAATCCTCGCAGTTTGGCAGGGCCTGTACGGCGGTAATCTCCCCGTTTTTCACCACTTTCAAAAGTAGAGGCTATGCCGCAACGGATGGCTTTTTTGTAGCGGCAGCTAAAGCAGCCTGTTGTTCAAAATCTCGTTCTTTTCAAAAATATGTTGAAGCGTTTGAGAAGACAGGACTTTCTGCAGGGTCTCCAACTGCGAAATTTTATGGACGTCGCTTCCCAGAAAGTCTACCATCCCATGTTCCGAAAGCTCCATAGCGATTTTTTGTACATTTTTGGAGTATTGACCTGCCAGTGAGTTCAGGTTCAACTGAAAAAAGACCCCCAGATCCTTCAACTCCTCGTAATTTTCGAAATTCTCATGCATAAAAATATATCTCTCCGGGTGAGCCAAGACGGGTTTGTAGCCGGCGCTCTCTATATCGAAAATTATCTCGCGCAGATCTTTCGGCGCCCTGGTGTACGACATCTCGAAAAGCAGGTAGTTTTCGCCGAACGTCAAAATATCCCTTTTCTCGAGCAGTTTAGCAAAGTTTTCGTCGAGGTAGTATTCAGATGCCGCCTCCAACTCTATTTCGACTTCATGGTCTGCGAGCGCATCTTTTAGATACTCCAGTTTCTCCAGTATGATTTCGGAGCTGTTTTTGTACCTGTGCCACATGATATGCGGGGTGGTGATCAGCTTCTTGTAGCCCATCTTCTCATAGAGTTTGATCATCTTCACGGACTCGTATGTGGTCTTTGAACCGTCGTCGATACCCGGTAGCAGGTGGGAGTGTATGTCTACATATAGCCTTTTCTGCTCTCTTTTCGATGAAGAGAAAAGTTTTTTGAAAAAATTCATCTCCTGTCATCGCCCTTTGGTCTGAAATTCTTCGCAGCTGCCGTTTCGGTGAGTATATCATACATCTTCGCGGCAAGTCTTTTTCTGTCAAAATCTTCCGCGAGCCTCATACACCCTTTTTGTGCCCGGATGTACAGCTGCATGTCGTTTTTCAGCATGTAGAGCTTCTCTATGAAATCATCTTCGTTTTCCGGTTCAAAACAGAGGCCCGCTCCGTATGCTTCGATGATTCTGCAAGCCTGCCCCTCGACTCCCAGAAGGGTGGGCTTTTGCATAGCTGATGCTTCGAAGATTTTTGAAGGAATAACCGTCTTGAATGTATCGGACTTTTTGAGCGGCGCCAGCGAGATGTCGATGCACGAAAGATACCTTGGCACCTCCTCTTTTGAGACCGGATCGAGAAATAGAGTGTTTTTGAGTTCCAACTCTTTTGCCGTAGCCACAACTTTCTCCTTCATGGCCCCGTCGCCGATGAATAGAAAGAGCATATCGGGATCGTTCACCCTCTTTAGAGATTTCACTATAAAGTCGAGACTATGAGCCATTCCGTGGGTACCGATGTAACCGACCACAAACTTTCTGTCCAGCCCGTAACGCTTCGAAATTTCGCTGTCTTTGTCGCGCGGATAAAAAAAATCGATATTCGATCCGTTCGTCACTACCTCTATTTTGTCCGCATCTATCCCCCTGGCTATCAGGTTCTCTTTAAATGCGTCGGTTACGGCAACTACTTTGTCGCAGCTTCTATAAAGTCCAAGCTCGATTTTTTCGAGCATCTCTATGGCGGTGCCCTGCTTCATAGCCCCCACTGTCTTAATGGATTCGGGCCAAAGATCCCGAAGCTCGAAGATCCACGGTTTTCTCTTTATTTTGGATAGTGCCCAAGCAGTCCATGTCGTGAAAAACTGCGGAGAGGTCGCGACTATGATGTCACACTTTTGAAAAAGGCCGGCCCAAAAGGCTGAGTGGGCAAAACTGAAGTAGTCGAGTACGCGCTTGGCAAAACCCTTGTTCGCGCTGATATAGCTCCAGACCCTGATCACATTCATTCCTTCGATGTTCTCGGAAGTATAGAGTCTGTTTTTGTAGCCTTCGTAGACTCTCCCGTGGGGAAAGTTGGGTGCACAGGTTATGATCGTAATCTCGGCCCCGAGCTTGATCCACTCTTTGCAGTGCTCGAAGGTTCTTGTAGCCGGTGCGTTTACCTCCGGCGGGAAGTTGTCGGTGATAAAAAGAATCTTCACTTTTTTTTCCGGTTTGTTACTCATAAAACGATCTCTATCTCCATCTCTTTTTCAAACGATAGCTCCGCAACAGCCGCTTTCTGTAAAGTGTTGAACTCTGGTGCGTAATAGTAGTCCGACATGGCAATGGCGGCGTTTTTTACCGATATGACCGCATTTTCACAGACAATTCTCTCTTTTTCGACAACCGGTTTTATACCCGGGTGAAAGTGCAGAAAAAATCGGGCGTCGTGAGTGGTGTTTGAGACGATTTTGTCTGAAATTTTAATGGAATTTTCATTAAAAACAAATTCTCTTTCATGGATTGCGTTCAGTCTGCTTTTGTAGCCGTCGTGGCGCGCCTTTATGCTCTTTTCGCTCTCTTCGAGGTCGAAAACGTATGCACGCCTGGCGACACGGAATCCCCCCCACACTTCACTCTGCTCCATACCGTCGAGCATAACTGTATTGTGTGCGGATGTCGCCCTCTCCGCAAAGCGCCGCTCGTTTGTTTCGTATGTCGATGTGCCGGTATCGACTATAAACGGTGCATCTTTGACGTAAAGTACGAAAGAGAAAGTGTCGCTGTGCGCGTGCCCGGGAATGTAGTCGGGACCGATTTTGCCTACATCCGCCACTATTTTGTAATTACCGTTTTCAAACACCCTGTAGCCTGAATCGCCAAGCGGTTTTTCGACCCTCTCTACTCCGAGCAGGCCGGCATACTCTTCGAGCTCTCCGGGAGTCGGGGCGATCTTTTGGGCGCTGTCGTTGAGCAGGGGCATGGTGCCGTCGGGAAACTTCATCTTTTTAAGCCACCCGAGCATTATGGAGGCCTTTTCGTTCAGCATCTCCAGAAGCTCGGCTCTTTTCCAGTCACTGTTTTTTACCAGATTTATGCAGTCGAGCACCCTGAAAAGCATTATCTGATGATACATCGGGCTCAGCTCGAAGTGTGCACCGTCTTTTAACACCTGTTCATTAAGCTCTGCCGTCAGGATCTCTTTTGCCCTCTCGTACATCTTTTCGTCGCGAAAATAGTAGGCTCCGAAGAGGAGCGAGAAGCCGTTTTCGAGCAGGTGGTTGCCGAGTAGGTGATACTCGAGATTATCTTGTAAAACGGCATACTGCGCCCTTAGCGACGAATCTACCTTTCGGCTCTCTATTTTGTGTTTGGAGAGAAACTTGATCCAGTTTATCCCTCTTAGCGAAACGGGAAA
>JALWMA010000020.1 GCA_027081015.1 Campylobacterales bacterium | reverse complement strand
CACTTTACCAACCGGTAGTGCTTTTTGCTCAGCTCCAGCCCGAAGAGCTCTTCGAGCTTTTTCATGAGACGGTGCTTCTTCTCGCGGCGCGTAAGAGTGTGGTTCGGGTCTGCTCTAAACACCCCTTTGGCTTTCGGCAGCCACTCCTGCACCACTTTCGGGTGGGTGCCTTTGAACTCCTTTATTATCGAGGGATCTATCTGGGAGTAGTCTATCTTTTTGTGCTCTTTGTTCCAGTACTTCTGCACCTTCTCGCTTTTGAGGTTCATCTGCTCTTCGCTTCTGACCCATCCGTAGTGGTACATCTTTGCACCCGTAAGCGCCGCGTTGGGGTAGCGGCCTATCTTGTTGCTTGCAAGCACCAGCCAAAACAGCCCGTCGGGAGCGTAGCTTCTTACGGAGTTTTTTATGATGCGCGGGGCGCGGCGGTACCACCCCGGAGAGTCGAGCCAGCTGTTGGCGTTGCCGTAGAAGTGGATGTAGTCGAAGATCAGTGCCTCGACCCTCTCGTCATCTTTGTACCTCTTCATCGCCTCGACGATCTTCTGATGGTCATCTTCGTGTACCACTTCATCCGCTTCGAGGTAGAAGGCCCAGTCGCCCGTACAGTTGAACTGCGCTATCATCTTCTGCTGGCCGTAGACGTAGCCTCTGTCTCTCATCACCTCGTTCCACTGGGTATGGATTATCTTTATCTTCTCGTCGCCGATCGCCTCTATCATGCTCTGCGTCTCGTCTTCGCAGGGGCCCAGGGCTATTATGAACTCGTCGACAATCGGGAGTATCGACTTTATCGACTCCACAAACGGGTAGCCGAGCATCTGCCCGTTTCTAAGAAATGTAAAACCGCTGACTCTCATATCTCATCCTTCATGAACCTGTCGATTCCGTCTTCACACCGCACAACTCTCTCTTTTATCGTACGTTCAAGCCTTCTGTCGTTCTCTTTCAGCGCTTCGCGGGTGCTCTCTTTATGGTAGAGGTGGTATGCGATGGCGGCGAACCTAAGATCTTTGCGCACCATCCCGCTGTTTAGAAGCCTCGCCGCGAACTCGCTGTCTTCTCTGCCCCATCCCACGAAGCGGTTGTCGAAGCCGTTGACTGCAAGCAGATCTTTCCTGAAAAGTGCGAAGTTGCATGTTCTAATCCCCTTCAAAGAACGGCTCTTTCTCGAAAAGAGAGAGGAGAGCAGGGTGCACCTCAGAGCGTTTTTTCTATTTTTTATCGATTTCGAGAAGATCGAAAAAGAGATTTGCGACTTTATGATGGCCTCTTTTGTCGCCTCTTCGCTCAAAAGCACCCTGCTTCCCTGTACGAATGTGCCGGGCTCGGCGGCTTCCATATGGTCTTTTATGAAAAGCGGATGCAAAACCATATCTCCGTCGATCATGACGATATACTCCCCGCTGCTCATCGCCGCCGCGCGGTTGCGCGACATGGCGGCCCTGAACCCTTCATCCTCCTGCCATGCGTGGAGTATCGGTACGGGGCTCTTTTTTGCGGCCTCCTGTATGACGTTTGCGGTCTCTTCGCCGCTGCCGTCGTCCGCAACTACTATCTCATGCGGTAAACGGTGCTGCTTCAGCGCGCTCTTTAGGACCAGCTTCAGGGCATCGGGCCGGTTGTATGTGGTTATGATGAGCGAAACTTTCACTTTTTCTCTCTTCTTCTCTCGTAGAGTTTCATATATTTGTAAAAGACCCCGTTGGCGTTGGAGACGCTTATCAGTAGCCCCTCGTAACCGCACAGAAACCCTCTTTGAAGTATGTAGTTTCTAAAAAAGGCGAAAGCGGCCCGGAAAAAGGCTTTTGCGGGCGAGGAGGGTTTGCCGCTCCCTTCGGCATATAGCGTGGAGTAGCTCTGCATCTTCGCTATCAGCGACTCTACGCTGTCGAACGGGTAGTGCAGAAGCTCCCCTTCGAGCTTGACTATCTTGGCTCCGTCTGGTACGATTAGCGACTCGTGCACCATCGCGTCGCTGAACGATGTGAATCTCCTGTTGAAAAGGCGCATCACCTCGTCGGGGTACCATCCGCAGCACTTTATGGGCTTTTGTCTGTAGTGGTTTATGCGCTCTACGGTGTAGATATTCTCTCTATCTTTAAAACTGAGCTTCTTTATGGAGTCTATGAGCTTTGGCGTTGCCACTTCGTCGCTGTCTACCGAAAAGATCCAGTCGTTTTTCGCCTCTTTGACGGTGAAGTTTTTCAAGGGCCCGAAGCCCGTGAACTCATGCTCCACAACCCTCACATTGGGATACCTCGCCGCGATCTCGAGAGTAGCGTCGTCCGAGCCGTTGTCGACTATCAAAATCTCATCAAACTCCGCCAGCGCGTCGAGACATCGCGCAAGGTAGCGCTCGGAGTTTTTCGTCAAAATCGTTACGCTGATTCGCTCAACCACTTTTTCACCTCTTTGAATATCGTCTCGGGCTCTATGGCATAGAGGCAGTCGCTTCTGCCGTGCCTGTCGTCGCACCCCGCTTTTCCGCACGCCACGCAGGGCATATCGGCCTGAAAGAGTGTTATATTGCCATAGTTTTGCAAAGGTGCACTCGATTTTACCCCTCTTTGCAAAGCGTTGCTCCACGGCGACCAGATCTGTGGAAGTGTCGGGCCGAATATCGCAAATACCCTTCTATCCAGTGCCGCGGCTATGTGCATGTTGAGCGTGTCCATGCCTATGTAGGCCGAAGATTTCGCACACAGAGCGATGTAGCCCGCAAGAGATGTCTTGCCTATCAGGTTATGAAGATTCGGCAGATCGGGAAGCTCTTTCGAGACTCTTTTGTCTATTTCACCCGGCCCTCCGGTGATTGCGACCGGGATACCGAGGGTGCTTAGCATCTCGAGCAGCCTGTTTCGCAGATGGACAGGGTAGATCTTGTAGTCGTACTGCGCCGACGGGTGGAAGATAAGAAAAGGGGCTTCGGTGTCAAAAGGGAGGCCCGTTAGCTCCTTTTCTCCCTCTTTCGGTATGTTGGCGTGAACCTCCATCCTCTCCGGCTCCACTCCCAGCAGTTTAAGGGGCATATGTGTATGCTCCACGATGTGCCTTTGCGGATCGAAGTCGAAGTGTCCGCTTAGAATGAGGCGCTTCCACCACGACTTCGAAGGCTCCTTCTCTACGCAGGAGATCGCCTTTTTGGCCGCCAGCCGGGCATAGAGTACGCTTCTGTCGCTGGCGGTCAGGTTTACGGCAAGGTCGAACTTTTTAAAGATCCTCTTTACAAGAGCCGCCTCCTCTTTGAGCCTTCGTAACGAACTCTCTCTTTTCCACCCGTAGTCGTAGGTATGGATGGCATCTATGTGCGGCAGTGTCTTGGCAATGGCGAGTGTGTCGCGGTTTACGAGCATCTCGATCTTCGCATTCTCATATCTTTTATGCAGCGTCTCTATGAGCGGGGTCGACAGAAATACGTCGCCGTTGGAGCGCTGCACGATAATGAGAATTTTTCTATACATCTTCTACCCTCGAGCTGAAAAGCAGTGCGGCTATATAAACGAAGAAGAGCGTCGTATAGTGGCCCAGCAGATAGGAGTCACTGAGCATTATGGTGAGGTAGAGCACCAGTAACGAGTAGCGCACGCCGCGGTAGGAGTCTTCCGTTTTTCGGGCGATTTTGAAGAGTGAATAGAATATGTAGAGCAGAAGTGCGAGCCCGACGAGCCCGAACTGGACGAGTGTAAGCATATAGAAGTTGTGCGGCTGCGATGTGGCGCGGACTTTCGGAGTGAGCTTTCGGTTTATACGCTCATACTCCTTTTCGAAAGCCCCGGTTCCAAAACCCAGCAGAGGACGCTCCTTGAAGAGCTCCCACGAGTTTATAGCGAAGTTGATTCTATGGCCTACCGATGTATGTGGATTGACTTTAAAATCTACGACATTGTGGTAAGCGAGCATCATCCTGTCGTGAAACGGTCTGTTTATAAAAAATACCATTACGATCGCCGCAACGCTTATACCGAGGAGGGCCGCCATCTTTTTGAACTCTTTTCTGAACTGGTATGCCACATAAAAGAGAAGAATCACGACAAAGCCTACCTGCCCGGCACGTCCGCCGCTTATGAAGATATTCAAAGACATGGTGATCATAAAAAAGAGGTATACGATCTTCTCCCACCTCTTCTCGTCGCCGTAGATGATGCGGTGAATAAGAAGTATCACGGCGAAGGCGACCATCGGCGAGTAGGAGAGATGGCTGACAAAGGGGGTTGGGAACGGCTCTTTGGCATAGTCGTGCCACGGGATGTGGATGAGGTCGAAATACATTCCGTAAGAGAGCACCTCCGAGATCATCATAGCGAGCAGAAATGCGCTGAGAGCTTTTTTTATGAACTCGGGCCTTATTACAGATATGAAGAGAGGCATAAAGAGAAGAAGCTGCTCTCGTGTTATGATCTCTTTGAGGCCCGTTGCGGGGTCGCTGCTATATATTAGACCAACGAAATGGAAGGCGAAAAATATCATGATGGCGATGGCCGCCCCGTTACGTTTTATCCTTTGCCACCTCTCCCTGAAATCCCCGGCCGCAAGCCATAGAATGAGGATGAGTACCAGGAGCACATTGTTTACGGCAATCGATATGGGGAGTGTAAAGCCGAGGGCTACGATGAGGTAGTTGATCCAGAGATCGAGTCTCTCTCTTTGGGGTAGTTTTAATCTATTTATTGTCATGTTGTCTCCCGTTATACAGATCTTCGAAGCGGTTCTTCCACCGCTTGTGGAGCCAGAACCACTCGTCCGGTTTTTTGCGGATCACCCGCTCCGTGATGTCGGCCTGCGCCTGTACGTTTTTTAGTATCCGCTCCTCTTTGCTCCCATCTTTTTGAATCTCGAGCGGTCGGTAGTACTCTATCCGGTAGCGGATGTGGTCTTCGGTCGTTATGAAAGCGGGGATGATAACCGCATCCGTTCGCATCGCAAGCAGGGCCGCCGCCGGTGTATGGCGCGCCTCTTTGCCGAAGAAAGAGATTAGAAGCCCTTCGTTTTCGGCCGTGTTCTGATCTACAAGTAGCCCGACCGAACGGCCGCTCTTCAGGGCCTTCATAAGCTCTCTCATAGCCCCCTTTTTCTGAACCACCTTTATATCGAACTGCTCCCTGTTCGCACTTAGAATCTCATTCATCACTTTCGAATCGAGCGGCCGCCCCACACCGGTGATGGGGCCGAACCTGGCGGCCGTGGCAAGCGGCAGAAGCTCCCAGTTGCCGTAGTGGGCTGTTATGAAAACGACGGGTCTGCCCGAGCTCATTGCCGACTCGACGATTTCGGTGTTTTTGAACTCCACCTTCTCAAGCAGGCTCTTTTTGTCGATTCCCTGGTTCTGCACGAAATCGGCGAGGTTGAAGAGGAGGTTTTCGTATGTCTTTTTGACTATCTTCTCCTTCTCTTTGTCGCCCATCGTCTCGCCGAATGCGAGGTCGAGGTTGACTCTCGCTATGCGCCGGTGTTTTCTGTCGAGCAGATATATGAGCCGGGCAAGAGCCTTTATGAAGGGCGATTTTATCTTTTGGGGCGTGTGTATCACAACCCATCTGAAGAGATTGAAGAGGGTCAGATAGACTCTGTCTCTCATGCAAGCAGCTTTCTCGCCTCTTCGGCTACACGTTCGGGTTCGATCTTCGCGATTGATCGGTCGCTCTTGTCGAAACGGCACGGATGCACCTTCGCGCCGGATGTTACGGCGATGTTTCCGGGGGTCTCCATCATCATCGATTTGGGGGTCGAGCCGAAAAGAAGCACCGAAGGGCGGTTCATGGCCCAAGCCATGTGGCTTGGGCCCGTATCCGCACCTATCAGAAGATCGCAGCGCGATACGGCGTACTTGAGGGCGTTGAGGCTCATTTTCGGAAGAAGCGTAGCATTCGAAGTTTCCGCGATCCTCTTCGCCGACTCCCTCTCCGCTTCGCTTCCCGCAACCAGCAGAAGGTTGAACTCACCCAGCATACCGGCAAGCTCCGCGAACTTTTCGGGCGGGTAGGTTTTGCTCTCGTTGCTTGCCGCTGTTACGATGAGTACGCTCTTTTTCTCCCTGTCGAAATAGGTCGAGATCTCTTCGCACTCGCCATCTTCTTGGAAGTACAGGTATGGCTCCTTTTCGAGCAGCATCTCTTTGGAAATCTGCATACCCAGAGATTTCGCTATGAGTGAGGCGAATCTAAACGGAGCCGTTTCGGAACACTCTACGGCGAATCTTCGGCTGTAGAGAAACGAGGCCGCTCCCTCTTTCGCGGAGCTGTAGTCGAGCCCGGCCACGCTCCTGCCGGCGATACGCGCCAAAACGGCAGACTTCATGAGTCCCTGGGCATCTATGACCAGATCGAAGGGGCCGCTCTCTTTTACCTTGCGGGCCTCAGCTTTGAGCGCGGAGAGTGAAAAAGATTTTTTGAAACGGTGGAGGTTTACGGGTACTGTTTTGTCGATATGCGGGCTATTTTCAGGTATCTGTGCGAACTTCTCTTCGACGAACCATGTGATCTCTATATCCGGTCTCGCTTTTTTGACAAACTGCAGGGCTGCCATCGTGTGAATGACATCCCCCATTGCGGTAAGTCGGACTATAGCTACTCTCATGAAGACCCTAATTTTAAACGCAATTATACCAAAAGAGCCCCGGGCGGCTGCGTAACGGGAGTCTGCCGAAGGTGCAGGGCCCCTTTTCAGGGGCAGCGTATCGCCGAAAGTTTCAGCGCGCTTATCCTCTTTTTTTTGATACCCATCGTAAATCCCATACGCCCGCTGCACTCCTGGGCGGTAGTGAACTCTATATCTACCGTTATGTCGTCGCTTTTGAGTACAGGCTGGATTCCGAAGCGTCTCTGCAGCAGCTTCGATCTCGAAGCGGGATCTATCGGTATCTCTTCGACGCTTCCATAGCGCACGGCATGTTTTGCAATGGTCTCCACCGCTATCTGCGGGAGGTCGGGATAGAGCAGCTTCAGTTGGTCCCTGTCGGCGTAGTTCAGGTCGATGGTATCGCCGTCGAAACCGAAAACATCCAACCAGCGCTCCAGCGATACGTTCCGGTCGCCGCTCAGTTCACGGTAGCGGTGCAAGATTGCGGTCAGTGCCCGTTCGTTAGCGACGGCTCCGTTTTGAAACCACGGCTTTTCGAGGACTATTTCGCTTCCGTCCATTCTTTCGTATCTGTCTCTGTCGTAGCTGTCGAGCAGTATCGATATGAGCAGCGGCTGGTTTTTCAGTTTTAGAGTGTCGAGCCAGTCCAGAAAGCTCATGAGCGCCTGCTGGTCGTGCAGGACCGACTCGATGAAGCGGTTTATGTTTATTCGGTTTTGGGCTGAGGTGAATGAGATTGTGCCCGTCACTCTGCCCAGATCGAGGGAGACCGGAATTTCTGAGCCGTAGAATATGTCATCCTGCGAAAAGTTCTCTCTTTTGAGAAATCCGCTCATGTCGTTTAGCAGCAGGTTCATCTGTATATCGGCTATATTTCGGCGCAGGCTCCTCTTTATCTCGTCCCCCTCTCTCAAAAAGAGCATAACCACGGTAGAGAGCATGAGTATGATGGCGAGCGTTATGAAGAGTACCACTCCGCGTCTCACAGGCCGCCTTTGTAGAGTGTAAGTGCAATGGGTGCGATATTTTCACACCTTAAAAGGATCTCTACCCGATCGCCCCTCTGTGCCGCCCTGAAAGAGTCGCACCCTTCGGCCAGCTTGTCGGCGAAGAAGTAGGTTCCGTTTGCATCGCCGATGTAGTTTGCGGTCAAAAACTCTATGGGGGCTGTCGACTCCACCCTTATCAGGGCTCTAGATTTCGCGCTTACGAAGTAGTGTACCCAGGGGCGTGCGATCCCGTATACGGTGTTGTCCGTCGTCAGGGATACCCGGTCGTACCCCGCTTCGTGCGCTATGTCGGCCGCACCTCGAAGCTGGGTGAAATCTTTTGTAAAGAGCGAGAATATCGTCTGCGCCGATGTAACTTTGCCGGCCGACTCCATATAGCGCACCTGGCTCTTTTTCAGATCGTTCAGTGCGGCGTAGATGTATGTGAATACTATCGCGGTGAGCATTATGGATATGAGCATCTCGACGAGGGTGAAGGCGCGTTTCACGGCACTATCCTGACAAAGCCCGCCTGGATGTCGTCCCGCTTGACGGTTACGGGGTAGAGCATATAGGTAAGGTCCAGTTCGCCGCTTTGAAAGATGGTCCTTTTTTCGCCTTTGCCCACCTCTATATTTGCCGAACTCCTTTTGAGCCAGAAGACTTCGTCGTCCCTGAGTCTCGGAAACTTCATCATATCGTAGAGGGACTCTTTTTTGAAACTGCTTCGCCTGCTCTCGAAGAGGTTGGGCGTAGAGGTGTATAGCAGCATAGATTTCTCTTTGTACCTGCCTATCTCATCTTTGATCCAGCCGTCGAATTTGAGCAGTGCAAGCCCCATCGTAAAGAGGATGAAGATGCTAAGAAGCACTTCCAGAAGTGTAAAACCTCTACTGTGCATAACCGGCTCTGTCGGGAAGATAGTCGCTTTTGCGCATGAACGATACCATCGAGACCGGATCGCTGAACCTGTAGACCCTGCCGAAGGGGTGGAGGTAGTACCATCTATCACCCCTTCTGGCAACCTGCGGATCGAAGAGGCCGTCCGCCCTGCAGTGTACGGTGAGTATCGGCCGGAACTCGTCCGCTCCTATCTTGATATGGGGGTAGTCTATGGATTGAAAAGTCTCGTCGGGGTTTACGATGTAGGCTCTGCCGATACCGCGCAGAGTGATACCCGATACCGGCTCTTTGCCGCCCGTAAGCGTGCAGACACCGCTCTCTTTGCAGTAGAGTGTCATTGCAGCCTTGCCGTATAGCTCCTGCGAGCGGAAAAATTTGCCGATCGTCTCGAGTGTCAGCTCCGAATCGGCCTCTTTTTCGCTCTTCGGCATCATGTAGCTGAAGGCGAGCGCGTAGACTATGCCCATCAAAAGAAGTACGATGAGCAGCTCTATCAGCGTGAATCCATCTTTCGCCCGCTCTCTCAACCCCTACTGCCTTTCGCATTCCTTGAGCGTGATATCCGCGGCTTCGCCGTCACCACCCTCTTTGCCGTCCGCGCCGAGGCTGATGATGTCTATCTCTCCGCCGTTGTTGATGTAGATATATCTATGTTTCCACGGATCTTTGGGGAGGTGCTTGCTCTCGAAATATCCGGTGGGCGAGTAGTTCGTATACTTCTCGGGGTCCGGGTTTTTCAGCAGCGCCTCAAGACCCTCTTCGGTTGTAGGGTACATGCCGTTGTCGAACTTGAACGACTTCAGGGCCTCTTCTATATTCTTCATCTGGATGCAGACCAGTTTACGCTTCGCGCTTTCGGCCTTGCCTATCAGGTTGGGCAGAACCAGGGCGCTGAGTAACCCGAGGATGATGATGACTATCATCAGCTCGAGCAGCGAGAAGGCTTTACGGGATTTCGAGTTTTGAGTCTTCAGTTTTGAGTTTTGAGCGGGTAGTGTTGAGGGAGTAGTGTTCATGCTATTTATCCTTCGTGTAATTTTTTTTGAGTGATGATAACATTTTTGCCGGCGACTGAAAGTGAATTGCGTGTGGTCTGGTCTTTGAAACCGTAATATACACACGTTTCAAAGTGCTTGTAAATTTCTACACTCAACCGACAGCTCCGTTTCCATACTTCAAGATTCCTGCATCTCATTCAACCTCCTAAAAACTCAGCACTCAACACTATCCGCCCAAGCTGATCGAAAAGATCGGCAGCAGCATCGATATGACCAAAAAGCCGATGATTCCGCCGATAACCAGCATCAGTATAGGCTCCAGGAGTGCCAGCATCACCTCTATTCGGTCACGGTTCTGCTCCGCATAGAGTTCGGAGAGACTCTTTAGCGAGAACGCCAGATGCGAGCTCTTTTCTCCCAGCGCGACGGCGTTTATGAAGTCGTTAGGAATCTCTCCCCTTTTTACGTTTTCGCGTACCGCCTGTGTGAAGCTTTTTCCCTCCACGATCTGTGTCGCTATTTTACCGAAAAGTTTGCGAAGATAACGGTTTCCGACAGTTTGGGCCGCATAGTTGAGAGCCTGTGCGAAGGGTACTCCGCTTTGAAGCAGCAGGGCCATCACGCGGCCGAAACGCCCGAGCTCCATCGCTGTGATCATACTGCCGAAAAGCGGGATTTTAAGCAGCGATGCGTCCATCATGTAGCCGAAGCGTTCGCTCTTTTTCCACGAAAGGGCCAGAAGCGCAGCTATTACGGCGGCGGCTATCAGCATAGCCCACGAATATGCCTGGAAAAAGTGCGACAGGGCCAGAGTCACTTTCGTAGAAGCGGGCAGTTCGCTCTTTGTCGCCTCGAACATATCGACGATTTTGGGAATGATCGTCGTAAGCATGAAGTTTATCATGGCGACCGCTATGAGAAGTATGAAAGTGGGGTAGATGAAGGCTTTTACGACATCTCTTTTTATACGCTCCTGCTCCTGTACATAGTCGGAGAGCTCAAGAAGTACCATCTCGAGATTTCCGCTCTTTTGCGCCACCTTTACCGTCTGCAGAAAAAAGGGCGGCACCCTGTAGATACCCTGGGCGGAGAGCGCGTCGTAGAAGGAGCCGCCGCTCTCTATGAGCCTTGCCACCTCCTCCAGAAAGCGGTGCTGTTTGGAGCGTGCGGGGTAGTTCTCCGCAACCAGGTGCAGTCCTCTCGGCAGGGAGATTCCGGCTTTGAGGTAGAGGCTGAGGTTTCGCCCCAGTGCGGCGGTGAGAGACGGAGGGAGCTCGCTTATGAAGAGGTTTTGGCGGGCCTTGACGCTTTCGGCCAGAACTCCCATATGCCTGAGCTGCTCTTTGGCGTCCTCGATGCCTGCCGCCTCTACGACCCCTTTTACGCGTTTGCCGGAGCGGTCGTACCCCTTGTAGCGGAAGGTCATATACTCTTGACTCCTATGCGGACCGCTTCGGGGATGCTCGTTTCACCCTCTATAACCATTCTGCGAAGCTCTGTAAACATCGGCCTGAAGTCCGTGTGTTCGAGAAGGTAGCGCTTGAGACTCTGCTCGTCCGCACCGCTTTTGATCCGGGCGGCAAACGCTTCGTCCACGACGATGATCTCTCCGATGGCACGCCGCCCTATGTAGCCGGTGCCGCCGCATTTGTCGCAGCCACTGGGTCCGAAGAGCGAAATGTCGTGGGGAAGGTCGAAATAGCGTATATCCTCGTCGCTGGGTGTATAGGAGGTTTTGCAGTGCGGGCAGAGTATGCGCACCAGCCGCTGGGCGATTATCCCTATGAGGGTGGAGCTTACCAAAAAGGGGTCTATGCCCATATCCACAAGCCTCGGGATCGCGGCGGATGCGCTGTTGGTGTGGAGCGTGGAGAGCAGCAGGTGGCCCGTCATCGCGGCCTGTGTGGCTATTTTGGCCGTTTCGGTGTCGCGCATCTCTCCGACCATTATGACGTCGGGGTCCTGGCGAAGAATGGAGCGAAGCGCTTCGGAGAAGGTGAGGTTGACCTTCTCGTTTACCTGTATCTGGTTTATCCCTTCGGCGTTGTATTCGACCGGGTCTTCGACCGTCACTATGTTGTAGTGCTCATGGTCTATCTCTTTCAGAAACGAGTGCAGAGTCGTCGATTTTCCGCTTCCCGTGGGGCCCGTTATCAAAATCATGCCGTAGCTGTGCTTCAGAAGAGATTTGAGCTTCGTAAAGATCTCTTCGGAAAAGCCGAGCTGCTGCAGCGAGGGTATCGACTCCCCCCTCATGAGGAGCCTCAGAACCGCCTTTTCACCATAGTAGGTGGGAAGGATGGAGACGCGCACGTCTACGCCCGCACCGGCTATCGTGATCTTAGTGCGGCCGTCTTGAGGAATACGGGACTCCGAAATATCGAGGTTGGAGATCACCTTGATACGGTTTATTATGGAGCCTATCGCCCCTTTGTTGAGTGTGGCGATCCTGTTCAGGACGCCGTCTATGCGGAAACGTACGTCACCCTCTTTTTCGAAGGTCTCTATGTGAATGTCCGTGGCGCGCCGCTTTAGTGCCTGAACGAAGAGGGAGTTTACGTAGCGTATTATAGGGGCGGAGTCTTCGCTTGCGAGGAGATCTTCGTTTTGGAGGAAACTCTCTATCTCTTCGGGAGTTTCGAACCCCTCCACCCCTCCGATTCCCTCTTCGCTTCTAAGCTCGAGAAAACTGGTTTTAAGAGCGTCGTAGCTCTCTTCGTCGAGTATCGCGAGAGGCAGTTTCGCACCGAAATGCGAAAGGGCGTTGAGCATGTCGGCATCGGGGTTTTCACGTATGAATGCGTGCGGCTCCCCTTTGTAGATGCCGAAAAGAAGCCCGTTTTTTATGTAAAAATCGAGATCGGCTACATCGGTGTAGATCTCGGGTTCCGCTTTGATCGGACTTTTGGTCATTCTTCCTCCCCGCTCTTTTCGCCGCCCTTCTCGAGCTCTTTCTCCAGAATCTTCGCCAGCCTGGCCTTAAGCTCTTCGCTCTTTGCGATCTTCTGCTGTATCTGCGCAAGGGAATCGCTGTTTTTGATGATGTATGGTGTCAGTATGACTATTACGTTTATCTGGTCTGTGCTCTCCGAAGTGGAGCTGAAGAGCCCCCCGAGAAAAGGCAGGTCTCCGAGCAGCGGAACCTTCGATACCGCTTTCGAGTAGTAGTTTTTCAATAGCCCGCCTATTATCACACTTTCGCCGTCGTTGACGATGGAGACCGTATTCACCTCGCGTTTGAGTGTAGTGGGTCTGTCAGCGGCCACGGTGCTTGCGCGGTCGATATCTTCGATCTTTGTCTTGACCTCTATAAGGACCTTGTTGTCGCTGGCTATCTGCGGCTTCACTTCGAGAGTCAGGCCGATATCCTCCCTGCTGTAGGTGTTTCTTGTGAGCGATGTGGTGTCGTTGCCTGTCGCCTGGCTTGTAAGGATCGAGATGGTCTTGCCCACATAGACGGTGGACTTCTTGTTGTTTATGCACAGAATGTTGGGTTCGGAGACGACATTGACGGCCCCCTTCTGTTTGAGCAGATCGATGATCGCGCCTATCGCCACACCCTTGGTGGTCGTTCCGAAATCTATGGTATTTGCGAGCGTAGAAGGCAGCACGAATGAAGAGCCGCCCATATTGAAGATGGAGGTCGCTATCAGGTTTCCCGCTGTCGCGCCGCCGGCAAGGCCCCACTTCACGCCCAGGTTGTTCAGCCTGTTCTGGCTAATCTCGTATACGTGAGCCTTTATATATACCTGCTGCTGCTCTATGTCGAGTTTTCTGATAACCCTACTAATCAGTTTTACAGCTTTTGGAGTGCCCGTGATGGCGATGGCGTTGATATCCTCCTTGGCCTGAATAGAAACCTGTGCCTGCGTCTGCTTGTCGAAACTCTTCATCAGTCCGTTCACGATCTTGAGCGTCGCGGCGGCTTCGGCGTTGTTTAGGAAGATGACGTCACTCGCCATCTCCTTCGCACTGTTTTGGGAGTCGTACTCCTTGACTATGTTCACCGCTCTTTCGATGTCGTATGAGTCCGCTATGACGATGATCTTGTTGCTTTTTGCATCGGCTTTGAGGGTCACCGGAAATCTGAACGTGGTGGTGAGCGATTTGAAGATTGCGCTGAGGTTTTTGGCGGCCGAGGCGGCGTCGGCATTCTTCAAAGATACGAATCGGATATCTTTGCGCATGGGCCTGTCGATCTTTTTGAGGGTGGTCTCGAAGTTTTCGATATGTTTCGGGTAGTCGCTGATTATTACTATGTTTTTGTCGTTGTCGAAGGTTACCGATGCGAACTGGCTGCTCAGATATCGCAGTTTCTGGACCGCGTTGGCCGCTTTTATGTAGTGAACGGGAATTATCTTGGTCACCATTCCGGCCTTCGCCTTTTTGCCTGCCGGGGCGGCGAGCTTTTTGGCGTTTGCGGCACGCGTTACGAGAATGTAGCCGTTGTTCCCGTCTACCACGGTGTACCCTTTGTTCTGCAGAATCTGGGTAAGAAGGGGGATCAGATCTTTTTTGTCGATCGGACTTTGCGAGATGAAGTTCACATTCCCGGTTATCTTGTCGGTTACGAGTATGTTGTTGTTCGTCTGTTTGGCGACGAACCGGATGACGTCTCTAATGGGTGTATCGTTGAAATTGATCGTAATCTTTTCCGCATTGAGCAGAAGCGGAAACAGCAGCATCGCCGCTATTATTTTAATAAATCTCATATTTGAGCTCCTTGCTCTCTTTTCCGCGCTTGATGGTCAGAGAGAGCGAATTGAGTTGTTCGAGTCTGTTGAAATAGGCAAAGGCGTCGCTTTCGCTCTTTATCGGTTTGCCGTCTATCTTCTCTATGATATCACGTTTTTTCAAGCCCATTTTATCGAAAACAGACCCCTTTTTCACGTTGGAAACGGCAAAACCTACCAGCTTGTTCTCCCTATATAGCGGGTTTATGCTGATATATCTGAATATCTTTTTAAGATCGTGCATCTCGCTCAGCAGTTCACGCGGAACAAAGAATGTGTCCCCCTCCCGGCGCACCTGCTCTATGAGTTCGCGCTCGGGTTTTTTGGTTTTTTTCCCCATACCGGTTTTAATGGTCTCGGTACCCTCTTTCTTTTTCATGCTCAACCAGTACTCTCGGCCGCTTTTGCTCAGCTTCACCCTGTCGGTGTAGACCTCTTCCAGTTTGAAACCGTCTATCTCTTCTCCCAGGCTGATGAGCCGGCTCTTTCCGTTTTTTGCGATGATCGCCATGCTCGGAGTTCCGATCGCCGTCATACTCAGGGTATACCCCCTCAGCGACACCTGTTTGCGAGCGGGGGCCTGGCTCTTCGTTGTCGCCGCCGGCGCACTCTTTAATCCGAACGCCGATGCGAAACGGTAGGTGTAGCTCGGTTTTTCGATCTCGCTTCTGCACTCCAGCCGCGGCAGAGGGGGCAAAAAGGCGTCGACTACTACTGCTGTGAGTTTGGCGCATAGAAGCAGCAGCAGAATCAGCGAAACAGGGGTCGCCATAGCCTCAAAACGAGATCGCATAGGTATACTTTCCGTTTCTGTATCTGAATGTCCGCAGTGTCGCGGAGAATCTCCTCTTCATAAGGGAGGAGGGCTTTAGCTCCAGCACGATTTTGCGGCCGCTTAGCGATATGTTGCCGTCGAGTACTCCGAAATCGCCCGTCGAACGGATCCTGCCGCTTAGGGGCAGAAACGTTACCGTCTCGATCTTTTCAGGCATCATATCGGCGGCGAGCCCCTCGAGCCTTATGCCTGATGCCTCCATCTTCCAAAGAGAAAAATCGGCCTTTTTTATCTTTGCGACAGGGGAGTGGCCGTAGAGGAGGGTGATATGTTTCATGCCGCAGCCGAAAGCCCCGGTGCCGTACCCGTCGAAGCAGAGGGTCACACCCGCCTTTTCGGCGGCACTGTTTACGGCCATGTTGCAGAGTCTCTCTTTCGATATGAAAAGCGCCGTAAGAAGAACAAACGCAACGGCGGCACTCAAAACCGCCGATATCCGTTTCACCCGGATCACAGCGCAACCTCCACCCTGACCTCCAGGCTGTCGTCTGCGATCCGTTTGGCGGAGAACGCCTCTATGATCAGTGTGCTGTTAAGTAGTTTTGTCAACACCTTGTCCGCTTTTGCCGCATCGAGAGTGAAGGTGTATATCTTTTTGCCTCCCCTCTTCTCTGTTTTGGGTTTTACGGAGTAGATCCTGAGCAGGGTCTCCATCTGTTTAACGGCCAGTTTTTGGGCTTTTTCGGACCATAGGCCTCTTAGAGCTTCATATCTGGCCGTCATCTCTTTTTTTCTTAAAAACTCCTCCTGGATTCGGGATGTCCTCTTTTCAAGATAGAGGGCGGCCACTGCCCATAGCATGAGTATCAGCGCGAAGAGGGCGGCGAACAGTTTCGGACTACTCACGTCTGCACCCCTTTTTCGGATAGCACTCGAGCGATTTCACGGGCGACGACAGAGCCTCTTTAACCGCTCTTCTGACCTCTCTCTGCTCCGCATCGATTTTGGAGTATCTTTTCAGCAGGGCCTTTATCTCGTACATCGATTTTCCGCTCTCGCCGGCTCCGTTCAGCTCTTCGAGCGCATGGAGTTTCTGGTATCTCAGGGCAAGGTCTCCGGCCGCAGTCGCAAACAGAAGCGCCAGAAGCACGGATGCAAGCCTTTTGGGAAAGCCCCCGGTGCCTGCTTTGTTGAACGGCTTGGCGGCGGCATTGAAGTCGAGTGATTCGAGTGCCGGAAGGGCGGTAGCGCTCTCTCTAATCTCTACGGCAATGCCGTTTATCGCCTCGGCAGTCAGGTTTTCGTCTATGCGCAGCGGCAGCTGGCGCGAAAACTGCTGAAGAAAATAGGCCGGTGTTCGGAAGGAGGTGTGCGGCTCCATCAGCGACCGTAGATGCGCTTCGTCGTATGCGTAGCAGTCGAATCCGTCCCCTCTCCTTTCTACATATATCGAGGTGTAGGATGAGGGGCGCGAAGCCATGTAGCTGTCGGCCAGCCTTTTGGCTTTGGCAAGTGACCTTGTAGGAAATTCGGCATACGCATACCAGTAGAGAGAGGGCGAGATCACGACTGCATCATCGCCGCACTCTTTGACAACGGTATCGCCTTCCTTGATGTAGTAAAGGGCCAATACATTCCTTCGATTTTTGTGCAATAGTACCGGATTATAGTAAATCATCAATAAATGTTTATTGAATGGAAGCAGGTGCTGGTTGAATCCCCTTTCATGGACGGTTGTTTGAAGCTTAATTTTATCGAGTTGAAAACATCGGCTGTAGTGAGCCAAGCCATAAACATTAAGTTGAAAAAAAGAGTAAAATTTGTAGAATTTGGAGTTTGAACGTGTTTAAAAGAGTTAATCTATAATTAGATTAATTGAAAAACCGTGTTTTTTATGTGAATAGTGATTGCAGACTCTATTCACATTTCTATCGAGTTGACGATTTTTAGATAAATTTTTATCTCAAGGAGTATCGATGCAAAAATGGATTAGAAAAGGGTTCGGTCTATGTATCGCAGCTTCCGCTGCCAGTGCGATGAGCTTTCAACCTCTCGGGTTCGAGAGTATGGGTATGGGCGGTGCCGGAGTGGCGAGTGCGACCGGTTCGATGGCTACATATTACAACCCTGCGCTTCTCTCCGTAAACGGTTATACGACCGAGATTGTCCTCTCCGGCGGAGTCGGAGTTTCCGAATACAACCTCGCTGAAAACCTCGACAGGTTGAACAGAGACGATTTTACCGGAACCCTGCAAAGAATCGCCGACAATGCGCCTGTAAACGGTAGCAATACGGCCAACGGAGACAGCGCCAGGATGGAGGATGCTCTCGGTGTGCTCAAAGATATGTCCGGCAAGACAAGCGGAATCGTATTGACCCCCGGGGGTGCGTTCGGTGTACAGGTTAAAAATTTCGGCATCGGCCTCTATATCACTTCGGAAGCTACAGCATTTCCGGTGATAGATCCCAACCGCCTCGACCTGATAGTTTACGATGACCAGAATACGATGCAGTACTACTCGTACGATCCGGTTACGGATACCTATGCGGTGTCGGATCAGGCTACCTACGAGAGCTCTTCGCTCGAGTATGCGATTAACAACGGACATACATATCTCTCTCTAAAAGGTATGAGTGTGGGTGAGGTGCCTTTCGGCTACGGCCACGCTTTCGAAACCCAGGCCGGCACTATAGGTGTGGGCGGTGCACTCAAGTATATGTACGGCATAACCTACGATACCAAAGTGAGCATAGATACCTCCTCGGGAGATATAAGCGACTCTTTCAAGGATCGCGATAGAAGGTCGTCCGCACTGGGTGTGGATCTCGGTGCCTACTACACTCCGAAAGCGGAGCCGAACCTCCGCTTCGGCATAGTCGGCAAAAACCTCAACACACCGGAGTTCGATACCGTGACGAACGAAGTCTACAAGATCGACCCGATGGTTCGTGCCGGGGTCTACTATGCCGGGCTCGACCACTGGCTCGATATAGCCGTCGATTTCGACCTCACATCCAATAAAACCTTCCTCGACGACATAGACTCGCAATATATTGGCGGCGGTGTGAATATACATCCGACCCAGTGGTTCTCTCTAAGGTTTGGAGCGATGCAGAACATCGCCGACGATACGTTCGGAACCGTTTTGACCGGCGGCCTGGGCCTCGGTTTCAAGCAGCTTCAGATAGACCTTTCGGGTATGGTGAGCACCGAAACCGGATACTATGACGGTAACGAAATACCGCGTTACGCACGTGTGAACCTGGCGATCGTTTCACGCTGGTAACTCCTGCTCCCCCGCTCTTTTTGCGGCGGGTGCCTCCGCTTCACAAATCTCTTTAAAAACCGAAAATCACGCAATTTTTCAAGCTTTTTTGAGGTAAGATATATCTATACACCGTAAAGGGTGCAAAGGTGAAGTATCTATGAAAAAGTTCGGCAGTTTCAGTAATCTTTTTGTAGGCGGACTTCTTCTGCTGGCGGGACTCTATTTTCTCTACAGCAAAGGGATCATATTTGCCGACTTCGAAAGCGTAGAACCGGCCGCAGCGTACGAGATGATCAAAAAAGATCCCGATATCGTGATTCTGGATGTTCGTACAGAGCGGGAGTATCGGCAGGATGGCCGCCTGAAGGGTGCGAAGCTGATTCCGCTGCAGGAGCTTGAAGAGAGGCTCGATGAGCTGGAGTCCTACAAAAAGGGGCCGATTCTGGTCTACTGCAGGAGCGGCCACCGCAGTGTAAAGGCTTCGAGGCTTCTTGCCGAGAGGGGATTCAGGCCGGTCAATATAAGAGGCGGTATCATAGGCTGGAAAGATGCAGCCCTCCCTACGGCGAAAGAGTAGGAGCAAAAAGATGGCCATTCACCTTCACGGAGTGAGCGGGGGCAGGCTTCTGCTCGCCCTTGTGCTCAATGTGGTCATTGCCGTCGCCCAGATAGTTGGCGGCATCATATCCGGCTCGCTGGCTCTTTTGAGTGACGCTCTGCACAACTTCAGTGATGTATCCGCCCTTGCCATAAGCTACATCGCGCAGAAAATATCTTCCAAAAGAGCGACCAGGTTCGGTACTTTCGGTTACAAGCGCGCGGAGATCATAGCGGCTCTTTTCAACTCTTCCGTACTGGCAGGTATAGGTCTATATCTTATCTATGAATCGGTTATCAGGTTTTACAACCCACAGCCGGTCGTCTCGTCACTGGTCATGGCTCTGGGAGCACTCGGGGTGGTCGTAAACGGCGGCAGCATCTGGCTGCTCGAAGCGGAAGCGGAGGGGAGCATGAACATAAGGGCCGCATATCTGCACCTGCTTGGGGACACTCTCACCTCGGTTGCGGTAGTGGCGGGCGGTGCGGCGATCCACCTGTGGCAAATCTACTGGGCGGATCCTCTGATCTCCATACTCATAGCACTCTATCTGATCTTCGCTTCGGTCTCGCTGATACGGGAGTCTACGGCCATACTGATGGAGTTTGCTCCCAAAGGTGTGGATATCGGGGAGATTGCCGAAGAGGTCTCCAAAATACCCGACATAGAGAATATTCACCGGATTCATCTCTGGCGCCTGGGCGACAGGGAGATATTTTTGCAGGCGCATCTCGATTTCAGCAGGAACCTCACCCTGAAAGAGACGACCCGTAGGATCGAAGAGGTAGAAAAGATGCTCAAAGAGCGTTTCGGTATAACAGGTGTCGTACTTCAGCCAGAATATATGCGCGATGATGAAAAAAGTCTTATAAAGGGAGAGTCATGATAAACCAGAGCAGTTCACCGCTTGCTATACACCTCGTAAACACTCTTAGAGACGCACAGTGCGACGCCATGGCTTTTCGGCACCGGCTCAAAGAGCTGGCAAAACTGCTTCTGGCCGAAGCGGCAGAGAGCCTCCCTTTGGCGGAGCGAAAAATTTTGACCTGGCAGGGTGGGTTCGTCGGAACGTTCGTGGATGAGAGCAGGGTGGTATGCGTATCCATCCTTCGTGCGGGTCTGCCGATGCAGGAGGGTGTCTTGGAGGTGCTTACGGATGCGGAGGGCGGTTTTTTGGCCATGAAGCGTGACGAGCGGACGCACGAGAGCCGCCTCTACTACGACAGAGTTCCCGATCTGAAGGGAAAGACGGTGATAGTCGTAGACCCTATGGTCGCCACGGGCGGCTCTTTGCATGATGCCCTCTCTCTGATCTCCGAACGTGGCCCCGATGCTATCGTCTCTCTTAACGTAATAGGCGCCAAAGAGGGGGTCGAGAGGGTGGCTGCGGCGTTTCCGGGGGTTTCGATCCATATAGCCCGGATAGATCCCCATCTAAACAGGGACGCCTATATCGTTCCGGGCCTGGGAGATACCGGAGACAGGGCCTTCAATACGCCGGATAGCGATTGAGTTTTAGAAAAATGTTTTCTATCAGAGTGGAAAGTAGACTTTGTCTATGAGCTCCCGATACTCCGACTCCGGGTCGCTATCTATCGTTATTCCGCCGCCGCTTTTGTAGACCGGCCCCAGCGGAGTCTGCTCGATATAGCGGATCATCACGGCACTCCACAGACTCCTGCCGTCGCAGACTCCGAATACGCCGGTAAAAAAGCCTCTTTCGTGCGATTCGATCGACTCTATGATTTCGCAGGTCCTCTTTTTCGGCGTGCCGGTTATCGAGCCTGCCGGAAGCAGCGAATCGATGATGGTGCCAAGCCGCGAGGGCCAGTCGCTTTTTAGCTTCGCCTCTATGTGTGAGCTTACCTGAAGAAGCGTCTTGTCGGCCGTCACTATGCTCTCTATATACCGGAACTTTTTGACCCTCACCCTCTCGGCGACTATGCCGAGGTCGTTTCTGAGCAGGTCGACCACCATCACATGCTCGGCCATCTCCTTCTCGTCGGCCATGATCTTTTGGGCGGCATCGGGTATGGAGGCGTCTATGGTCCCTTTCATCGGAAACGTACTGATTGTGTCGTTTTCGATCGTTACGAAGGGCTCGGGGGAGAAGCAGACGAAGCGGTTTTTGAAAAGGAGTTTGAATGGGGCGTTTGCCCGCTCGTAGATCTGCTCCAGGCTCAAATCGATCTCAATCGGTGTAGGAAATGTCAGATTCAGAAGATATGTATTGCCCGCCTCTATCTGCTCTATCACCTTTTTGAAGGCGTCGGAGTATGTCGCGAATGGTACCGGCTTCTTTATCATCCGCGGGGGCGGGTACCCGGCCTTGGGCCCCTTTTTGAACGATACCCGAATATCGGGTGGAAGCCGGTCCAGGGGTTTGGCGAAAACTTCGCTCTTGTCGTAGGAGATGACGAAGAGAAAGGGTCTGCCCTCTTTTGCGAGGGCCGAGAGTCTATCCATTCGCGAGAATCAGTTTTTTCAGCGCCGCCATCCTGACAGCCACACCGTTTCTGACCTGCTCGAGCACTTTGCATCGCGGGTCGGCCAGCATCGCGTCGTCTATATCTATGTTTCTATGCACCGGGCCCGGGTGCAGCAGCAGAATGTCGCGCTCGCCTATCAGCTCTTTGGTTATGCAGTAGTCTGCGGCGTAATCTTTGAGGCTGGCGTATATCGGGTGCGCGTGCCGCTCGGTCTGCGTTCTGAGGCTCATGATGATCTCTACATCGTCGAGTACATCTTCGAGTCTGCTCGTGGATGGAAAGTCGGTTTCGGGCATGAAGTGCGGAGGGGCCACGAGGGTTATATCGAGCCCGAACCTCGGCAGAAGCCGCATGTTCGAGTTTGCCACCCGCGAGTTCTTTATGTCGCCGACAATCGCGATCTTTTTGCCCTCCATGTCGGAGCCGAAGTGCCTCTTTATCGTAAAGAGGTCCAAAAGGGCCTGGCTCGGGTGTGCGTGAGCGCCGTCTCCGGCGTTGAAGATGGCGCAGTCCACATGGCGCGAGATCTGGTACGGCGTACCGCTCTGGGCGTGGCGCACCACTATGGCGTCCGGCCCCATCGCGTTTAGGTTGGCCGCCGTGTCGTAGAGCGTCTCACCCTTTTTTGTGGAGCTTTTTGCGACATCGAGATGCACGACATCCGCACCGAGCTTTTTGGCGGCTATCTCGAAGCTGCTGCGTGTGCGTGTGGAGTTTTCGAAAAAGAGGGTTATGACGAGCCGGTTTTGCAGAAGCTTGGGCGGCGGTTTTAGAAGGTACGATTCGGCATCGGCGAAAAGGTTCTCTATCTCTTCTTTGCTGAGGTCGTCGGTGGTGATGAGGTGCCGCATGCCTCCCCCTTCGGAGTTTTCGATTTCGAAATTATACCAAGTTTGTGACATCGGCCGCCGATTTTGATAAAATGGCGCAAAAGCAAACTGTATTATGATCTGATTTTACGCAGAAGGCGTAAAATCATCTCGAAATCTTGGATTTCGAAGCTTCAGGGGGTTGTAGGGCCGGTCAGGCCCTGCCAAATTGCGGGCTTAGCCCGGGATTTGCGTAACATGAATGGTTTACGCAGAAGGCGTAAAATCATCTCGAAATCTTGGATTTCGAAGCTTCAGGGGGTTGTAGGGCCGGTCAGGCCCTGCCAAATTGCGGGCTCGGCCCGGAATTTGTGTAACATCAGTATTGTGAAGGAAGAGGTAATGAAACACTACATAAGAAGAGTCTCTACATACGCAATGGTCGGATCTTTGGGTGCGGCGGCAATGGTAATGTTCGCCGGGTGCGAGCAGAGGCCCCAGGGCGGCGGAGACACTTTTACACAGGCGAGCCAGAAGCAGGGGGCGTTCGTGGTCATAGACGAGGTTGCCCCGAACCAGTACAAAATCGCGGAAGAGTATCCGGCCGACACGACAAGGGTAATCCTGAGAAAACTTGACGGCAGTGAAAAGATTCTATCGAAAGAGGAGCTCGACGCTCTCGTTGCGCAGGAGGCGAAGAGGATCGAGAGCGGCGAGTCGGCCCTGACCCAGCCCAATACGGGGGGGCTCAGCCTGGGCGAAGCGCTTCTGGCGTCCGCGGCGGGTGCCATAATCGGCAGCTGGATCGGAAGCAAACTCTTCAACAATCCGAACTACCAGCAGAACCGACAGCGCGGCTACAAATCACCTTCGGCCTATCAGCGTAGCGTCAACAGCTTCAAAAAAGCGGCCAAGTCGGGAGGCTCGAGCGCATCGAAATCTACGCGCTCCGGCTTTTTCGGCTCCAGAAGCGGCACCTCTTCGCGCTCCACGTTCGGTTCGTAAGGAGAGGCGATGCTGTATCTACGCAAACTCGAGCCGCTGACCCCGGAGTTCCTGGAGTCGATAGGCTTCTACTGGCACACGGACAGCGACAAGACCCCCTACGTCTGCGACGAGGCTGTAGTGATAACCGAAGATGAGGCGGAGGCCTACTACGAAGCGGTGAACACACTCTACGCGATGTTCGTAGAGGCGGGTGAATATGTGATAGAGAATGAACTCTTCCACGAGATAGGAATACCGTTCAATCTGGTAGATGCGGTAAAAAAGAGCTGGGAGAACGATGTCCACTGGCACATCTACGGCCGTTTCGACCTCGCCGGCGGTGTAGGCGGCGACCCTATAAAGCTGCTGGAGTTCAATGCCGATACCCCTACTGCGCTTTTTGAAACCGCGATTGTGCAGTGGGCACTTTTGAAGGCGAACGGGCTCGACGAGGCGGGGCAGTTCAACAATATCTACGAAGCGATAAGAGAGAACTTCAAAAGGCTCATCGTGCTCGACGGCGATATCGAACTCTTCGAAGAGCACTATAGGGGGTGGAAGATACTCTTCAGCTCCGTGCGCGGAAACATCGAGGACGAGAACACGACGAAACTTCTTCAGAAGATGGCCGACGATGCCGGATTTCATACGAAGTTCGCCTATGTAGACGAGGTGGAGTTTTCGGATGAGGATGGTATCTTTTTCGAAAACGAGCAGTACGAGTACTGGTTCAAGCTGATACCGTGGGAGGTGATGGCGGTCGAAGAGGGCGATCTGGCCAGAATTTTGACGAAGATCATGCAGAACCAGAAGGCGATCATCCTCAATCCGGCCTATACGCTGATGTTCCAGTCCAAGGCGATGATGAAGATCTTGTGGGATCTCTTTCCCGACCATCCGCTGCTCCTGCAGACCTCGTTCGAGCCGCTCGGCATAAAGCAGGTGCAAAAACCCTTTTTCGGAAGGGAAGGGGGAAGCGTGAAGATACTCGATGGCGAGGGGAATCTGCTGGAGGCGGCCGAAGATATTTACGAGGGGCAGCCGGCCGTATATCAGGAGTATGTCGAACTGCCCAAAGACACTGCGGGTAGAAGTTACCAGGCGGGGGTCTTCTTCGCTTACGAAGGGTGCGGTCTGGGTTACCGCCGCGGCGGTGAGATACTCGACAACATGAGCAAGTTCGTCGGCCATCTCATAGAGGTTTGACGTGAGCGGCCGCATACTGCTTCTCGAAGACGACAGGGCGTTGGGAGAGACGATAAAGGAGTTGCTCGAAGAGAACGGATACGGCGTAGACTGGGTCCGCGACGGTGCCGAGGCGGCCGAGCTCAGTTATGACAACGACTACGACCTCTACATTTTCGACATCAACGTACCGGAACTCGACGGATATGAACTTCTGGAGGGGCTGAGGGCGGCGGACGATAGAACACCCGCCATATACATAAGCGCCATGGTCGATA
>JALWMA010000019.1:20133-24808 GCA_027081015.1 Campylobacterales bacterium | reverse complement strand
ACGAAATAGAGGTTCAGTACCGTCGCCCAGATTAGTCCGAATCCCAGGGTTACCGCCATCGGCTGCAGAATCAGTGCCTGTCCCGAAGCGAAAAACATGAGTGAAGAGAGCCCAAGGACCGTCGTTATCGATGTGAGCAGAATCGGTCTTAGCCTTAGCTTTGCCCTCTCCAACAGCGAATCTAGGTCTTTACACTTTTTTATGAAATCTATCATTATAAGACCGTCGTTGACGACAACTCCCGAGAGTCCCACGATACCTATGAGGCTTGGCATCGTCAGGTTTATACCCATGATGTAGTGGCCTATCAGAACTCCGAGTATAGAAAGCGGTATCGTCGAGAGTGTAATCAGCGGCAGAGTGATCGAATCGAACATCCAGACAAGCGCCACGAAGATCAGAAAGATCGCAATTACCGCCGACTGGATTATCTCCCGTTTTACAGTTCTGTTCTCCTTCTCTTCACCCTTTATATCTATGGATATGCCCTCTTTTTCGAGGCTTTTAAAGAGCGGAGAGAGCCTCTCCATCACCTCTGCGGATGTAACTGTATGTTTGTTCAAAGAGGCATAGACGGTACTGACCCTCTCTCCGTCCACCTTGAAGATCTTCGCGAAGCTCCTCTTTCTCTCGAAATCGGCTATCTCGTAAAGCTTCACCCACTCCATGCGTCCCGGGACCTGCAGTTCGAAGCGCTTCAGCGTCTCGTAACGCTCCTTGTTCATATCTTCCAGGCGTATGCGAACCAGGCCCTCGTCGTTGAACATCTTCGCATACTCACCCTTCAAAAAGAACGGCTGCAGTGCGGCGGTCAGGGCACCCTCGGTAAATCCGAGCAGCTGCCCGTAACTGTTCAGTCTGAGCTTCAATTCGTCTTCACCCTCTTTCGCATCGTCGCTTATATTATGCACGCCATCTATTTTCGAGAGCTCGTCTTTGACCTTTTTGAGTGCCGAATGCACCTTTTGCACATCACCTCCGAAAGATATCTCGATATCGCTCTTTACGATACCGGCCTGCGGCACTATCACGTTCAGCTCTTTAAAGAGCGGTCCGTAGCTGTCCTTTTTATGTCTGAAAGGCTCTACGATCTTCTGAATCTGCTCGGCCACCTCCTGCGCCGAGCGCTTTCGCATCATGTCTGAGTCGTTGTACTCAGGGCTGAGGTAGGGGTTTATGTAGCGGTCGAAGAAGTTCTTCGGAACCGGCTCATGGAGATTCACGAATATATGAAACAGATTGTCCGCATGCTCCCCTTTGTTGTTGCTGTCTACCTTAAGTCCTATTACGGCGGTTATCGAAGAGACATCCTCTTCGGGAAGCCTCTTGAGCAGCTCCCGCTCCAGTTGTGTGACTATCTTTTCGTTTTCGAAAAGGTCGTTGTTTATATCTACCTCGCCGTTTACATATATCTGGGTGGTGTCGAAATCGGGAAAGAGCTGAAAACGGCTCTGTTTGGCAAGATAGTAGGTCGTCGATCCGATAAAAAGAAGCATAAGAAAGACGGAGAGATACCGGTGTCTGACCATGGGTCGCAAAATGGCCGCGTAGATTTCATAGTTTTTCTCCCAGAAGCGGCGAGTAAAGCTCGCCTCTTTCGTAGGCTTGAGTATATCTTTCGCATGCAGAGGAAGAAAATAGAACGCCTCGAACAGCGAGCTTACAAGCAGAATGCTTATCATGACCGGAAGCACTTTTATGAACTCTCCCAGCTTGCCGCTGAGCATCAGAAGCGGCAAAAACGCGAATACGGTAGTCATAGTGGCGGTAAGAACCGCGGGGAACATCTCCACAGAACCCTTTATGGCCGCCTCTTTCGGCTCCATACCCTCCTCGATATAGCGGTAGATGTTTTCGGCCACGACGATAGCTTCGTCCACGAGCATACCCAGGGCTATCAGAGTACCCAGAAGCGTGAGCATATTGAGGCTGTAGCCGAGAATCTCGGAGGCGACCAGACCAATCATGAAACTAACCGGAATACCTACCGCGACGACGAGTGCGATTCTGGCATTTACGAAAAGAAGCATCGACAAAAATACGAGGCTCAGACCGAAAATAATATTTGAGACTACGGTATTTAGACGGTTCTTTATCCATATGGAGGTGTCGGTGTAGACACTGAAAGTAAGATCCTGATAGCGTTTCGAATAGCCCGAAAGGAGCTCCCTGATCTGCTTTGAGAGGGCTATCGCGTTACCATCTTCAGACTTGCTTACGGAGACGGAGACATTCTTTATGCCGTTGAAGTGAGAGATCTCAGACGGATCGCTCAGCGTAAACTTCACCTCCGCGATATCTTTTAGCCTGATCGTCTTTCCGTCAATCCTTAAAAGCGTCTCACCCAGGGCCTTGGCATCTTTCTCGCCGTTTATCGTGCTTACGAAAAGGTGGTTGCCCCGCTCCTTGATAGAGCCTATCGGAAATATGGAGGCGATATTCGATAGAGCGCTTACGACCGAACGTTTCGTAAGTCCGTAAGCCGCAATCTTTTCGGAATTCAGAAGTATGTCGAGCTCATCGTCGGCATCGCCGTATACTGCTATGTCGCTAAGGTCTTTGAAATAGGCCAGGTCGCCCTTTATCTCCTGCGCTACCTGAAGCAGCCTCTTTTTCGGAACATCTCCGGCCACCGCTATGATGACCAGTGGAAAACTTCTCTTTGCCACTTTGGCTATGGGTTCGTCCATATCCGAAGGTAGGTCCCGCCGAATATTGGCGATGATATCTTTGACATCGCTTAGAGCCAGGTCCGCATCGTTTCCGGGCTTGATGTCGGCACCTATCGAAAAAGAGCCGTTTTTGATAACGGACTCTATGGTATCTATTTCGCTCAGATTTTTGAGGCCGTCCTCTATGGAGTGTACAGCCATCTTGTCGAGCAGATCGGCACTAGCGCCCGAATAGTGGCCGGTTACGACTATCCTGTCGAGGTTTGCGGGCGGGAATATCTCTTTGGGTATGTTTATATAGGCAAAAACGGAGAGGATGAGCATAAAAACGAGAAATATATGGTTGAGTATGGGCTTCTCTATGGCAAATCTTACAAATTTCTCTATCATCCGGATATGCCTAGAAGATGGTGTCGAGGATCTGGTTTTTTACCTTCAGACCCTCGACTTTGCGGCTAAGGAGTTTGTGCTCTTCGAGAAGAGCACCGTACTGGGTCTCGAGACGGTCGATGGCACGGCTTTCGTAATAGATCGAATTTCGCAGATATATCTTCGGCATTAAAAGAAGGAGAGTTATGAAAATCGTGATGATGACGATAAATAGAAACTGCCAATCTGCCGTGCCATCGTAAACGGTCTCACTGATACTATCGGCCAATTCCATTTTTTCTTTAATGCTCTCCTGCACTGAATTTTCGACACCCCTCTTTTCACCCATCTTGACTCTCTTGCCCTTTGAAATGAAAACATCTCAGTTTTGCGCTTCTGCTTCGCGGGTTGCGCTCGAGCTCCTCATCCGTAGCAATCATCGGTTTTCTGCTCAGCATCTCGCCCAGCTCACGACTCCCCCCGCATTCACACCTGTAGAGCCCCGGAGGGCAGATGCACTTTCGGCTCCACTCCCTGAAACGCTGTTTTACGAGCCGATCTTCAAGAGAGTGAAAAGTTATAAGCCCCACCACCGCACCGGCCGGCGGTTCGGCCTCCAGAACATCGAGAAGCCTCGTAATCTCGCCGAGCTCGTCGTTGACCTCGATCCTGATAGCCTGAAAAAGTGCCGTCGCAGGATTGGTTTTGCCCCTTTTGCGCAAAACTTTTGCGAGTATATCGGCAAGTTCCACGCCGCTTTCAACAGGCTTTCTGCTTCTTGCCTCCACAATCGCCCTGGCCGCCTTTTTATAGGCTCTCTCTTCGGCATAGTCCCTGAATATCCTCTCGAGCTCTTCGAGCGGATAGCCGTTTACGACATCGTAGGCGCTAAGCTCCGCATCGGGGCCCATCCTCATGTCGAGCCTCTCGGAAAGAAAGCTGAACCCCCTCTCCTTTTTGTCGAGCTGCAGAGAGGAGACACCGAAATCGGCCAGAACTCCGCATACTCTGTACTCTTTCAAAATCCGGGGCAGAATATCGGAAAAGCGCCCTCTTATGGCTTCGAACCTCTCGCCAAACTCTTCAAGAAGTCGGGTGGAGTACTCTATCGCCTCCGGGTCACGGTCTATACCTATCACTTTTATCTGCCCGAAGCGCTTTAGAATCTCTCTGCTGTGGCCGCCGTATCCGAGCGTACAGTCGACAAAGACCCCCTCTTGGGGCATCTTTTCGAAGCAGTCGAGCACTTCATTCAAAAGTACGGGAATATGAGGTCTTTCGTTTTGCATATCGGCCCAAGTTTTTATCTGCATTATATCACTGATGGTACACAAATTCCAGGCAGAGCCTATAATTTGACCACGCTTTAGCTATATCATCTCGATAAGCTTTCTGGCATTTTTGACGGCGTACCCTTCGAAGTCATTGTTGAAGTATACGAACATCGATTTCAGGCTCTCCATAGCCGAACCGATCCTCTCGGCCCACTCGACAAGCTCCTCTTCACTGTAGCTTCCTCCGTATCTACCGGTAGGTCCGTGCAGACGGATATATCCGAAGTCGGCCGTAAGCTCCATCTGCATCTCGTGCCTGCCGAAATCGTTTATGCAGAGTGCTACGTTGTAGGATTTCAG
>JALWMA010000019.1:0-20033 GCA_027081015.1 Campylobacterales bacterium | reverse complement strand
TGTAGCTTCCTCCGTATCTACCGGTAGGTCCGTGCAGACGGATATATCCGAAGTCGGCCGTAAGCTCCATCTGCATCTCGTGCCTGCCGAAATCGTTTATGCAGAGTGCTACGTTGTAGGATTTCAGAAGGTTGTATATGTCGCTACAGAGCCAGCTGTCGTGCCTGAACTCCATCGCAAACCTGTAGCCCGGAGGTAGAATTTTCAAAAAATCCTCTAACAATCCGCGATCCATATGCAGCGACGGAGGAAGCTGAAACAAAACAGCACCCAGCTTCGGCTTGAGCGGTTTTATCAGGTGCAGGTAACGGTAGAGCTCCCCTTCGCAATCGCGCAGTTTGCGGTAGTGGGTAATGGCACGGTACGCTTTGAGCGAAAAGAGGAAATCTTCAGGCGACTTGTCGAACCAGTGTTCTGTCGTCTTCAGTCTCGGAAGATGGTAGAAGGTGCTATTCAGTTCGACCGTCGCGAACTCTCTGCAGTAAAATTCGAAAAAACGGCTTTTTGGAAGATCCTGCGGGTACAAAACAGCGCGCCAGTGCTCATAGTAAAAGCCCGAAGTACCTACCCATACACCCTCTCTCATAGCGACTTCACCGCCTCGTATGCCGTCTCTATCATCATTCTCATCTCTTCGTCGCTTATAACGTATGGGGGCATGAAGTATACGACGCTTCCAAGCGGCCGAACGAATACTCCGCGCTTGAGGCAGAAGTCGAAAATCTTCAAATTTACCCGCTCGGACGGTACGTAACCTTCAAGCTCCACCGCCGCTATCATACCGGTTTGGCGAACCTCTTTGACGTTTTCGAGAGCCTCGAACGGCTTTAAAAGTTCACCCATCAGTTCCGCCTTTTCGAGATTCTTCTCTATGACACACTCTCTCTCGAAAATATCCAGCACCGCCAGAGCGCAGCTGCACCCGAGCGGATTGCCGGTATAGCTGTGCGAATGCAGAAATGCTCTATACTCGAGGTAGTCGCAGTAAAAGGCGTTGTAGATCTCGTCGTGGGTCAATACGGCGGCCATCGGCATGAAGCCGCCCGTAAGACCTTTGGAGAGGCAGATGAAATCGGGCACTATGCCGGCCTGTTCACAGGCGAACATCGTCCCGGTACGCCCGAAACCTACGGCGATCTCGTCGGCAATCAGATGAACGTTGTACCTCTCGCATATCTCCTTCGCCTTCGTCAGATAGATCGGGTGGTACATATGCATGTTTCCGGCACACTGTACCAGCGGCTCGACAATAAATGCGGAAACCCTTTTTGCATGGACTCTCAAGATATCCTCCAGGGCATCCGCCGCTTCGAGTGCAGACGCTTCGCTTCTGTCTGCCGGAACGGGTGTCTGTACGGACCTGATCAGGATCGGTTCGTAAGTCTTCTTGTAGAGTTCGACATCTCCGACCGAAAGAGCGCCTATCGTTTCGCCGTGGTAGCTGTTGGTGAGCGAAAGAAAGAGCGGCCGCTCCTCGCCTTTGTTAAGATGTGCATGGAAGCTCATCTTAAGTGCGACTTCCACCGCACTCGAACCGTTGTCGGCAAAAAAGAGTCTGTTCAGATTGCCCGGTACGATTTCGCACAGCCTTTCGGCAAGCCGTACCGCAGGTTCGTGTGTGAAGCCGGCAAGCAGAACATGCTCGAGAGTGCCCGCCTGTTCGGTCAGCTTTTTCGCTATATAGCCGTTAGAGTGCCCGAAAAGGTTGACCCACCAGCTGCTTATGGCGTCTATGTACCTGTTGCCGTCGAAGTCTTCCAGCCATACACCTTTTGCGGATCTTATCGGAACGAGAGGAAGAGACTCGTGGTCTTTCATCTGGGTACAGGGGTGCCATATGTGAGCGAGATCACGCTTCATCATCTCATAATTGTCCATATTTTTCCTTTCAGTCCACTGCTTGGTGTGTCAACGTTTGTCAAAGTTTCTGACAAACTGTAAAATTATCGTATAATACCGATATTTCCGATGTTAACAGAGCAGATTTAAACCGGAATTAATTTCTGTTTAAATAAAATTGTTAAAGCAATTATAACTCACTAAAGCTACCAAAGGCCTTTGAATGATAACCTGGATGCAGAAACACAGAAAATACCTGGTTGTAACCATATGGATCAGTACCATCGCGTTTGTCGGTGCCGGATTCGTAGGATGGGGTACATACCAGTACGGCAGCAAGAGCAACAGCGTCGCAAAAGTCGGCGACATACCCATCACGATGACCGAGTTTCAAAATGCTTACAGCAACATATATGAGCAGTACAACCAGACTCTCGGAGGCAGACTGGACGAGGCTACCGCCAAACAGCTCGGCCTCAAACAGCAGGCGCTGCAGTCGCTCATCTATCAGGCCCTCATCAAAAATTTCGCGGCGGAGCACGGGATAGTCGTAGACGACAGCGAAGTTCAGCAGGCGATCGTCTCTATCCCGGCTTTTCAGAAGGACGGAGTGTTCGACAAAGAGCTCTATCTGTCGACACTGCGTAACATGCGCATGAAGCCGAAAACCTTCGAGGCCGCACTGAAAAACGAACTGCTGGTCAAAAAGACATTGGGACTGCTCGAGATGGATGCTACTCCGCTCGAGACGGAAGCTTTCGGATCGGCTATATTCATCTCCGACAAGATCAGGTACAGAGTCTTCGATGGCGAAGAGATCGAGGTCAAAGCAGACAGGGAAGAGCTGAAAAAGTTTTGGGAGCAAAACAGGGCGAAGTATATGACACCGACACGATACAGACTCTCGCTGCTCTGGATCGAGCCCTCTTCCGAGAAGCCCGACGAAGCGGCTATAAAGGAGTACTACAAAGCCAACAGGACAGACTTCACAGACAGCGAAGGCAAGATCCTCCCTCTCGAAGAGGCCAAAGAGAGGGTAATCGAAGCGCTTCGGCTCAAAGCTGCGAAAAAGTCGGCCCAACTCGCCTATATCGATCTGAAAAAAGAGAAAAAAGCGCCGCAGGAGAGTCTGACGCTCGATGCGAACGATCCCCGCTTCTCCGAAGAGACCTGGAGAGATATCGAAGCGGCAACCTCGCACACTACGCTCAAGCCCAAAATCGAAGACGACAAATATGTCGTGATAAGGGTGGACGAAGTGATTCTTCCGAGGGAGGAGAGCTTCGAAGAGGCTTATCCGGATGTTAAAGTGGACTACATAGAGAAGAGAAGAAGAGAGAAGCTCATGGAGCTTGCCGAATCCGCAGCTGAAAATCTGCAGAACGCAACTGTTTCGGACTTTTTGACACGCGACAGTGTTGACAAACTGAAACCGCTCACAAACGACGAAGCCGCCGCATTTTTGCAGAAACTCTTCAGCTCGAAAAACGCCAGGGGAGCGATACTTCTTGACAACAAAGCTGTCAGTTACGAGGTTCTGGAACAGAAGTTGCTTAACAAAGAGAAACTGGAGCAGAATCTTGCGTTTATAAAAGATAACAGCCGCAAGATGAAAGAGAATCTGCTCCAGAGCAGCCTTATAAAGAGACTGCAGCAGCAGTATCCCGTCGAAATATATCTAAAGGAAAGCGAGTGAGCAAACCTCTTCTGGCGATTGACATCGGATCCAGCAAAGTCAGCGTTGTCATAGCCGAACAGAGAGAGAGCGGAATAAACATTGTCGGCTCCGGTGTCGCAAAGTCACAGGGGGTGCGAAAAGGTACGATAACAAATATCGAGTTGACATCACGCTCCATAAGACAGGCAATAAGCGACGCGAAGCGCCTTGCCGGAACCATAGCCCCGAAAGCGGTCATATCGATCTCAGGCGCATATACAAGATCGATAAACAGCTCGGGAATCGTAAACATACCCCAGCAGGAGATCGGCATTAAAGAGATAAACCGGGTCATGCAGACCGCTCTTTACAATGCCAACATACCGAACGAATACGAAGTACTGCACGTACTGCCGTACAACTTCAAAGTCGACGAGCAGGAGTTTATAGAAGATCCTTTCGGCATGAATGCGAGCCGCCTCGAAGTGGACACTCACATAATCACTACTCAAAAATCGAACCTTAGCAACCTTAAAAAGGCGGTCAAGTCCGCCGGCATAGAGATAGAGAGCGTGGTCCTTGCCGGCTACGCCTCGGCAATTTCGGTACTCGGAGAGGACGAAAAAGAGCTTGGTGTCTGCGTAATAGATATGGGTGGCTCTACATGTGAGATGGTGGTCCACTCAGGCAACTCGATACGCTTCAATACTTTTTTGGCGGTAGGCTCCAACCACATCACAAACGACCTGTCGATGGCCCTGCACACCCCGCTTCACGTGGCCGAAAAGATAAAACTCGACTACGGCTCCTTGAAGGCACCCTCCAACGAGCTCATAGAGATTCCCGTAATCGGAGACGAAAACGAGAACCACGAAGTCTCCTTGGAGATTGTCTACAACGTCATTCAGGCACGGGTCCAGGAGACCCTTATGATCCTGGCCAAAGAGCTCGAAAAGAGTAACCTCAAGGAGCAGATAGGCGCCGGAATCGTCCTGACAGGCGGGATGACCAAGCTCGAAGGGATAAGAGAGCTGGCTATGGCCATCTTCGACAACATGCCGGTACGCATAGCGAGGCCGCTGCAGCTCGAGGGTGACTTCAGGCCCCTGCACGATCCCGCATTCTCGACGGTAGTCGGACTTCTGGAGTATTCGGCGGGCGGGTATACCCAGTACGAGATAGATTCCAACAGGAAGATGCTCCACAAAAAGGGTATTGCGCCATCCGGCGAGGGAGATACGGACGACGTATCGCTGACCTCCGAAGAGCAGCCAGAGCCCGGAAATCTGAAAAACGACGAGATAAAGCAGACACTGGCACGGGTGGCGCAAGAGGATGAAAAAGAGAGCATAGGCCAAAAGATCAAAAAGCTTTGGCACTGGATGACACAGATTTTTTAAAGGAGTGAAGAGTGAGCAGCAAATTTTCGATCGAAGAGTCCCCTACCATCAGTGGAGCAAAGATAAAAGCGATAGGCGTCGGCGGCGGCGGCGGAAACATGATCAACCATATGATCAACCAGGGAATAGAGGGCATCGACCTGATCGTTGCAAATACGGATGTGCAGGCTCTTGAGACATCGAAAGCCCCGTACAAGATTCAGATAGGCGAGAAGCTTACAAAAGGTCTGGGTGCCGGTATGAAGCCGGAGATAGGCCAGCAGTCAGCGATAGAGAGTTTCGACGCGATCAAAGAGGTTCTCGACGGGGCCGATATCGTCTTCGTCTCTTCGGGTCTGGGGGGAGGCACCGGCACCGGAGCCGCGCCGATCATCGCACAGGCGGCGAAAGAGGTAGGTGCCCTGACGGTCTCCGTGGTAACGAAGCCATTCAGGTTCGAAGGAAGAAAGAGACAGAAGCTTGCCGACAGCGGCCTCGAAGAGCTCAAAAAAGAGAGCGACTCCATAATCGTCATTCCCAACGAAAAGCTTCTGAGCATTATCGATAAAAACCTCGGTATCAAAGAGAGCTTCAAGATGGTAGACAACATCCTCGCCCGTGCCGTCAGCGGAATCAGCAATGTCATACTCTCGAAAGGGGAGCACGACATAAACCTCGACTTCGCGGACGTAAACACGGTTATGAGCCACAGGGGACTCGCGCTTATGGGTGTCGGAGAGGCGAACGGACCAAGCTCTGCATACGAAGCGGTCAAAAACGCCATAGAGTCGCCCCTGCTCGACAACATGAGTATCAACGGCGCGATGGGTGTTCTCGTGCATTTCCATATCCACCCCGAGTATCCGCTTCTCGAGATAAGTGAAGCGATGGGTATCGTGGAGGACAATGCCGACGAAGATGCCCACGTAATCTTCGGAACGACAACCGACGAATCGCTCGCACCGGATGAAGTGAAGATCACCATAGTAGCTACCGGTTTTGAAAACGAAGAGGAGAAGAAGGCTGAAGAGGAGAAGAAAGAGGCGAAAACCCAGATAACTCTGATGCAGCCGGAACTCGACGAATCTTCAATTCCTACCAGTACACCTCGCGTAAAGGTTGTCGGCGGTTACGACAACGAAGAGATACTCGACATCCCCACCTGGATGCGCAACCAGATGGATTAAGCTCCGCTCAACGCTCCTGAAACTGGATGGGACCTTCACTCCTCCCATCCAGGAACTGCCTTACATAAGGGTTTTTCGTATTTTTGAAGTGCTCCGCATCACCTGTCTCTATTATTTTTCCGTCATACAGCATCGCGAAATAGTCACCCGCTTTGAAACTCTCTTTGATATCGTGTGAAATCAGAACGGAAGTGACCCCCAGCCTCTTTTTAAGATGTATGATCATCTGGGATATAAGGTCGCTGGTAATAGGGTCGAGTCCGCTTGTAGGCTCGTCGTAGAGAATTATCTGCGGATCCATCACGATCGTACGGGCCAGACCGACCCGCTTGCGCATCCCTCCGCTAAGCTCGTCGGGAAAGAGGTTTATCACCTCTTTGGGCTTTAGGGCCACCATCTCAAGACGCTCTATGATCCGCTCTCTTATCGAGCTCTCGTCCATGTCTGTATGCTCTCTAAGGGGAAACGCCACATTCTCATAGACGTTCATACTGTCGAAGAGCGCTCCGCTCTGAAACAGGAAACCGACCTTCTTTCTGATACGCCGCATCTGCTCATCGTCGGCACGGCTTATCTCTTCACCGTCTACCCATATCTCACCCTCGTCAGGTTTCAGTAAGCCCACGATATGTTTGATAATAGTGGACTTTCCGCCCCCTGAGAGGCCCAAAATTACGGTAGTCTTGCCTTTTGGGATCGTAAGGTCGACCCCTTTTAGCACATGTTTCGGGCCGAAACTCTTCTTCAACCCTTTGATTTCAATCATTCTCCAACCTCGGTTCAGACGATTTTTCTGTAGAGATATCGTCCCAAAAGTATCGTCAATGCTACCACAAATATCTTGAAATCCCACTCAGAGGCTATGTGTGCTTTTTGAAAAAGCTCGTTTTCCAGTATCGACTCACCATGCGCCTGAAACTCGAGAATCTGTGGGGTATAGTAGAGGGTGAACATGAACCCTGTCCAGACGGTTACAAAAGCACTGTAGAACGTTATGGGGTCACGATAGAAGCGGAGAAAATGGTAACCCTCCGCTACAAGTATGGCTGCACACGTAATATTCACCACAATATTGCTCTTTATGAATATCTGAGTCATTATGAGCCCCTCCTGGTAGTGGGAGAGCACTCCCCCGCCGAGCAGATCGTCGGCATGGAATATAACGGGGGCGGCGAACACCCCTGCACTCAGACCGATTCCAAGCGTTATTCCAAGAAGCATCAGATAGGGTATCCATAGATATTTTGGCATAGAGAGCTTTACGGCTGCATCCGCTCTTTTCATTTATGTCGTCCTTTCGTTTCCGGTAAGATTCAGATGGAAGCCTCTGTCAAATCCGGCCAGATCTTTGTAGAACTGCGGGGCAGGCAGCGAGAGTCTGCGGCAGTACTCTAAAATCGGTTCTCTCTGATCATAGCCCATTTCACAGAGAAGATGGGCGGCTTTTCGTTCGTTTGCCGTATCTATTATCTCCCTAAGAAGCTCGTCGCCGCGCTTACCGCCTACCAGGGCGTTTTCGGGTTCGTAGTGCAAAGGGGCGGGCAGCTCGTAATCCTCGCCTATATACGGGGGATTCGATACGATCATCTCCACATTTGCATCGACGCCTTCCAGCAGGCTGCACTCTACCAGTTCTATCCTCTCGGCCAATCCGTAGCGCTCGATATTTCTTTTGGCGTAATCGAGCGCATCCGCGCTTATATCCGTAGCGGTTATATGCAGATTCGGAAATTTTCGTGCCAGCACGATGCTCACGGCACCGCTGCCTACACCGATCTCCGCTATGCGGCTCAAGCGCTCCGCCTCTATCACTTCAGCACACATGTCGACCAGTAGCTCGGTCTCCGGTCTCGCTATCAGTACACCGGGACCCACTTCAAGTTCGATATCGTAAAACGAAACCTTGCCGGTAATATACTCGACCGGCTCAGCCGCGGCGCGCCTCTTTACCATACCGAAAAACGGTTCATACTCTATAAGCTCTTCGGATGAGTTTAGATGGAGCCGGACCCTCTCGCACCCCAAAAGGTGCGCCAAGAGAGTCTCGGCTTCCAATCGCGGCCTGGAAGCGGTCTCTGCCAGCATTACGGAAGCTTTTCTCAAAGCCTCTTCTATAGTCACAGGCTGCACTCTCCTTTTAGAGCCTCGTCGCTCTTCTCCGCCATGCTCTTGTCGCCAAGAGCCTTCAGCCTCTCGACGATCGGCGGGTGGGAGTAGTAGAAAAATATCGTGAGCGGATGCGCTTTCGGAAAGCTCCGGTTCTCTTCCACAAGCTTTTTCAGGGCACTCACGAGGTCAGACGCGTCACAGAGCTGCGCGGCGTATCTGTCGGCCTCGTACTCGTTTTTTCTGCTGACAAAACTTATGATTGGCATGAATAGAAAGAGAAAGACCGATATTAGGAGCATAAAGAGAACCATCAGCATAGCGGGCGTCTCCCTTACGCCCAGTTCCATGAAAAAGCTTGTCGGAATATGGCCGAAGATATAGAAACCAACAAAGAGGATCCCTCCGAGCATCGCGATGTTTTTATAGATATCGTGGTGTTTGAAGTGGCCCAATTCGTGACCGAGAACGGCAAGCAGTTCGTTCTCGTTGAGCTTTTGGAGCAGTGTATCGAACAGAACCACCCTCTTGCTTCTGCCCAGCCCTCCGAAATATGCGTTGAGCCTCGAATCACGCTTGCTCGCATCGACCACAAAGACTCCGTCGCTCTCAAATCCGCTTTTTTCAAGCAGGCCTTTTATCTTTGCGTTCAGCTCCTCGTTTTCAAGAGGAGTAAACTTGTTGAACATAGGTGCTATGATAGTGGGATATAACAGGTTAACCACCACTATTACCGCAAAGATCAGTAGAAAACTGAAGAACCACCACATCGGGACGTTCATGATTATCCACGCTACGGCGGCGCTCAGAACGGTAGCCACCGCCAACGTCATCAGACCGCCCTTGATCTGGTCGCTAATGAAGAGGTCTGGGGTCATATTGTTAAACTTGAACCTCTCATCAATTACGAACGTTTTATAGATCGAAAAAGGTAGCTCCACTATGTAGTTTACGATCAGAAAAAGGTTCACGGCCACTACTGCCTGCAAAACGGGGCCCATACTCCAGGTCAGGGTATCGAGCCACCGGATTCCCCACGAGAGCCAGAATATGAAGAGCGCATACTCTATCAGCGTCTCCACTATCTTTACGCGCTCCGTGGAGATCAGGTAGTCGGCAGCCTTCATGTAGCGGCTGGGAGTCATCAATACAGGGTTCATATGTTTCGCTCTCGCCACATACCCTATCTGCATGACACTTATGTAGATTTTTATAAGGACGTATATGAAAAATATAATCGAGAGAGCCTGAATCATCGTCTTTTCCCCTGCTTTGTCATGGACCCTCCTGCTGAAAATTATGTCGATTATAGCCAAGTTAGGTTAAAATCTCGTTTCAATTCATTAATGTAAATCATCTTTGTAAGAAAAGGCTCCCATGGCACTCGTTGACCTGCTCGATGTTGACAAACAGTTTGAATCTCAAATAATTTTCAAAGGAATCAACTTTCATATTGATGAATATGAGAGAATCGTAATCGTCGGTCGAAACGGCAGCGGCAAGAGCACCCTTATGAAAATCGTCAGCGGCGAGATAGAGCCGGATGCCGGAAAAAGGGTCGTCAGGCAGAGAATACGCATAGAGATGCTCTCCCAGCAGCCGCTCTTCGAACCCGGTGTAAGCGTGAGGGAGGCGATAGAGAAGGAGCTGACACAGATACAGGAGGCGAAAAAGCGTTTCGAAGAGATCTCCGAAAAGCTTGCCGAAGATTTCGGGAACAGAACTCTTCTTGAAGAGCATGCGAAACTGACGGCCTTTCTCGACTACCACAACGCATGGAACCTCGATGACAAGATAGAACGTATCCTGAAGGAGTTCGACCTCAAAGCCTACGAAAACAGGCCGGTAAACCTGCTAAGCGGAGGAGAGCAAAGACGCGTGGCCCTTGCGTCACTACTTCTCAAAAAGCCGGATATTCTGATGCTCGACGAACCCACCAACCATCTGGACGTCTATATGGTGGAGTTTCTCGAAGAGCTGCTTTTGAAAGAGAAGTTCACACTACTTCTCATCTCGCACGACCGCTACTTCATTGACCGCATTGCGACCAGAACCGTAGAGATCGACGACCATAAGCTTAGAAGCTTCAAGGGCGGTTACGAGAGCTATCTTCACCAAAAAGAGCAGCTTCTCCACGCAATGGCCAAAGAGCATGAGAATCTTCTCAAGCTACTGAAATCGGAGGAGGAGTGGCTCCGGCGAGGCGTAAAAGCGAGACTCAAACGCAACGAAGGGCGAAAAAAGCGGGTAATGCAGATGCGTGAACAGGCGAAAAAGAACCCTTCGGTCATACGCAAAATAAAGCTGGAGCTGGAGCGCGAAAAGCACCACTTCAACCGCGAAGAGGGGGTGAGCAGAAAGAGGGTTCTCTTCGAGATAGAGCATCTCGAAAAGAGGCTTGGAGAGAGACTCCTCATTCACAACTTCTCGAACAGAATACTCCAGAAAGACCGCATAGCCGTAGTGGGCAAAAACGGAAGCGGAAAGTCCACTTTTCTGCACCTGCTGCTCGGCCGAGAAAAACCCGACGGAGGAGTCATAAAACGCGGGGATTTCAAAATAGGCTACTTCGACCAGCACAGAGAGATGCTCGACGACGACAAAAACCTTATAGAGACATTCTGCCCTTACGGGGGAGACCGCGTAGATGTACAGGGCAAAAACATGCACGTCTACGGCTATCTGAAAAATTTCCTCTTTCCTAAAGAGTATCTGGATAAAAAGATAGGCGTACTGAGCGGCGGCGAAAAGAACCGCGTCGCACTCGCACTTCTGTTTACAAAAAAGGTCGACTGCCTGATTCTCGACGAACCCACCAACGATCTGGACATCCCCACCATCAATATACTCGAAGAGTACCTGCTCAACTTTCCCGGCGCCCTGATCTTCGTCAGCCACGACCGCTATTTCGTCGACAAGATAGCCAAAAAACTGTTCATCTTCAAAGGGCACGGCATAGTCGAAGAGAGCTACCAGCCCTACTCCGAGTTTCTCGCTATCGAAAAGGAGCTCAAAAACATACAGCAGTATGAACGGGAACTCCAAACCCAAAAAGATAAAGCTGTGAACGAGAGACGACAAACAACAAAAAAGAAGAAACTGAGCTACAACGAACAGCGCGAACTCGAACGCCTGCCGGATGAGATAGACGCACTCGAAGAGCGCATAGCGCAGCTGAACGAGTGCCTAGCGGACCCGGACTGCTACCGGGAAAAAGGGATACAGAATCTCACGGACGAACTGAACGAACTCGAGATAGAGTACAACACAAAAGCGGACCGCTACCTCGAACTTTTGGAGCTGCAGGAGGAGCTGGAAAATCAGGGACGGGACTGAAACCTACTCCCTGAAAATTGCGGGCCTGCTCATCTGCTGTTCGAACTCTTCATCCTCGTAACAGCTCTCGTAACCTTCATCCCAACCCTCTTTATACTCACTGTCACTGAAATATCGTTCGGGAGGCTTCCGTTCAATGAAGCTGTTGCGGGCACTCTCCCGCCCGTTTTCACACCCGCTGCGGTATCCCTGCACAAACGCCGGAGAGTGTTTCTGCAGATACGACTCCCGAGAGGGGCATCCTCCAAAAAAGACCGTTAAAGATACGGCAGATACGACAGCCAAAACACTCTTCACCGTTTTCAAACTACACTCCCGTTATTTTTTCGATACCTTCGAGACCGCCCATAGCCGTACCGTAGCCCAAAGAGGCCTCTATCTGCGGCTCTCTCGGATTTATCCGTATGAGTGTGGCACCGAAATCCCTCGCTATGCGCTCACCGGTCATCCTGACGGTAGGCACCGCGGTTCCGGCACCTATCTCCACTATTACGAGCCTCAGCCTCTTTAAAACCACCCTCTGCAAAAAGTCGTCGAACCTCTCTTCCTGCATGCGGGTGCGGCCGGCGTCCCAGCCCCAGTCGCCGAACATCAGAATGTTGGGCCTGGCGGTCGATCCGCATTTTTTGCACTTCGGCCACTCGAGTGCCCTGAAGCTCTCCATATCTATCGGTATCTCGACCCCATCGGCGCTCCATATACCGGCGTTACAGCTGCTGCACTGCAGATGGTGTATACTGCCGTGGCACTCCACGATTTTCTCTTCATCGAATCCGGCTTTTTGAAACTGTCCGTCTACATTTGAGGTAAAGACGAACCACTCCTCTTTGGCCTTCGCCAGATCCAAAAGCATACCGAACCCTTCATGGGGCTCTGTATCGCGATACAGATGCAGCCTGTGGCCGTAAAAAGCCCACGCCAGTGCCGGGTCACTCTCGAACCAGCGTGGGTTCGCCAGCTCCACGAAACTGAGCCCCAGCCTCTTCGCCGCGGGATAGGCCCGCCAGAACCCCTCGTTCCCTCTGAAATCGGGCAGCCCCGAGTCCACTCCCATTCCGGCTCCGGCCGTGATCAAAAGTGCGTCGGACTCTTTGACTATCTCTTTCGCTCTCTTCATCATTGGACTATTGTACAACAAAAAGTTTCGTAGAAGAGCCGATAGAGGGTATAATATTTTTCGAAAATCCGCTCGAAAGAGGCAAAATGACCCTGAAGACAATCGAAAAAAGAGTCAAGGAGAGTACAGGCGTTATGCTCTACTTCGAAGGTGAGCACTGCAATGTCTGCCATGCACTCAAACCAAAACTCTTCGAAGCTTTCGAAAAAAACTTTCCCGAAATCGAAAGAGTGGCCATAGACATCGTGAATCATCCCGATATAGCCGCACATTTTGGAGTATTTTCGATTCCGACCGCCATCGTATTCCTCGACTCGAAGGAGTTTGCGAGAGTCAGCCGCAACGTCAGCATAGCATCGTTGGTAAAGCAGATAGAGCGCCCCTACAGGATGATCTTCTCCTGATATTCAGGTGACTCCTAATTATTATTTTTACTAATATATATTCAGGCGACCGAAATCTTAGATTGGATAAAGTTATCTTATGGAGCACTACTGCGTGTAATGTTCCTATACGAAAGAAAGGGGACGCCATGAAAAAGGTGGTTTTTTCACTCGGTCTCGTAATTTCGTTGTCGGTTGCCGGTCAGCCTAATACACCAATGACCCCGGAGCAAAAAGCGCTTCAAAAAACGATGAAAACTCTTGCCAAAGGCCTTACCCGCATTCAGTACGGTATCCTCTACAACGACAGGGACGAGCTTCTTGCCGGTGTACGGATGATCAAGCGTACCGAAGAGGGATTTTTGACACGCCACGGAGAGGCGTTGAAAAAGTATATGCCCGAAAATCCGAAGTTCGCCGTAAGTCTGGCAAAGCTGAGCGAGAAAAATATCGAGCGCTACATAAGAATGATGCGCAGCGACATATTCTCCAAAAACGACTACAGCCGTATCACGGCGGGCTACAACCACATTATGCAGGAGTGTGTCGGCTGCCATCAGAAACTAAGAAAGTGGAAGTGGTAGCACACATCCGAAACGGCCGGGCTCTCCCGGCATTGATACATCCCCTGCCATATCCGCTCATGGCATAGAGTCTGCGGATGTGATACAATATCATCCATAAAAAAATCTTTTACCAAACAGAGGATCCATGCACCCAGAAGTGTTCCGGCCTTTGCTGAATAGCGACGATATTCAAAACGAACTGTTTGATAGGACAATCGGCGTACGCAAGGCTACATATTTCGATTTTACGGCTACCGGGCTCGCATACATGCCGATAGAAGATAGGATGCGGGAGCTGCTTGAATACTACGCCAACACCCACTCGAAAGAGGCTTACCTTGCCGAGACGATGCAAAAGTGCTATGAAGCGGCCAGAAAGTCTCTAAAGCACTCCCTGGAACTGGAGGAGGATTTTCTTGTGATTCCTACCGGTTTTGGAGCTACAGGCGCGATAAAGCGCTTTCAGGAGCTGATGGGACTCTACATTCCCCCTGCGGTATGCAAAAGGCTCGGAAGCAAGCCGGAGGTGGAGAAGAGACCGCTCGTCATAATAGGACCCTACGAACACCACTCCAACGAACTGGGCTTTCGGGAGTCTCTGTGCGACATTCACAGGGTGCCGATGACCGAAGAGGGTTTTGTAGACCTGAAAGATCTCGAAGAGGTTCTTGAAAAAAACAGCGGCAGGGAGATTATAGGCTCTTTCTGCATCGCTTCGAACGCAACGGGTATCATCACCCCATACACCGAAATCTCCGCACTTTTAAGAGAGCACGATGCGACCGTCTGCTTCGACGCGGCAGCCACATCGGCATATATGAATATACCCTCTTCACTTTATGACGTAATGTTCCTCTCTGCGCACAAACTGCTCGGAGGCCCCGGCAGCAGCGGTATACTGGTCATAAGGGAGAGGCTTGTAGACACATCGATAGCGCCTACATACCCCGGCGGCGGAACGGTCACCTACGTTAGCCGAAAAAGCCACCGTTTCCATGAGGATGCGGAGGTGCGCGAAGATGCGGGAACCCCGGCCATTTTACAGTTTATCAAGGCGGCCCTTGCCTATCAACTCAGAAACGAGATGGGGCTCGAGTGGATAAAGTCTCGAAAAAAAGAGCTTTACGACTACTTTATCTCCAAAATAGCGTCGATCGACGAATTCGAAATTCTGGGCAATCTCGAAGCTGAGAATATCGGCATAGTCTCTCTGGTGCCGAAAAAGATCAGCCCCTACGCACTATGCAGAAGACTCTCGCGCCGATACGGCATTGAGACGAGGGCGGGCTGCTCATGCGCGGGCCCATACGGCCACGACCTGCTTGGACTGAACGACGATGAGGAGATGCAGACGACTCCGGGATGGCTGCGCATATCGATACACCCGATACAGACGAAAGAGCGGCTGGTACAACTCGCCGAGGCTCTTAAGGAGTCGGTTGCGGCCGAAGCTGAAAGTGTTTAACTCTTGCTCATCGACCTGCCTGCCAGATAGCCGCTCGCCCACGCGAAGTGCAGGTTATATCCGCCTCTTCTACCGACGATATCTAGAACCTCACCGCTGAAATAGAGACCGGGCACGATTTTCGACTCCATCGTAACGGGGTCAACTTCGTCGGTAGCCACGCCTCCGCCCGCGGTCTCGGCATGGCGGTAGCCGTGGGTATCTTCAACCTCGAAACGCCAGTCGCAGATTGTAGAGGCGATACGGCGAATCTCTTTCGGGGTCAGGCTCCCCGCCGCTCTTTTAGGATCCATCTTCAGATACTCGAGAAGTGCCGAAACCGCCCTTTTCGGCAAGATGCCGTGAAGCGTCAAAAAGAGAGAGTTATCCGGAAGAGTTTTTGATATCTTTTCGAGCTGAGAAACGAGAGCCTGACGGGAAAAGCCCGGCAATATATTCAGACCCGCGACTACCCTTCTGCCATTTTTAAGTGCAGCGGAAGCCGTCGTCGAGATATCAAGCACCCCGAAACCGGAGATGCCGTAGCGGGTAAAGAGAAGATCGCCCTCTATCTCCTCTTTACGTTTTGAATCGACATAGAGCGTGATCTTCGCTTCGCACTTCAGACCGCTCATCCGCTCATGGAGCGAACCTTTCAGGTGAAGGCCCACAAGCGTCGGGTAGGGCTCCACTATCCGATGACCGAAAGATTCGGCTATCTTCAGCCCTCCCCTGCCCCCTCCAAGCTGCGGTGCGGCCGGAGAGCCCGCCGCTACAAGGAGTCTGTCGTAACTCTCTGTCGACCCGTTACTTTTCAGCAAAAAGTTCTTGCCGCTCTTTTTGACCTCTTCGACCCTATGGCCGCATAGAAGTCGTACACCGCGTCTTTCGAGCTCACTGCAGAATATTTCATGAACCGATTTCGCTTCGTTGCTGAGCGGATAGACCCGCCCGTCGTCTCTTATGTTCAGCAGCAACCCGATGGAGGCGCAGAACCTTTCGAATCTTTTGAAGTCGAACTCCGCCAGTGCTCGGTTTACAAAAGAGGGGTGCTCTCCAAAGTAGTCGGATGAAGAGAGAGAGGTATTCGAGATGTTGCAGCGCCCGTTTCCAGAGGCCAGAATCTTCTTTCCCGGCTCACCGTTCTGCTCGTAGATATCTACCTCTACACCTTCACGGCAGCAAAGCGCCGCCATCAATCCGGAAGCGCCGCCGCCGACTATCGCGATACGCATCAGATGAACTTGAGTATCTCTTCTTCTATACTCTCTTTATCTATCACACACTTGTGGATTACAGGTTTCTCAAAGAGTTCGGCGATCATCTTGGGAACGCTCACTCCGTAGTTGGAAGATATCCACTCCAGCGCCTCTTTGTCGTGTTCCACCCTGTGGCCGAGAGCTTCACATACCGTAGGGCTGAATTTCGTCCACTCGGCCGTAGAGTAGATGATGCTTTTGAGACTCTTTTTACGCAGCTTCTCGTAAGCTTTGAAGCAGGTAGCGGTATGGGGGTCCATGATGTACCCCTTTTTGGCATATTCGGCGATCACCTTTTTGCCCTCTTCGTCGCCGCTGAACTCCGCATCGAAATCCTCTCTGAGTATCTCGAGCTCTTCGGTAGTCAGCACATACCTCCCCTTTTCGTTCAGATCGTCCATCAGGCTCTTGGTGCGCTCGGCTCCGAATTTGTCGAAAAGCACCCTCTCGACGTTCGAGGACTTCAATATATCCATAGCCGGGGAGGTCGTCTGAATAAGCGATTTTGAGGTGAGGTCATACTCCCCTTTTGTGATCAGTTCGGTAAGGATGTTGTTGATATTAGATGATATCAATATCTTTTCGACCGGCAGTCCCATCTTTTTCGCGTAGTATCCACCCAGGGCGTTCCCGAAGTTTCCGCTCGGAACCACCAGGTATACGCTCTCGCCCAGAGATATCTCACCGCGCTCTACAAGCTTGAGATAGCTGTAGACATGGTAGATTATCTGGAATATTATGCGCCCGAAGTTTACGGAGTTCGCGGCGGAGAGCTCGGTATGACTCTCCTTGAGCCTCCTCTTGAAACTCTCACTCGCAAGCAGACTCTTCAGGGCAGTCTGTGCATCGTCGAAGTTTCCGCGTATGCCTATCACCTTCTCGTTGGCGGCATCCTCGGTTACCATCTGAAGCCTCTGGACATCGCTGGTTCCGCCCTCCGGGTATAGGCAGGCCACCTTCACGTTGGCGGCGTTTTTGAACGTCTCAAGTGTAGCCGGCCCGGTATCTCCGCTCGTCGCCGCCATTATCAGATAGTGTTCGCCCCGCTTTTCGGCAAGCCTGGAGAGGATGTATCCAAACGGCTGAAGGGCCATATCTTTGAAAGCGCGCGTAGGGCCGTGCCAGAGTTCACTTACGAAAGCATCATCTTCGACCTTCGTAAGAGGTACCGGATCGGAAGGGTCGTCGAAGAGGTCGTAACGCTTCAGGGCCGCATCAAGATCCTCTCTGTCGATATCTACGTCGAACTTTTCGAAAAGTGCGCCGCAAAGCTCTTTATAGCGGCTTTTTGTATGTCTTTTAAGAAAATCGAAGTCGAGCTCGGGAAGAGTCTTTGGAACATAGAGGCCGCCAAAACTCGCACTCGGACTCAAAATGGCCTGAGAGAATGTCACGCTCTGCGGCTTGACTCCGTCGTTGCCGCGTGTTTCGATAAATGTCATTGAAATTCCTGTTTTTTAAGCGCGATTATATCCAAAAGGAGCTATTTCACGACTGAATCTATCCAGTCGAGGTACTCCCTGTCGCCGTCGTCCACCTTCAGAACCAGAATCTCCGGCACCTTGTAGCTGTGCATCTTCTTTATCTTCTTCTTGAGCTTCGGCAGCGCCTTTTTGGTGCTCTTTATAACAAGCAGCGTCTCCATATCGCGCTCGACATTTCCCTCCCACCTGTAGATCGAAAGTAGTTTCGGAACTATGTTCACACAGGCAGCCAGCCCCTTTTGCACGACCTTTTGGGCGATCCGCTCCGCTTCCGCGGCGTTTGGCGCCGTTACCAAAACCACTCTGTATCTGCTCACTATCTACTCCTTTTACACCCGTTTTATCTATACCGACACCTAATGGACTATCTGCGTACCTATACCTTCGCTCGTGAAGATCTCCAGAAGTATCGAGTGCTCTATGCGCCCGTCGATGATATGCGCCTTTTGGACTCCGCCGTTTATCGCTTCGAGGCAGGCATCGACCTTCGGTACCATGCCGCCGCTTATAACCCCTTCGTTTTTGAGCAGGCTTATCTTCTCGGTACCGAGCGTACCTATAAGTTTCCCGTCCGCATCCAAAACACCCGGCGTATCGGTCAGAAATACCACCTTGCTGGCTTTTAGCGCGACCGCAATCTTGCTTGCGGCAAGGTCTGCGTTTATGTTGAAACCGGGTTCGCCCGGGTCTTTGCTGGCGGCGATCGGCGCGATTACCGGGATGAAATCCTCATCCATCAGATTCTGCACAACTTCGGGATGGATATCTTCTATGACGCCCGTATAGCCCCACTTGCTGCGGTCTTTGGCACGCGCCTGAATAAAGTGGGCATCTTTGCCGCTTATGCCTATAGCTTTGGAGCCGTGGTCGTTGAGAGAGGAGACTATCTCTTTGTTCACCTCTCCGCTAAGCACCATTTCGACGATTCTCATCGCCTCTTTCGTAGTGACTCGCTGCCCCTCCACAAACTCCGTATCGATCCCCAGGTCGCTAAGAAGCTGTGTAATCTTCGGCCCTCCGCCGTGAACAACCACCGGGCGTATGCCGACAAGGTGCATGAGCACTATATCGAGAGCGAACTTGTCTTTTAGATCAGGCGACTTCTGCGCCGCACCGCCGAATTTTATGACTATGGTCTGACCGGCGAACTTTTTTATAAACGGCAGAGTATCGAGAAGTGTCTGTACTACCTGCATCTTCTTTTGCATCAAAATCTCCATAAAAAAATAGCCCTCCGAAAGGTCGAGCATCTATAAAATCTGTTGAAAAAGAGTATATCAGTTCGGAGGTAAAATTAAAAGAAACCGGGTGCTGAGCGAATATTTACTATCTAATGTTACGCAAATTCCGGGCCAAGCCCGCAATTTGGCAGGGCCTGGCCGGCCCTACAACCCCCTGAAGCTTCGAAATCTCAGATTTCGAGATGATTTTACGCATTCTGCGTAAAATCAGTTACTATCTTTATCGATTATGCGTCGGAAATCACGGTACCGTTTTTCATCTTTACGACTCTATCTCCTATATCTGCCGCCTCCTCTTTGCTGTGAGTCACGTAAATCAGGGTGAACCCCGGCTATTTGTGCAGATTCAGTATTACGCGGCGCACTCTGCTGTTTAGCTCTTCATCGAAGCTCGACAGAGGCTCGGGCACCAAAGACCTTGCCAGAGCTACGCGCTGCCGCTCTCCTCCTGAGAGCCGGTCGGGCATTTTATCTTCGAAGCCGCTCAGATCAACCTCTTTTAAAATCTCTTCGACCATCTCTTTCGGACGCGATACGACTCTGCCGTCTATCAAGACTTTTCCGCAACCCGAAGGTCCGAATATCACGACCCTCTCCCCTTTTGCAATATATAGCATAACATCATGAAGCACTTGCTTGCCGCACTATTCTCGAAATCGCAAACATTGACGACCTCATCGGCCCTGCACTCCGACAGCGATACAGTGTGCAGCGCGATCATAGCAACAGCCGACAAGACCGGGAGCTTTTAACCTTTCCCATCTTCCACGCTCTTCTCTACAGCTTTGTATACATACGGTGCTACATCGAGACGCAGTCTCAAAAGTGCGGTCTCGAAGCCGAACCTCTCCAGCTTCACGGCATCCTTTTCGGTAGTCAAAACCTTCTCGACCCCCGCCTTCTTCATGGCCTCTTCTATCTCCTCTTTGTCGAACCACGCATGATCGGGGAGTATGAGCCTCCCTTTTACAAGCCCTTTCGGCAAAAAGGGCTCCAGCCGCTGCGGGTTCGCGATGGCCGTAACGAGCAGCATTG
>JALWMA010000018.1 GCA_027081015.1 Campylobacterales bacterium | reverse complement strand
AAGATGGCGCGCCCGACACGATTCGAACGTGTGACCGCTGGTACCGCAAACCAGTGCTCTATCCAGCTGAGCTACGGGCGCCTCTGTGGTTGTGGAGGGGAATTATACACTTTTTCATCGAAGATTTCAAGGGTTTTTCACTCCCCCAACCCGCTTTGTTTGAAGGTTTCGTAACAACCTACCAAACCGCAAACACTATACCGGAGCCTCTCTTTTTCGCAAAAGGTGCATCGGGCCGAACAGTTCGTGCGCCGCGGGGTTCAGAACGAAGCTGTGGTTGTAGGGGTGTTCGAGGCATATCTGCCTGAATTTCGCCGCCTGCGGGATCTTTTGAACGGTTTTCGCTATAGAGCCGAAGAGTATCAGTTCGGTATCTTCACCCACCCTCTCCAGAAGCGAGGCTACAAACGGGCGCCACTCTTTCGCATGGCGTGCCGAGGCGCCCCTGTTTTCGAAAACGAGCGCCGCGTTTAGCAGCAGAACGCCTTCTGCTTCGAAATTCTCCCTCAGCTCATCTATCGTCTCTATGAGTCCGGCTCTATCCATCTTCGCTATCGCATCCTGCGAAAGGTCGTCGGCTTCGAGCCTTCCGTCGGCCACCAGCGCCATCTTTACGAAGTTTCGCAGGCTCGTTGCGCGGTTTACCGATTTGTGCAGTCCGGTCGGCGAAAAGATCGACTCTACGGCGCCGTCTATAAACGCATGGCCGGTCGCCGACTCCGCCCTCGGGTACGGATCCTGACCGAAGAGGATGTAGCGGAGCGAACTTTTTGGAAGGGTTTTGAAGGCGTTGAATATCCTCTTTCGCTCCGGGATATACCCCCCGCCCTCCAAAAACTCCCTGTAGGCCGGATCGAGCGCGAGGTATGATGCCTCTATATCCTCCCGCCACTGCGGATCCACATCGAAAAACGGAACCGTCACGAGAAGCCGCCCAGTTTAGAGAATTTCAAAACAAGCTCCACCTCACCTTTGCCCAGCCTCAGCTGCTTCGCGATGCTCTCGGCATCCATCCCCTGTGCATGGAGCTGAAGAATCTTCTGCTCGTCAGGGGCCGTATGTTCGTTCGCGAAAAGCGCCTGCCTTATCTTGGTCTCCAGGGCGTCGAGCCTCTCTTTAATCCGCTCCAGCTCGCCTATCTGCCCGCCCAAATGCTCCACCTCGAGGACGAACGGCTTCAGCTTCCTGTTTACCATCCTATCCAGCGTTTCGGTATCGCTCGCCTCTTCGGCGGCCGTCAAGCGCCCCTCTTCAATCATCTTTTCGAGAGTCTCGATCTCTTTCGCCATCTTGAAAAGCTCCCTGTTGAGGCCGTCGATGCCGGCCTCCATCATAGAGAGCTTCCTTGATGTCTCCCTGTCTTTAACCGCTATGTAGATTATCGTGATCAGCATGACGGCGGCGAGGGCCGCTATGAGCAGGACCGTTTCGTTCACTTTCTCTTCATCTCCCGTATCATTATGCGCTCCCTCGCCGTAACGTAACTGTTCCACTCTTTTATGTCGCGCTCGTGCATACGCGCTATCTTGGCGAGGCTTGAGTCGAGCGCATCGAACCATACGGCCACATCTCTTTTCGGAAAAACGGGCATGGCTATGCGGCCGTAGTAACGCTTTCCCCTCTCCAAAAGGGGCTCCGACAGCTTGAAGTGTTCGAAGCCGATGGACTCTATATGGCCGTGCCGCTCCAAAGGCACCCTCTCAGGCTCTTCGTTCTTTACGATCTGTGTAAGCTGGTCCACCTTGCGGTGCAGCTCTATGATCAGGTTTAGAAGAATCGGATCGGTGTCGCGTGTCTCCCCGCGCGCTTTCGCGATTTTGAGCCACTGTCCTATAGGGTCCTCGTCGGTTTCACTGAGCCGCTGATACTCCCTTTCGAACTCCTCGGGGCTTCTGTCGCCGAGATCGAAATCGATCTCAAGCGGAGCCGTTACAAGCCTGACCCCGCCGCTCATGAGATGCCCCTGTCGACGATAATGAAGAAGAGGTAGATGAAACCGAGGTAGCCGTTTACGGTAAAGAAGGCGCGATCGATCTTGGTGAAATCCGCGCTTACGAGCTTATGCTCATAGACCAGCATCGCCGCCGCGACGGCGACCGCCGCCCACGCAAAAAAGCCGAGCCCCGCCTCGGCCGTGAAAAAGGCCCAAAAGAGCACTGCGAGCGCATGAAAGATCCTTGCCAGCAGCATCGTACAGTCGATGCCGAATCTCGACGGTATCGAAAAGAGTCCAGCCTCTTTGTCGAACTCCATATCCTGAAGGGAGTAGAGAAGATCGAAGCCGGCGACCCAGAACATCACTCCCACAGCAAGCATAAGCGACCAGATAGGAATGGCCGCCTCCACAGCGACTACACCCGCTATGGGGGCGAGACCGAGCGAAAGGCCCAGAACCAGGTGCGCCATCGACGAGAAGCGCTTGAACCAGGAGTATCCGCCCAAAATAGCCAGGATAGGGAACGAGAGCGCAAACGCGAGCCAGTTTATGAAGTATGCGGTAGCTACGAAGACGAGCGCGTTTATGACGATAAGCAGCCGCATCTGCGGGGCGCTGAACCTTCCGTCTACGCTCGGTCTGCCCTTCGTACGCGGGTTCAGGGCGTCTATGTCCCTGTCGAGGTAGCGGTTGACGAGCATCGCGAAGTTCCTGGCGCTCACGGCGGCAAGTACACCCAGAAGCAGGAGCCGCCACCCGAACCAACCGTCTGCGGAGACGAGCATCGCTATAAATATGAACGGCAGAGAGAATACCGAATGCTGGAACATTATTAGTTCGTTGAAGTCTCTGTACCACTTGGCTATCGACACATCCTACCTTTTTGCTGTAATAATTCACCGATGTTACGTAAACACCGGGCCAAACCGAAATCGGGCAGGGCCGTGCAGGCCCCGCCTCCATTCAAAAAACGGGAACTCCCGATGCGGATTCGGGCCCTTATATAAATGTAATGAATTTTAACATAAAATTTATGTATAATCGCTTCATGAAAACCGTCGCTATACTCGGCCCGACCGCATCGGGCAAAACGGAACTCTCCATAGCGCTCGCCTCCAGACACGACGGCGTTGTCCTATCGCTCGATTCCCTCAGTGTATACAGGGGCATAGATATAGCCTCTGCAAAACCGACACCCGAAGAGAGGGGCGATATAGTGCACTTCGGAATAGACGAGGTCGATGTGGATACTCCGTTCAACATCTCTCTCTATTTCGAGCTTTTCAGAAAGGCCGCATCGTACGCCGCCGAGAGAGAAAAACCCCTCATAATCGTCGGCGGAACCGGATTTTACCTGAAGATGCTGACGGAGGGGCTCTCGCACCTTCCTCCGCTCCCGCCGCAGGGTAGAGAGCGGCTCCGCTCCGCGATGACGAATCTCGGGCAGGCGTATGAAACGCTTTCGAAGATCGACCGCAGATATTCGGAGTCGATATCGCCGAAAGATAGATACCGTATCGAAAAGGGGCTGCAGATTTTTTTCGCCTCCGGTACTCCTCCTACCGAATATTACGCAAAAAACCCTCCGAAACCGCTGCTTGAAGATGTGGCCCTTTTCGAGATAGCGGTAGATAGAAGCCTCTTGAGAGAGAGGATAGCGAAGAGGACCAAGAAGATGTTCGAAGCCGGGCTTGTCGACGAGGTTGCGGAGCTCGAGTTTCGCTATAACAGGGCGCCGAACCCTATGAAATCCATAGGCATAAGGGAGATTCTGGACTATTTCGATGCGAAGTGCAGCCTTGAAGAGGCGAGAGAGCGTATCATCATACATACGGCACAGCTGGCCAAAAGGCAGATGACATTCAACAGAACCCAGTTCCCGCCCCATCCGCTGCTTGAACCGGCAAAGATCGAAGCGGAGGTCTCATCGCTGCTGAAGAGGTAGCGCCTCCCTGCAGAGTCCGCCCCACGCCCCTGCGCCCTTCAGCGCCGCACACTCGCCGAAGATCTTTCGCGCTCTCTCCCTATCACCGCTCGACTCGTAGAGCGAACCGAGTTCGTATAGCCACCTGGCCCTATCTTCTCCTTCAAGTTTCAGGCTCCTCATGGAGCGTGCCGTTTCGAGGGCCTTGCCGCTCTTGCCCTCCTTTTTATAGATTTTCATCAGCTCGAACTCGGCCCACGGCGAGTACGGGTAGCTCTTTTTTCTCCTCTGCAGCTCCACCAGCTTCTCGAGCATCCACTTTCGCTGAATGGCATCGGACTCTCTTTTGGCCGCATCGTAGCCCAGCTTGTAGATATCGGCCATACGCATATCGTCTGCATACCTCTTCGACATCTTTCTTACCAGAGATACCGCATCGGCGTATCTCTTTTCGGCAAAGAGTGCCTTGACGAGGTCCCAGTCGAGTGTACTGCAGAGCGAAGGAGCCTTTTCACCGGCAAGAGACAGAAGATCTTTAGAAGCCTCTATAGCCTCCGTGTACCGCTGCAGGGCGCTCAGTGCATGAACCGTTCTGCAGAGCCATTCGGCACGCTCCTCTGTTTTGGCGTCGTGCAGGTGCCTCTTCGCGATCTTCAGAGCCTCTTCGTAGAGAGCATATTTCGTATAGCACTCGAACATGAAACCGTCATATCCGCTTTTCGGCTCAACTTTGAATTTTCGTATCAGTTCTATGGCGCTTTTGCACTCTCTTTTCCCAGCACTCTCTTCAAACAGCGCACCAGCCGCCTCTTTCAGGCTCTTTTGCGCGGCGGTTTTGACCTCCGTCTCTTCGATCTTCTCTATAAGCGGAGCGAGTTCCAGCACCTCTTTGTACCTCTTTTGGCCGAGAAGTACCCTCGCCTTCGCCGCTAAAGCCCTCTCGGCTATCGGCTCCCCTCTGTACTCACGCATCAGCGTCTCGAACCTCTCGAGTGCACGTGTGGCGTTCGTCTCCGTATTTGTAACGAAGAGTGCGTCGAGGCTCTTTTTGGCCTTTTCGCTATACTCGCCGTACGCAAACTCGTCGAGGTAGCGCTCATACCACTCTATAGCCTTTTTAAGGTCGCCCTCTTCGTCATACCATTCTGCTATCTCGAAAAGCAGCGTCTCGTAGAGATCGTCGAGCTTTTTGAGTCTGTTCAGAAGCGCCCTTCCTATCTCAATGGCGAGCCGATACTCTTTATGTGCGGCGAGCTGTTTTGCTATCTCATGGGCATCCTCTTTGTCTTTGAGCAGGAAGCCCGGGTTCTTTTGCCAGATCTTTCTTATATACTCCACACCCTCTTCGATCTTGCCGCTGTTTAGGTAGCGTATGGCCAGTTTATAGGCCGCAAGCGAAGCTATGTCGAGATCTTTCGTTCCGTAGTATGCCTCCAGATAACGCTTTACCGCCTCTTTGCTCTTGCCGTTTATATAGAACTGATCGCCCAGGTAGATCAGCCCCAGATCGGCGAACCTACTACCCTTATGCTCCCTGATCAGGCGGTCGAAGAAGTAGTTTGCGTCGCTCTCGAAGCCCGTCGCGCTGTAGACCCTCGCCAAAATCAGAAGCACCTCCGGCAGATACTCGTCGGAGGTATACCTTTTTATAAAGACTTTTCCCAGTTTGATTATCTCCTCCGCATGCTCCTTCATGTCGTCTGCGGCCAGGGCCTTTATGCGGTATCGAAGAAAGTCGCTCGAAAAGATCGAATCGGGATGTGCCTCCTGTGCCTCGGTCGCCAGATCGTAGGCCTTTTTGTACCTTTTTGCCTTGAAGGCCTCTTTTATCGCCAAAAAACGCTCGACGTCGCGGTTGTTTTTCATAAAGACCGGTTCACCGTTTATATCTACGGCGCCTATCGTGGGTATGGCGTAGTCCCTGAGATCAAGGGGAAACAGTATCGAGTCGTCGAAGCGCCTCTTTTTACCCAGATAGGGCGGGCTCTTCTCATAGCCGAGCACCATCCAGTGGTCGGCACTCTCGACCTTGACGGAGGGCAGCACGCCGTCTTCGTAGAGCGGCTTTGGCAGCGGGTAGAGAAGAGCTCTCTTTTTTGGCACAATCCGGCAGAGGAACTCTCCGCCCTCAACTTTGAAAGAGATATCGAAAAAGTCGTTTCCTATATCTTTCAGCGATGTTTCGGGCATCCGCTTGAATCTACATACGAAACTTGAGGGGTGGCCGAGTTCGCCTCTGCGGATTTTACATTCGAAGGGCTCTGCATCTTTTATGTGCAGTATGGAGAAGGGGCGGTTATTTTCGATCCCCCGTTTTATATCTATCGTCAATGCATCGAGGGTAAGGGTTAGAAGAATAAGAGAGAGCGTTAACCTTACTACGATGAAGAACTCCTCTCTATCAAAAAGGGTCGCAGCGGCTTAGAAGCCGCTGGCCTGAACGTATGCGGTAATTATATCCATCATCGGTTCTACGGCAATAACCGCAAAGACGGTAAGGAATACGGAAAAGCCTATTATGGTCTGAAGCGGTTTAGACGCGTTTCTCATATATACCGTACCCTCGTTCTCCTCCGGGGACTTCAGGAACATGTATACGATCAGCTTGAGGTAGTAGTATGCCGATATTGCGCTGTTTATGGCCATAATCAGCGCCAAGACTATATAGTCGCTGTTGACTGCTGCGCTCATCAGGTAGAGTTTGCCCCAAAAGAGTGAAAAGGGAGGCACACCTGCCAGAGAGAGCATGAACAGGGCCATAACAACCGCCCCTACGGGCATGATCTGGATCATACCCGAAAACTTCTCATACGGATGGTCGTAGCGCTCGTGCCAGCGCGACTCTTTGTGGCGCGACACCCATAGCATCGCGAACGCACCCAGATTTGTGAAGAGGAAAAGGATCCAGTAGAGAAAGAGTGCGCTGTTCGCCTGTGTCGTGCCTATCATGATGGCGGCCATCACGAACCCGGCATGGGATATGGAGCTGAACGCAAGCATACGCTTCACATCGTGCTGTACAAGGGCCATTATGTTGGCCAGCGTCATGGTAAGCACGACGGCTACATATAGTATATCCCTTAGCCAGACGACGTCGCTCTGTATCAGGAACTCGAAAATACGCATTGCGACGACGAAGCCGGCGATTTTGGGAACGACCGACATATAGCCTGCGAGTGCGGCGCTTGCACCCTCGTAAACATCGGGGGTCCATGTGTGGAAAGGCACCATCGAGAGCTTGAAGCCGAGAGCGCCGATCATGAATGCGATTCCGACAAGCAGTATGGTCAGGTTTGCGTAGTCACCGGCGATGAGCACCTCTTCAATCTTGTATATCTCGACACTTCCCGTCAGTGCATAGAGTATGAGCGCACCCATTACGTAGAAGCCAGCGGCAAGTGCACCCATTATGAAATATTTGATCGCCGCTTCGAAAGACTTCTCCCTGTTGTGCATCGCGATAAGGGTATAGAGCGCAAGGCTGGCAGTCTCGAGACCCACGAATATAAGGATAAGGTTGTCCGTAGCGACCATGAACTGGAATCCGGCTACCATGAAAAGGAAGAGTCCGAAAAACTCCGGGTAGCTGAACTCGTGGAATCTTTTGGAGGTAAGCGCCAACGGTATGAAGAGCATCGATGCGGCGAGTATGATTATCTGGGAGAGGATCGCTATGCCGTCGATGAACATTACATCGAAAAAGCCGCGCTCTCCCGCCTGAAGCCCGAGTACGGTGCCGAGGTCCACAAAGAGAACGAGGACACTGAGCATCACGTACATTGTCTTGTCGAGATCTCTCTTTATGAGATCTATGATCAGTATGCCGAGGCCGCCGCAGATAGCGACGAGCATCGGTGCAAGGGTGCCGAGATTCAGCGACTCAAGGCTGACTGAGATTGGCTCTAACATTATTCCGCCTCCCTTTCGATTACCGTGGGTTTGATAACCTCTTTCGCCTCTTCGGTAATCGATTTTTTATGCATGAATGAAACGAGTGATTCGACACTTGTGTTGATCGGGCCCAGCACCGGCTTGGGATAGACACCCAGCCATACGGTGACAAGCACGAGTGACCATAGCGCCATACTCTCTTTGCCGTCGAGATCTTTGAGATCCCTGTTCTTTTCGTGAACGACATCTCCAAAGAAGGATTTTCTGTAGAGACTCAGCATATAGACGGCACCCAGGATAATACTTGTACCGGCGAGGATAGTCATGACGGGAGAGACCTTGTAGAAGCCCGCAAGACTCAAAAACTCACCGACGAAACTCATAGTTAGCGGCAGGCCGACCGAAGCCATCACCATGATCCCCATGATTGTCGCGTATCTGGGCATCACTTTGGCAAGGCCTCCGAACTCGCTCATGATCTTCGTATGGCGCCTGTCGTATATGACACCGACGAGCATGAAGAGCGCACCGCTGACGATACCGTGGCTGAGCATGAAAAATACGGAACCGGCTATACCTTCAGGGTTCATCGCGAACGTTCCGAGTACGATTACACCCATATGTGAAATGGAGCTGTACGCAACTACCTGCTTCATATCCTCCTGCGCGTATGCGACCATAGCCGTATAGATAATCATTATTAGTGACAGTACTGCTACCGGAGTGATCATATAAACGGACGCATCCGGGAACATCGGCAGTGTCAGACGCACAAAGCCGTAGGTTCCCATCTTCAGCAGTACCGCCGCAAGAATGATCGAACCGATGGTTGGGGCCTGTCCGTGAGCATAGGGGAGCCAGGTATGGAACGGGAACATAGGTACTTTGATCGCCAGCCCTATGAAGAAGGCTACGAAGAGCCAAATCTGGTAGTTCATCGGCAGCACAAGCCTATGCCACTCGGTGATCGAGAAGCTCCATACGCCTGTAGCCTGATAGTATAGATAGGCCATTACAAGCATACCCACCAGCATTATCAGCGAGCCGGCAAATGTATAGAGGAAAAACTTTACGGCGGCGTAGACCCTGAGATTACCGCCCCATGCGCCGATGATATAGAGCATCGGAACGAGTGAGAGCTCCCAGAATACATAGAAGAGTATCGCATCCAGAGATACGAAGACACCGACCATGGTCATCTCGAGGAAGAGGAGCGAGATGATCATGTTCTTTATGTTCTCTTTGATGCTCAGGGCGATAAGGCCTATCAGGGTGATGAACGTAGAGAGCACCACTATAAAGAGTGAAATGCCGTCTACACCGAGATAGTAGCTTATTCCAAAGCTGGGAATAAGCGGCAGCAACTCTACGAACTGCATCCCGGCGTAGCTGCCGTCGAAAGAGAACCAGAGCCACAGCGAGAGCAGGAATTCGATCAACGCTACCGATATTCCGTATACCCGGATCGACTCTTTCGAGACGACAAATCCCAGCAGCGCCGCAACCGCCGGAAAGAAAACCAAAACTGACAAAATGTGATCCATACCTACTCCTTACCGCATCGGGCTATAGAAAATTGCTGCAATCAACAGGACGAGTAGACCCACACCCATCCAGCGCAGCATGTTCGAGAGGTTACCGCTCTGTACGACACGCGATACCATACCCGACTTATAGATCGTTCCGGCGATGAAGTCGACTGTGGCATCCACCACCTTCAGATCGAGATCTTTCCAGAATATCTTCGACAGCTCCGCGTAAGGCTTGCAGATGTATTCGTCGTAGATCTTCGGAATATAGTACTGGTTGAATAGAAGCTTGTAGACAAACGTATCTTCGAGCTTCTTGCTAAAACCGCCCCTGCTGTAGACAACGACAGCAACGGCTATACCGGTTACTGCGATACCGAGGGTGACGGCTACGAGCGTCCAGAACGTACCTCCGGAAAGATGGTACTCCTCTACCGGCAGGATAGCCGAGACCATATGCAGGAAGTCGTGTTCGAAGAAGCCGGCGATTACCGACAGAACCGCCAGAGGGGCCATCGCCCAGAGCATATACTTGTATGCTTCGTGCGGATGGTATCCGAATATTTTGTAGCGCTCCTCACCGAAGAATACGAGCATTATGAGCCTGAAGCTGTAGAATGCCGTCAGTCCGGCCGTTACCCAGAGCGTCGTCCAGAGTATATAGTGATCCGTAGCGAATGCCGCCTCCAGAATCTTGTCTTTGGAGAAGAACCCGGCGAACGGGTAGATTCCGGCAAGGGCAAGTGAAGCTATTACCATCATGATCATGGTCCACTTCATCTTTTTGGCCAGCCCGCCCATCTTGAAGATATCGAGTTCGTCATCCATCGCGTGCATGACATTACCGGCTCCGAGGAAGAGGAGCGCCTTGAAGAAGGCGTGTGTCATCAGGTGGAAGAGCGCTATCCAGTAGGCGCCGAGCCCGGCGGCTACGAACATATATCCAAGCTGTGAAAGGGTCGAATATGCGATGATTCGCTTGAGGTCACGGTTAACAAGCGCCATCGACGCTGCAAAGATAGCTACGAACGCACCGAGGCTGGCGACAAAGAGGCTCACCTCCGGCACTTCCCCGTAGAGAGGGTTTGCCCTTATGACAAGATAGACACCGGCGGTAACCATCGTAGCGGCGTGAATAAGGGCCGATACCGGGGTAGGGCCCTCCATCGCATCCGCAAGCCAGGTATGCAGCGGGAACTGTGCCGACTTGCCCATCGCTCCTATAAAGAGGAAGGCTGTCACCATCATAAGTATCGTACTATCCATACCGGCCGCCTGTGCAAATACGACATCGTACTGCAGACTTCCGAAGTTCCAGTATACAAGGAAGATTCCGATCAACATTCCGAGGTCGGCTATACGGTTCATAATGAACGCTTCACTTGCCGCCCAGCTCGCACTGTCGCGCTCATACCAGAACCCTATAAGCGCCCATGAGCAGAGCCCGACACCTTCCCATCCGATGAAGAGGCCCGCAAAGTTGTCGCTCATGACCAGCACCATCATAGAAAAGACGAACGCCGAGAGCCATGCAAAGAAGCGGTTGAACGACCTGTCATGGTCCATGTACCCTATAGAGTAAATATGGACTATCGTAGATACAGTGGTTACGACAAACATCATCGTAGCCGAAACCTGATCGACCACAAAACCGAAAGGAATGGAGAGCCCTCCGGCCTGAATCCAATCCATCATTCTGACATGCACCGCCTCACCGTGTGCCACATGGATCAGAAGTACAACAGAGCTGATCCACGAGACAAACAGCAGGGTCGAAGTCGCAATTCCTGTAACGAGATTTTTCGGCCTGTCCGCAAAAAGCGCCGCGAACAGCGATCCGACAAGCGGAGCGAAGAGTGCCGTGTAGAGATATGCTTCCATGTGTTTCCTTTACCCGTGCATCGACTGCATTGAATCTACGTCAAGCGTACCCCGTCGCTTGTACCAGACTATAAAAAGACCCAAACCTACCGCGACCTCGCTCGCCGCGACCGCTATTATGAAAAAAGCGAACAGCTGTCCTGTAAGATCGCCGTAAAATTTGGAGACTGCAGCGAACCCGATATTTACCGCGTTTAGCAGAATCTCCGTAGAAAAGAGCAGCAGCAGCAGGTTCTTTCTGCGATAAACTCCGACCAGCCCTATACAGAACAGGATGGCCGAAACAATCAGATAGTGGCTGAGCGTTATCATTTTGAACCCTTCTTTTGAAATTCGTCGTCGGCGTCGACTTTAAGCGTGAGGCTCTCGTCCATCTTCTTGCCGGCAAGAATGATACCTGCAATCATTGCCACCAGTAGCATCACCGCAGCAACTTCGAACGGTACGAGATATTTGGTAAAGAGAACAATTCCGATAGCCTGCGGGTTTTCGACACCATCTACTACCGGGTAGATCGCCTCTATATGATCCGAAACTATGGGCGCCGTAAACGCTATAACCAGCAGCAGTGCACTGAGTCCGCTCAGCAGAAATACCAGTTTGGGAGCCCTCACCTTCTCTTCGACGAGGCGCGTAGTGTTGAAAAACATCATACCGAACGCATACAGAGCCATCACCGCCCCGGTATAGACTATTATCTGCACGACTCCGAGGAAGTCTGCTCCAAGCAGGAAGAAGAATCCCGAAATCATGATCATTCCGGCAGCGAGTGCGCTCATAGAGTAGAGGGCGTTTTTGCTCATGACCGTTATCGTGAACATGACGATCGTCACCGCACTGAAGAGGTAAAATGCAATTGCTTCAAACATTGTCTGCTTCCTTAATACGCCAGCGGCGTTTTCTTTATACGCTCGTCCGCGTTCGGGCTGACTGCACCGAATCCCGGGAACTCCTCCTGCTTGCCCTCTTTCAGGAAGTCGAGTGGAGTCAAGATGTCGTCCCTGAGTACGAAATGGGCCCTCTGTTCGCTCGCATTCTCGTACCTTCCTCCGTGAACGATGGCAAGCTCCGGGCACACCTCCGCACAGTAGCCGCAGAAGATGCAGCGCCCGAGATTTATCGTATATTCCGTAACCTCTTTTCTCTGGTTTTCGTCATACCTGGTGTCCATCCTGATGCAGTTTGCTATACATATCTTTTCGCAAAGACCGCATCCGATACATCTTTCGTAACCGCTCTCGAGCAGTCTGTAGAGTTTGTGTACTGCCCTATACCGAGGAGAGATCGGAAGCTTCTCTTTCGGATACTGGACCGTATGGATATTGAACTTGACCATCTCCCTGAAGACTACCCAAAGGCCTACGAAAAGTTCCCCCCTGAATGTCCTCTTCACAACCTGCTTGAACTTATCCATAGGCGCAACAGGCGGTTTGTCGACCGGAATAAACTTGTAGTTTTGGGTCACGTTTCTATCTTTGAACTGTTCTAAACTCATTCTCTCCCCCTTAAATCATCAGCACCAGGCCGGTTATAACTATATTCACCACCGCCAGCGGAAGCAAAACCTTCCAGCAGAGCCACATCAGCTGGTCCGGGCGCACATGCGGCCATGCGGCACGCGTCCACAGAAAGAAGAAGAAGAGGAAACTCACCTTCAGTATTATCGCGAGCGCACCGGGAATGAATCCCCAGTCGTTGAAGCCGCCGAGGAATATGAGGCTTGCCAGAAACGCGAGCGTGATCATGTTCGTATACTCGCCTATGAAGAACATTCCCCAGCGCATTCCCGAGTATTCGGTGGCGTATCCCGATACGATCTCCGCCTCATGTTCCAGCAGGTCGAAGGGCGTCCTGTTCGTCTCTGCAAAACCGGCTATCAGGAAGAGGACGAACGCCACAGGCTGTGTCCAGATGATCCAGTCGGCAAATCCTCCGCTCTGGTAGTTGTTTATATCTATCAGTGAGAGCGAACCGACCATCATCAGAGGCGCCATGATACTCAAACCGGTAACGACCTCGTAGCTGAGAAGCTGTATTACCGTACGGGCCGCCCCGAGAAGTCCCCACTTGTTGGCACTCGCCATACCGGCAAGCAGGGGAGCGTAAAGCCCGCTCGCCATGACACCCAGAACGAACAGTACGCCGACGTTGACATCGGAAATGATAGGATGCACCGTAATCCCGAATATCTCGAACTCCGGCAGCAGAGGAACGGCGGCAAGCGCTATGAAGGCTGTCGCAGCACCTATGATCGGTGCTATCATAAAGATCGGCTTTACCGAGTTTTGAGGGATGATATCCTCTTTCGTGAAGAGCTTGATACCGTCTGCCAGCACCTGCAGGAGTCCGTACGGCCCTACGTGCATCGGCCCGAGCCGACGCTGCATAAACGCCAGGATTTTACGCTCCAGGTAGGTGCCGAATCCGGCCAGTGCCGAAAAGATACCCAGCACCACAAGGATTTTGACGATCGTGGAGATCACAAATTCAGTTAATGTCATGGCTTACACCTTTTCTATCGTTACGTTTTGGTATCTGTTGGATGCAAATATCCGTTCGGCTCCAACTTTCGGATCGAAATCCGGAACCATAACAATATCGCCCCCGATGAACTTATCGACCTCTACGGCCAGCTCAACGCCGCCTTCCGGCAGCACGACCCTGACCCTATCTCCCTCCTCGACCCCGAGACTTTCGAGCCTCTCTGCCGAGAGATAGAGCTTCGCTTCCGTTTCGAGTTCGTGACTCTTTTTTGTAAATTCGTTGAACTGCAGCACCGGATTGCACCTGTATGCGACATCCCCGTCCATAGCCGCCGATTCATCTATATGGGACGCCCCTGCCTCATCCGGCTCCACACTCTGTGCCGTTATGCGGTAGCCGCGTATCTCTTCGCCGCTGTTGGTATAGCGGTTCGGCAGATCGTCGAACTCGAACGATTTATACCCTTTCGCTTCCGGCAGAGCCGCGGTATATTCGATGGTCAGTTCGGCTTTAAGGCCCAGCGCATTGGCCAGATCGTTGAGAAGATACCCTCTGTATCCGAGCGCCGCATTGGTAGGAACGACACGCTTGTCGACATTCGTAAACGTCCCTTCCTGCTGATTGAGCGCCGGCATATCGAGATCTCCGTCTCCGCTTGCGCTGAGAACGAAATCGCCCTCGGCGTTGTATCCGACTACGTACTCCCCGGCCTCGTCATCCAGATCGCAGATGAGCGAAACGCCCAGGGTATTGGTTTTGGACGGAAGGATCACGACGTCGAAATCCGTACATCGCTGGATCAGACCGGCAAGGCGGGCGAGATTCTCGGATCTCGGGTGGCAGAAGAGATCCTCACCCAGGATTATGGAGAACTTCTCCTTCTTGGCCAGCATCTTGACCATTCTGTCGCTGAAATCTTCCGGTGCTTCGAGAATGTCGAGAAGTCTGTTCAGATCGACCTCGACCTCTTTAGTAACCTTTTTGGGGACCATCTTGGTCACCTCTTCGGTTACCTCCCTCTCTTCACCGGTCTCTTCATCTTTCACCGTTTTCGTAACCGTTTCGGTAACCTTCTCCTTGATCGTCTCTTCGACCGTTTTGGTCCCTTTGCTGTGGAAAGAGTCGAGGTACTCCACCACCTCTTTGGGCATGGCCTCTTTCTCACCGAAGAGATCGAGTATCAGGTACATGGCCGCCTCTTCGAGGCCCGGCTTATGGTTTATGCAGAGAAGATTCTTTCCAAACCCTTCGACGACAGGATCTTTTACCGGGTGGAAGTAGAGTCCGGCCCCCTTGTTCATCTTTATCGCATTGTTGAAGGCGAATCTCGCTCTCGGGTTGTCGCTTTTGAGCTGAGACCCGATGCTCACTACGAAATCGCTGTTGTGAACGCTTTTGAGGTCTCCGCTCCACAGCGTGGTTCCGGCTGTTTTGGAGAACGACTCCATAAATTTCCTGAATCTGTTCGCCTCTTCGTTGACGAGCCTGTAGCCTCTCTTCTCCTTGAGGCGCTGGAGAATCAGCGCCTCTTCGTTTGTTATGGTCGAAGAGAAGCGGATGGTGTCGGCCTTTTCGAAAGCCTCTACGGCTCTTTTGAAAGCCTCTTCATCCTTTCCTTCCACCCTGTTTTCGAAATCGTACCCGAAGCGCCCCGCCCCGCAAAGAGATACGTAGTTCCACTCGTTTTTGACACGGTATATTCTCGGCTCGGGATTGTCTATGCTGGTATGCTTGACGTCGTAGTAGAGGTGACAGCCGGCACTGCAGTGGGCGCATGCAGCGGGAATGGAGTTGAGCTCCCATGCGTTGGAGGTGTACTGGAAGTCGCTGCTTACGAGAGCTCCCACCGGACACACCGCTATACACTCTCCGCAGTCGGTACACTCGAGGGTATCGCCGGTAACTGTGCCTATAAGAGACTTGTTCAGCTTGTTCCACATGGCGTATGCGTCTTTGGGCATACTCTCTTTCAGGCTCTTGTCGAGCGCCTCTCCGCCCCTCGGTACCGTCTTCAGCGCCGCATCGCCGATCATATCTTTACAGACGGTGACGCAGCGCTCGCAGACTATACAGAGGCCCGGATCGTAGTGCATCAGCCCCCAGTCTTTCGCCTCTCTCGGGACATCCTTTATGGCGTAGTGCTGCTCGTCGACACCCATCTCGAGTGTATAGTTCTGCAGTTCACACTCCCCAGACTGGTCGCACACACCGCACTGAAGGGGATGGTTGACATCGTAGACCTCCATTATCGCACGCCTCTCTTCGGCGATGTTTTCGGTCAGCGTCGTGACCTCCATCCCGTCTTTGGACTTGGCGTTGCAGGCATACACCTGTTTCCCGTCCGCTTCCACCAGACAGATACGGCAGGCTAGCGTGGGGCTGCAGCGTGTCAGGTAGCATATGGCTGGAATGAATATACCGTTTGCACGCGCGACATTGAGGATGAACTCTCCCTCTTCGGCTTTACACTCTTTTCCGTCGATCTTGATTGTAATTTCACTCATTTGGCTGTCCCACTACTTCAATTTTGCTTTGGCTGAAACGGTAGAGTGAAGATAGCAAATCTTCACTTAATCCCAAGTCAAAGGTAGGGTTAAGCGCTATCGTACCTTTGAGCTCAGGGTCGATTCTAAACACCCTCTCCATCTCCAGACCTTCAAGGCTGATTTTTACGCGATCACCCTCCTTCAGTCTTGCCGCCATCGCGAACTGCTGCGATCCGAGCAGTACCGCCTCCTCACCTTTTAGCTGCGACGCTCTCGCAGTCTGCGGCCCGAACTGCAAAACGGGATCGCACCGGTAGAGGATAGGACCGTTGAACTCGGGAAGTTCCTCCACCTCTTCGATGGTCGAGTCTACCGTATGCTTCATGCGCTTTATCTCATATCCCCGCACCTCACCCTCTCTATTGTCGAAATAGTAGGGGATATCGTCGAAGCGGATCTTTTTGAACCCCTTCTCCTCGGGAAGCTCTTCGGTAAAGTCTATAGTGTAACGGGCCTCTACACCGAGGGTAGCGGCTATTTCGCAAAGCGTATATCCGCCGTACGGCAGTGCCGCATTAGTAGGCACCACGCGCTTGTCGAGCGTAGTGAATGTACCCTCCTGCTGGTTCAGTGCCGGCATATCCAGGTCGCCGTCTCCGTAGGAGCTTAGCACGAAATCTCCCGGGGCGTTGTAGCCTATCACGCTCCCCTCCGTACTCTCGTCGAGGTCGCAGATAAGGCTCACTCCGAGCGAATTTGTCTTCGGCGCGACCGGCAGCACCGATATGTTGCCGAACCGCTCGAAGAGTGCCGCAAGCTTAGCGATCTGGACGGCTCGCGGATGGTTTATGCAGTCTTCGCCGATAATCAGGGCGATCTTTTTGCATCTTGCAAACGACCTTCTCAGCGTCTCGAGCTCCTCTTCGCCGACGTTGCTCTCGGCACTGAGGTACCCCTCGTCGAGATCGTCGAGGAACGATTCTACCCTCTTGATATCCACTTTGCCCTCGAGCATCGTCCTTGCAAGCATGGCGAGCACACCCTCTTCTGTACCCACCTCGTACTTGACAAACTGGGTAACGACGTTCTGCATCTCCCTGTCTTCCATCGGGTGCATATACGCTACACGGGCGTTCTGCCTCTTTGACGCCATAGTTATGTGGTAGCGAACGGCAGGATTGTCGGTAAGTATCCTGCTGCCCATTACGATAACTCCGTCCGCTTCTGCAATGGAGTCGAGAGTGCCGTTGAACAGCGTCTTCCCTGTTATCGAGGCGTAGCTCTCCAGAAACCTCTTGTAGTTCAGCGCATCCCCGTTTACCAGCCTGTAGCCGTATCGCTCCTTGAGGCGCTGAAGTATCATCGCCTCTTCATTGGTTATCCTGCTGGTAAAGCGGATGGTACGGGCATTTTTGAAAGCCTCTATCGCTCTATCGAAAGCCTCTTCGTCCCTTTCGGCCGTGCGATTTTCAAAGTCGTACCCGAATCTTCCTGCTCCGCACAGAGTAGTGAACTCGAACTCGTTGGTAACCCTGTAGATCTTCGGCTCCGACCTATCGAGCGCGCCTTCGTGCTTACGCTCGTAATCGAGCGCACAGCCGCCGCTGCAGTGGGCGCATGTAGCGGGCACCTTCTGGAGCTCCCATGCGTTCGCCTTGTACTGGAAGTCGGTGCTAATCATCGCACCCACCGGGCATACCGCTATACACTCGCCGCAGTTGGTACACTCGAGCTCTTCGCTCCCTTTGGGCTGAATGCGTGAGTTGTAGCCGCCGTAGTGGATCTCTATGGCATCGTCACCGATCACCTCGTTGCAGACATGCACGCACTTTTCACAGAGGATGCAGAGCGACTCGTCGTAACCTATGAACTCCCACTTTCTAAGATCTCTCTTGTGATCCCTGGCCGAAAACTCCTGGTTGTCTACACCGAACTCCAGGGTCTTGTTCTGAAGGTCGCACGCACCGCTCTTGTCGCATACCCCGCACTCGAGCGGATGGTTTACGTCGTAGAGTTTCATGATGTTCTGGCGGTGTCCGAAGAGCTCGGGAGAGTTGGTTTTTACCTCCATCCCCTCTATAACCGGCGCCTGGCAGCTGAGAATGAAGCCGTCGACACCCTCCACCTCTACGACACAGAGCCTGCATGAGGCTATCGGCTTCACTTTGCTCAGGTAGCACATGGTCGGTATATAGTGGCCGTTACGACGTGCCGCCTGCAGGATCGTCTCGCCTTTGCGGGCTTCGATCCGGCATCCGTCAATTGTCATTTTAATCATACCGAACCCCCTAAACCGCTGTCATGGCGATGTAGTAGCATCGCATGCAGCGTTCGGCCTCGGCGATCGCCTCTTCCTGGGTGAAACCGAGGTTGACCTCTCTGTTGTTGTCGCGCCGCTCCTCTACCGAGAGCTTCTCGCTCACCTGTCTCGGCAGACCGGGCAGCCATCCGGTGACCTTTTCGCTCTTGTCGTATACGCGCAGCTTGCGGAGATGATCCTCCATGATCTCTTCGTCCGTCAGGGTTATCTCTCCCGTGCGTACATAGCGTGAGATGACCGAAGCGGCACGCTTGGCCTGGCCTACGGCGTTAACTATCGTCATGGGACCGTATTCGCAGTCTCCCGCCGCGAAGAGCCCTTTTCGGCTCGTCATGTAGTCGCGTCCGTTTGTCTTGAGCGTGTTCCAGCTCGTGAGCTCCAGCTCCCACTCCTCAGGAAGCAGGCTCAGGTCGGCCGCCTGGCTGACCGCCGGTATCAGGTAGTCGCACTCTATCTCGAAGTCGGCCCCCTCTATCTTGACCAGCTGCGGCCTGCCGCCGTCGGGGTCGGGAACCAGTTCGAAACGGTTCACCTTCAGCTTTTTGAGCCGTCCGTTCTCATCCTCTATGATCTCCTCCACCGCGGAGTGGAATATGAACTCGACACCCTCTTCCACAGCTTCATGGTACTCTTCGTACGTAGTGTTTCTTATGATGGTCTTCTCGTCGCGCCTGTAGAGCATTATCACCTTTTCGGCATTGGCCCTGACGGAGCAGCGCACCACATCCATCGATGTAAATCCGCCGCCGACGCAGACCACCGTCTTACCGGTAAGATCGACCGGCGATCCGATTCGGTACTTCTCCCATAGGTTGACCTGGTCCAGAAAGCTTATGGCGCCCCAGTAGCCGGGCATATCCTCACGCTCGTTCTTGGCACGCACCTTTTTGCTGAGGCGGGTCCCAAACGCCAAAAGGGTCGCATCGTACTCTTTGTCGAACCTTCTGAGCATATCGGCATCGACCCTGGTATTGGTGATGAAGTTGGTTCCGACACTCTTTGCAAGTTCAATATCTTTGTTGTACTTCTCTATCGGCATCCTGTACTCGGGAACACCTACGGCCACCTCTCCGCCCAGAACCGGCAGCTCTTCGTAAACGTCACAGTCGATTCCCTCGAGCCCGAGGTAGTAGGCTGCCGTCAGGCCGGCGGGACCGGCGCCGACTATCGCGACCTTTTTGCCTATCTTCTCCTTCGCGGGCTCGTGAGGATGGAGCCACTCGAAACCGTGATCGGTCTCATAATCGGCTCCGATACGCTTTAGCTCCATGATCGAAATAGGCTCGTCGAGGTTTGTACGCCGGCACTCGTCTTCGCAAGGGTGGGGGCAGACACGGCCGCATGTATGGGCAAGCGGCATCGTCTGCCTCGTCGCCTTCAGGGAGTCGTCGAACCGCAGGTCGCGCACCCCTTCTATATAGGCAGGAATATCGACATGTGTCGGGCAGGCATCCATGCATGGTGCCGTCACTTTCGCGATATAGTCGATGTTCTCGACACTGTAGTCCTTACTCGGCTTTTTCTGTTCGATAAGCTCTCTGAAGCTCTCTTCGTAGTGCTCCATCATATCCAGAAGGGGCTTGGGTACGGTACGGCCTATTTCACACTTGGATGTCTCCATCATCGTACGTGAGACCTCTTTTAGGTGCTCGAGGTCGCTCATCTCACCCTCTCCCCGGGCGATCTTGTCCATAAGGTCGTACAGAATCCGTCCGCCCCACCGGCCCGGCGCACACCTGCCGCACGCTTCGGAGTACTTCTGGTATGTAGCGGCATATTCTGTCCCGAGCCTCACGACATCGACCTCCTCGTCGAATATCGCGAAGCCGTCCCACCCTATGAAAGCCTTTGCGTTGCGGTCGGTTTCATACTGTTCGGGCAGTTTGTACTGCGACTCTACCCACTCGGATTCCGGCTTGCCGCGGTTGTCAATCGACTCACCGCGCCATGTAGAAAAAACCACACGGGCCACTACTTTTTCCTTCTCACCGCGATAGTCCAGTCGACTTCGTTGAACTTCAGGGAGTTTAGCAGTTCATGCCCCGCCTCCTTGACAAGGTCGGCGCTCTTCTGGACCGGAGTGAAGTCTCCGATCTCGAAGAGGAAGATCGCAACTTCGTCGACCTTCGTACCGGTCTCCAGAAGCTCCATCATCCTGTCGTAAAAGTTGTCGTGCAGATGTCGCAGATCGTAACGTACCATACTCTCCCCCTTACCTGTCTATTTCGCCGAAGACGATGTTTGTGCTACCTATGATAGTGACGATATCCGCAATATATGTACCCGGCAGAAGATCCTGCAAAATGCCGCAGTGCCAGAAGCTGGGCGCCCTCATCTTGAGTCTGTATGGGTACGGTTCACCCTGTGAATTTATATAGAAGCCGAGCTCCCCCTTGGGGCTTTCTGTAGGAACGTACACCTCTCCTACGGGCGGCCGCATACCCTGGGTCACCAGTACGAAGTGCTGCATCAAAGAGTAGTTTTGGGTCATAATATCCTCTTTGGGAGCGGAGATGTACTGCGGTGCATGGGCCATCAGTTCCGGCGGGGTATCGTCATACATCGCGATGAGCTGCTGAATGATTCGCACAGACTGGCGCATCTCTTCCATATAGAGTTTGTAGCGGCCGTAGCTGTCGCACGTATCGGTTACCGGTATGTCGAATTCGAGCTCGTCGTAGAGCTCGTACGGCTCCTCTTTCCTGATGTCGTATTCGATGCCGCTGCCTCTGAGCATGATGCCGGTACATCCCCAGCTTCTGGCCATCTCCGGCGGAACCACCCCGACACCCTCGAGACGCATTCGCCAGATCCTGTTTTCGGTAAGCAGATCTTCGTAATCTTTTATGTTGGACGGCAGCTCATTCACGAATTTGGCCAGCGCGCCGAGCCACCCTTCGGGAAGATCGAGAGGGACTCCCCCTATTCGTACGGCCGAGTGGGTGAGGCGCGCACCGCAGTAATCCTCCATCAGGTCCATCGCAAACTCGCGCTCCCTGAAGCAGTAGAGGAATACGCTCATCGCCCCTACGTCCAGCGCGTGTGTCGCAAGCCAGAAGAGGTGCGAGATGATTCGGTTAAGCTCCAAAAGCATAGTTCGAATCACCTGCGCGCGTCTCGGCACTTCGAGCCCTATCAGCCTCTCGACCGCGAGTGCGAAGCCGTAGTTGTTCGCCGTCGCGGCGATATAGTCCATCCGGTCGGTCGTCGGCAGGAACTCGTTGTAGATCATGTTCTCGGCCATCTTCTCCATGCCGCGGTGAAGATACCCGATATCGGGTACGGCCCTGACCACCTGCTCTCCGTCGAGCTCGAGTATCAGCCTGAGCTGACCGTGGGCCGAGGGGTGCTGCGGTCCGAAGTTGATAACCATGTGGTTGTCGTCACGTTCGAACTCGAGGTTCTCGAAAAACGGTCTAAGTTTGTTGGTCTGTTGCATCCGCGTCCCCCTACTTTCTTCGCTCTAACACTTTTGATCTCTCCGGAGAGAACTTCTCTATAAGGAAGACTCCCTCTTCCTCCTGGTAGCGTACGGGAGTCTCTTCGCTCTTTTCTGCCTCTTCTGCCGGTGCGCCTCTGGGCACTTCGTGCCCGAGTCTCGCGAAGCGCTCCGTATCGTAACGGTCTATGCGTGCCGGATCCCTGTTTTCGGGCCCGATAATATCTCTGGCCTCTTTGCCGAATATCTTGTCTACCTCATACCACTGGGCAAATTCGTCTCCCTCGAGCGGATAGCTCTTTCTGAGGGGGTGCCCCTCCCAGTCGTCCGGCATGATCAGTCTCTTCATGTACGGGTGGTTGTTCACCTTCACACCCATAAGATCCCACATCTCGCGCTCCGCCCAGTCCGCGCTTCTGAAGAGCGGGTTGACGCTCTCGACCGCCTGATTCTCTTCTACGAAACACTTGACCCTGATCCGCTTCGCCGTATTGAGGTTCAGAAGCTGGTAGAAGAGTTCGAAGCCGCCGCGCTCGGCAAGGAAGTCTACCGCGCTCATCTCGGAGAGCATCTCGTACCACCTCTCCTCTTTCAACACCTTGAGCGCTTCGAAATTATCTTCCGGGTTTATGTAGATCACCAGCTGCCCTCTCTGGATATAGGCTTTGAGCACTTTGCAGCACGCCTTTACCGCCGCCAGGTCCTCTGCATAGACCCCCTCTTCGGGAACAGGCTCTTCGGGTACCCGCGGTGCGACCCAGAAGCGGTCGGTGTAGTAGGCTTTAGCCTGAACGTTGTCTTTAGGAGTATACGGTCTCATCATACCAGCCTTTTGGGTTTTTGAGATTTGTTCGCCGATTCACGGCGGATCTTCTGCTGAAGAAGCATTACCGCGTACTGAAGGGTCTCCGGCCGCGGAGCGCAGCCGGGCAGATATAGATCTACCGGTATAACACGGTCGACGCCCTGAACGGTCGCGTATGTGTTGAACATACCTCCGGTGTTCGCGCAGCTTCCCATCGATATGACCCACTTGGGCTCCGTCATCTGGTCATAGAGGCGCCTGATGAACTCGGCATGCTTTTTCGTCAGCGTACCGGCCACGATCATAAGATCCGCCTGGCGCGGCGATGCCCGGAATATAGTTCCGAACCTGTCGAAGTCGTAGCGGCTGGCGCCCGATGCCATCATCTCGATCGCACAGCAGGCCAACCCGTAAGTAAGAGCCCAGACCGAGTTGCTGCGGCCCCAGTTGAGGATTTTGTCGACAGTGGTGAGTGCGACGGGAAGTCCGCCGCTTTGTGTGTAGTTTACTTGATGCTGTGCCATTCAAGCGCTCCTTTCTTCCAAGCATATATAAATCCGATCGCAAGCAGCAGTATAAAGAGGATCATCTCCGCGAAACCGAACCACCCGAGCACTTTGAAGTCGATAGCCCACGGGAACATGAATATGATTTCGATATCGAAGAGGATGAAGAGCAGTGCAAAAAGGTAGAACTGCGTAGAGATTGTGTTCGGCTGTTTCGTAACCTCCGGCCCGCACTCGTATATGGTGAGTTTGAGCTTTTCGGTATCGAGCCGAGCCAGCTTGCGGCTGACGAAGCGAGCCGCAAAGATTGTCGCACCGAAGGCGGCGAAGGTTATCACCAGCAGCATAAAGGCGCCGAAATATGGATGATCCACGACCATATGTGTCATCAAAAACCCCTTTGTTCAAGCCTGTTCAGGCTTCGTTTAGTGTCTATAAACCAATGTTAGGGTAGTTTATCAAATAAACTTTAAATAAAAATTGTACGGTTAGAAGAATTATTGATAGGAGAGAATATGTTTCGCATGGAAACACGAAGCGGTGTCAGAGCTCACCCTCTTCGGCGAAGCTGAACCACCCATCTTCGGTTATTATCACGTGATCGATAAGCTCAATGCCTATTATCGGGCCCGCCTCTTTGATACGTTGGGTAACACGGCGCTCTTCGAAGCTCGGAAACCTGTTTCCGCTCGGATGGTTGTGGGCCATGATTATACCGGCGGAGCGGTCGGTGATCGCGTCGGCAAAGAGCTCACGCGGATGGACGAGGCTCTGGTTCAGCGTTCCTACCGTCACGACACGCTTCTCTATCATATGCCCGGCACCGTCGAGCGTTACGGAGAGTAGATGCTCCTGCCTCCTGCCGGCATAGCTGCGAAGCTCCCGCCAGACGTCCTCGGCGCAGGCGATCTTCGAGTTTCTCTTTATCAGATGGCGGCGGCTCAACTCTATGGCGGCGAGTATCTGCATCGACTTTGCCGGACCGAGCCCGTGAACGGCCGTTAACCTGTCGAACGATAGCCCCTCGAAGTCGGTCTCGAGAAGCCTCTCCACCTCTCTCGAGATCCTCATGACATCTCTCTCTTTCGTTCCGCTTCCGATAAGTACGGCTATCAGCTCGTAGTTTTTCAGGGCCGCCGGCCCTTTTCTCTTCAGCTTCTCCCTCGGTCGATCATTTTCGTAGAGCTCCGCTACCCGCTTCATTCCTCTTATCCGCTCAGAAATCCCATCGATCTGTTTTCACCTTCGAAGCTGCCGCCCTGCTCCTTTCTGATTTCACGTATGAAATCCTCCACGGTAAAGAGCGGCTCATCCTTTACGGCAACGCTGTATGCCGTGTTTTTGATTATCAGGTTTATCTGGCCGCCGGTAAGGTCGAACTCCGCCAGCCGCCCTATGTCGAAACCATTTTCGTACGGGGCGTTTTCGGGCAGCATCTTCTCCCAGAGCTCCATCCGCTGTTTAAGGTTCGGTTTTTTGAAGGCGATCTTGTAGTTGAAGCGTCTCGAAAATGCGCTGTCGAGGTTCTCGATCAGGTTGGTCGTGGCCACAAGCACCCCCTCGAACCGCTCTATCTGCTCCAGAAAGATGTTCTGCATCTGGTTGTGCATCTTCTCCGCGCTGCTGCCCGGGCCGGTACTCCTGCTGCTTAGAAACTGGTCCGCTTCGTTCAGGAGCAGCACCGGCTCGCTTTTCGATTTTTCGGCGAGATCCCTGAAGGTATCGAAAATCTTTCTCACATTCTTTTCGCTCTCGCCTACATACATCGAGAGTATCTTGGAGCAGTCGAAGCTCAAAACCTGCCTCTTCATCGATTTGGCCAAAGAGAGAGC
>JALWMA010000017.1 GCA_027081015.1 Campylobacterales bacterium | reverse complement strand
AAACACCTTGCTCAGATCAAAATGATTGGGTACAATCCTGTGGAGTCGGAGGCGATGGCTCACTAGCCATCTGACACCAAATTTCGGGAGAAATTGTAGGGTGTCAGATTAAGTGTTGGCTAGTACACCTACGACAACCATTACGGTGCTATAGTGCCCCCCCACCCCGACGAAAACAGCCTGCTCAAACTCCTCTATATTAGGTATTTACAATGCCTGGCAAAAGTGGATGATACCGGTTCGAAACCGCAGTCTGACGCTATATCAACCGCCATATTCTTCGAAGGCAGATTGTATGATGTGTTGGATCGGTGATATGATTCTTTTCGGTTATCGGATGATGACACAAAAGTCTGAATGGCCCCAAAAAAATCTGAACAGTCCCTATCTCTCTAACGATTTGTTAGCGATAGAGTCCCTTTTCCCAAGTAATACTACGATATATACGATAACAACAGGCAATGCCATCCATTTCAAAGCTGAAACGGTTGAATGCATGAAAAACAGAGTAGATGGAAACTCCATCATGTTTTTTATAAAAAATAATTCAACTGTATTCTCAAACCAGTCACATAAAGCGGCAAAAAAAGCCAAATAAACCACCCAAGTATATTTGATACTCTTCTCTTTTTTTGCACTGAAAATCAACATTGATAACAACGAAGCAAAAAATATCGAATAACTTACAGCATACAGATAATCGGTAAAAATATATCTATTAAAATTCGAAACTCCACTATCTCCCCAACTGTTTAAAATATTAACTCCTGCTTCTTTGTCAAACGCCAACTGAAGCAATATGACTTCAAAACCGTCTTTGCCGTCAATCATCGGATTTACGAGGAACATCACAACAACAAACATTGCTGCCGTCAAAATCCCTGAAGCCATTACTACTTTTATGTTATTTAATTTTTTCAACATCACGTTTCTCCAAGTTTTTTCGGTGATACGATATCTTTAATATGCTACAATGTCAATAACTTACCAAAAAGTTATATACATACCAAAAGGATACTATTGAAAAATAATATTTATGAGAAAACATACAACTGTTCGTTTGAATTTACGATGGATGCGATAAGTGGAAAATGGAAAGGACTTGTGCTATGGCATTTGAGCAGCGGAACACTGCGATATGGTGAGCTAAAAAAGCTTTTGGGCAATATAACCCAAAAAATGTTGACTCAGACTCTCAGGGAACTTGAGAACTGCTCCGTTATTCACAGAGAAGTGTATCCGGTTGTTCCTCCGAAGGTTGAATATAGCCTAACGAAGTACGGGAAAGAGCTAATCCCTATTTTGCAACAGCTTCATAAGTGGGGGCAAAATACCTCCAAAGAGCTGGGATTATTTGATGAAAAGTGCAATTTTAAAAATTGATTTTCTAAAAAATTGCTGACGGATTTATTTAAAACAAGCTCCTCTCCTGGAAACTGCTCTGGGCATTCTATATCAGGTATAGTAGCCGGCACTTAATCTGACGCTCTATCATTTTGGACTGTTCAGATATCTGAACAGTAAGCTAATTGTGTTTTTGATACGATTTCGGTCAGTTATTTGTGTTTTCTGCAGATACATTTAGTGTATTTGGCACCTTTTTCGTGCTGTTTTCGTGTCTTTGGGTAAAAATTTGCGGGATAAGATGTAAATATTGTATCCTATGTTGATTTTTTACTGACCAGTCGACCGTTTTTTTGGTTCTATGTTGAAAGAGTGCTGACCAGACCAGCCATTACCGGGAAAAACAACAATGGAATATTCACTTTTGAATCTGCCGCTTATCTTCAGAAGCAGTTGGCATGGAGAGATTGAAGATTTTATAAACTGGATTGAGCCATGCGGCCTTGTCTATCTGAAAACCCTGAAAAACTCCGGGGTGGATATCAGCAAAATTACCGCCCCACCTAAAGTAGTTGATTATTTAAACATCATACAGGGAGCTTCGAGCGGTGCCGGAAGAAGCTACATACCGTACAGAAATTTCAGCCATCAGACAAACATCAACACCATTGCGCATGAAATTACAGTTCAGATAGTCGATCATCTTGAGTTGGACCCATATGACAAAGAAGATTTCAAACTTTATATCAACTATGCAGTTTCGGAAGTCATGCAGAATGTACTCGATCACTCAGGGAGCCAGTGCGGCGGTCATGTCGTAGGACAGTCCTATCCCCAGAAGGGCAAAGTGCAGTTCGCAGTGTCCGACTGTGGTGTGGGGCTGATGGCCACCTTGCAAAGAGAGTACGGTGTGGCAAACGAGGGGGAGGCGATCCTGAAAGCGCTTGAACCCCGTGTAAGTGGATCTGAACCCATTGGCCCATACGGAGAAAAAAGAAATGCGGGAATCGGTCTGTTTGCACTCAAATGCATTATTGACGAAACCGAAGGGACACTTCTCATCATCTCCAATGACACGATCTACCAAAGAAAAAACAAACAAGGTACATTCGTACATACGCCAAACAGCAGATTCCGCGGTACACTTGTGGCATTCGAGTTTGGTGAGAACGAAACGGTCTACAGTTTTGAGGAGTTCAAAAAGAAGTACATATGGAGTGCCGTTAACGGCACCGGCGAAGAGGAGGAGTTTTTTTAGGCTGTTTTTTTCCTCGAATAAGAGGCAACGAAATTGAATGTCGAGCGTATATCTTCGTTATGGTTGACAAGGAGTACACGATCCTTGATGAAAGATGCACCGTATTTCCTGATGAGAATTCCGATCACTTCATCGACAAAAGACTGGGTGACGGATTTTATGTCCGCAAAGTCGATGGTGATGGTGCTTACTCCGTCTTCTATCTCTTTTTCTATTCTTTCCCGAACGACTTTACCGATCTGCCTGGAACCTATAAAGTCTATTCCTTCGCTTAAATCGATCATCCGGATTACGCTTCTCATGACACACTCCTTATCCTCTTCCATGATATCCACATATTCTTAAAGAAAGATATACTATTGATAATATCGACAGAATTGTAATCTTATGTTTCTTAATGGAATATTTAATTGCGGCCCCAGCACTGCTCAAGGTACTGATGAAGTGGTTGCGAAATCGTAAAGCATAAGAGTCGAATCAGGAAATCAAGGGATTTATGGCCCGGCCGGCAGATCCGCTTTCAGTGCATCGGCCACGGTATTTTCCGTGGCTTTCGCGTAAATGGTCGTGGATGCGATGTTCGAGTGCCTCAATATCTTTTTAACCACCAACGGGTTGACTCCCCTTTGGGTCAGCCTCATCGCAAGCGTGTGCCCTAAAAGCTGCAGCCCCTTTTTCCTTATCCCCGCCATTTTGTAGATCCTGTTGGCGATTCTGTGGGCGTTGGACCTGTTCAACCGCCCTCCTCCGCCGGTCCTCATGATCGAATCTTCCTCGCCAAGAGCAGCGGCATCGGCGAAATAATCGAGCTTTTCTTCGATCGCCGCTTTCGGTATGTAGGCGGTGCTCCTTATCGCTTTTTCGCGCTCTAGCGTGTTCAGCAGGTGCTATGCCTCGCTCCTATAAATAATACATTAAGTCTATATAAACCGAGTGGGATAGAGACTGTGAATGTATCATAGGAGTTGAGTTAAAATCTACTTAATCACATGAATGTTATCATTGAATATTAGTTTGCCAAACCTGTTGTGAAGCAGGGACGGAAAGCCATGGGTCTTTATCGCTAATTTAAAGTTGTGAAGATCGCCAGGTTGCCTCTTTCGAAAGAAGAGTTTTACCTTCAACTTGCATGTTTTTCCTCCCTATTTCTTCGTTGAATCAGAGCGACAGCACACCGTTTGTTAACGGGAGTTAACGTTCTGTAAGGCAGATCGGAGCTTTAGTATAATCGAATCTAAAAACATATTCGCGAGGTCCCTCCATGTTCAGACACATTTTTACGATTTTATCCGCAACGCTGCTTTCGCTCACCCTCTTCACAGGCTGCGGCGGCGGAGCGTCGACCCCTACGACAGAGGATGGCGGTGCATCTCCTGTATTGCCCTCCGCACCGGTAAAAGACTCTTTGGAGATGATGGACGACGAGAGCTTCAACGCCCTGAGTGAGGAGGATAGGATCTATGTGGCAAGAAAGCTCTATTCGACCCTATTCAAGGGTAGAGACATAAACACCCTTGAAAAAGAGATTTCAAGCGGCACGTTCATCACAGACTTCATAAAAAAACTCTACGCCGCGAATGTGGAGCAGCCGGATCTCGACAAGATATTCGTGGATGACTATACGATACCTTACGGTTATAGAGCAGGCGACAGACTTTTCGAGAAGAGGTGGAGGATATTCAGCCATATAGCGACGAGACTCTACTACACCAGACTGGGCAGAGAGTACTTCAACGAGTGGATGGCCTACACGATGGAGCAGACGATCCTCTTCTCCCCTGCATACGAAGTGGAGAGTGTGGTGAAGTTTCCAGAACTGATCGCGAGCAACCACGAAAGATTAAAAAAGGCCCTCGATGCCGGCAAGGATATAAGAACCATAGTATATGAGCATATGGTCTCCAAAGAGAACTGGGCGAGATTCAGAAGCCCCGAAGACAACGGGCGCGAGATGCTCGAAATCTGGCTCTACGACTACAACGACGAGCATGTTCCCCTGGCGGCGAAGGCGCTGAAAAACTGGCGCTGGGAAGTTGCGAGAGAGAGAAACAGCGACGATAAATATGGAGATATATACAGGTTCTACAACGATACCAACAATCCGGATGAGAAGAACAGTGAACCGATAGAGCTCTTCGGAACTACAATAACGACGGGAGACGACTTCTACAGAGCGGTCGCGAACCATCCCGACCTGATACCGACGATAATAGACAGACTGGTAGCACTCTTTTTCCCGACTATGAGCAGCGGCGAAAAAAAGAGTATAGCCGCCGAAATACAAAAGAGTGAACCGACAACGTTTGCGGAGATCTTCACCCGAATACTCTTTTCCAAAAAGTATCTGCTCGAGTCGAACAGAATAAAGCCGATTGAAGAGATATATATGGGTCTCAACCATACACTGGGAATGGAGCCAAGCGGAACATCGTTCAGATACCTCTTTACAGACGGTATGAAGGGGAGCAACCAGTACGCCTTTACCTACAAGCTGGGCAGACCGGATGAGGGGGTTTCGGATACCGACAGCGTCATAAGGCTTCACCAGTATATCAGAACGGCCGTATTCCTGAATAGAAGAGGCGACGGTTGGAACTCCTCGAAGATCACAGAGCGCTACAAAGACGCGGCGACGGCAAGAGAGTATCTGGATGCCATGTTCGAAGATATAGTGGGCAGGAAGATGTCCGAAACGGAGAGTGCGGAACTGACATCTATCGTAAAAGAGGCCGGTGTCGAAGATCTCTCCAAATCGTGGAACCGCTTTGCGATAACGTTGATGACGTTCGACTACTTCTCGAGGCTCAGTGAGATCTATACATACAGAAAAATCGAAACAGGAGGCGAGTCATGAGACGACGCGATTTTATAAAAGGCGCAATGGGGCTTGCCGCCGCTGCGGCCGTTTTTCCTTCAAGGGCGGCTGCCGATGTGATTCCCGATGACGGCACAATCCCCCTGCCTCTGGATCAGGTACGGTTCGATCCGGAAATCTATGCACGAAACGACGCCAGGACGATCATAGTCTTTCTGGGCGGAGGGATGAGCGATGTCGTCGCAAACACGCAGCACATAAAGCAGATCATGGATGAAGATCTCTCCTTCGTTCCATACGAGAAGGGTGCGTTCGAGATAGATTCGACCACACCCTACACCACATCGACACAGAACCACTTCTGGAAGCAGGCCGGCGGCGATTTTCTGGAGAAGATGCTCTCAAACGGCGATATGAACCTCTTTCGCACATGCTACAGAGGACACGGAAGCGCGGGGCACGGAATAAACCAGAGACGCTACGCGCACGGAAACGACAGAGGGTACGAGTCGGGTATCGTCGCTACCTTGATGCACGTACTCTACAGAAACGGTGCAATACCCCAAAACGCCAAACTACCCAATGTTTCGATAGACGGCGGCTTCTACAAACTTCTGCAGGACAACGGTGCACCGAAGGCACTGCCCGGATACCTCAAGCCCATATCGTTCAACAGGTCGTTCGACAATCCGTACAACTACAAAAGAGACGACCAGGGGTGGGTGGATCTCGGAGACTACTCTGCAGACAGGATATTCAACGAGGTAGACTACGACGCCAGGCTCAACGTACTGATGCAGAAGAACAACCACTACGACGCACTGAGCGATGTGTTCAACTACAGAAAAGAGATAAGCGACTTCATAGAAGAGGTCAAAAACGCGGAGCTTCCGGTCGAATATCCCGATACGATAGACGGTAGAAAGTTCGAGGTGGCCATGAGGATACTGACGAACAATCCCGACACGAAAGTGGTGACGATGAGCGGAGGCCACAGCGGATGGGACGACCACTCCGACGCGATCATGAACCATATGTCAAGGGCGCATGAGCTCTTCGCCGCGATCGACGCCGCCATCGATCATGCAAATAGCCTTCAGATGGACAATCTCAACATAGTCCTATTCGGGGATTTCGGCCGAAATATGAATATCAACTCCGCAAAGGGGTGGGACCACGGCAACAACCAGAACGTCTTCTGGTTCGGAGGCGGCAGGTTTTTCAACAATCTGGGAATCGTCGGAGAGACGGAGCTTCAGGTGTGGCTCAAAAAAGCGAGGCTCTACAGCAGACCTACGGCGGACTCCTTCAAGTTCCCGCCCTACAACATAGCCGCGACGATATACGCCCTTTACGGCATAACGAACCCTGAAATACTAACCGGCGGGTACGGTGTGATAGACCCGGAAGACAAAATTGGCACGCCGTTTCTGAAAGGGTGAAATGCTCCGATACGGTCTGTATTGAAATTTCTATAAAAAATTATAGCTGCTTTGGTACTTCAGAGTTTAACTACAACCCTTTGTGCTATAATGCGCCATCCTGACACCCGGTCTTAAGTACCGGTTCTTCCCGTCTACAGCGAATATACCTCCGTATAT
>JALWMA010000016.1 GCA_027081015.1 Campylobacterales bacterium | reverse complement strand
AGGGCGTAAGATGGTTTGTAATGAAGCAGCCTGTGACAATCAGCAAAGCGCAGGTGAAGAAGTTTGCGGAGGTTATGCACCACGACAACAACCGCCCCGTTCAGCCTGTCAACGCCAGGATCATTCTGAAGTAAAACGGCTTTGACCTTTGATAGTCCGAAGCGCATCGACGCGTTTCGGACATACCGATCCTTCTACTTTTCAAGCTTCGTAAATTTCGCCCCTTCAAGCGTCAGGTTATACATAAGCCCTCTGTTTCCGAATACGAAACCTACTACCGGATCTTTGAAGTCTATCGTGTTCAGATCTTCGCCCACTCCCCATTTCGCTATCGCTACAGAGCCGTCCACCCCGACTCTCCAGCCGCCGCTTTTTCTAAAGTCGTCAAGAGCTTTTTGCGTCAGGAATACGACTATTACAGACCTCTTCTGCACTCCGAGCTGAAAACCGACGGATGCCGCCGCGGTGGAGTAGTAGTCTACTATACGCCCTTTTATCAGGAGTGCCCCTTCGCCGTACTCTCCGCCTATTCCGAATCCTGCCTTGGATACATTGGGAAAGACCAGATACCCTTTCGCTTTGCGCAAAAACTCTCTGCCCCCTTTTGCCTCCTTGTCGAACTCTTTTATCGTCTCTTTGATCTCGATGTCGAGTACCTCTTTCGACTCGGCTCGCAGGGGAAGTGTTGCCGATATAAAGATCAACCCGATAAGTACAGCCAGACGCCTCATCTGCTTTCTCCTTTTTATGTGCATTATCGATAAAGATATCGCCGTGGTCCAAAGCGCAATCTTATGAGAGTAATTGTACAATAGCCCTATTTCAAAGCGGGTGGAGAGAGATGGGAAGATTCATTTTGGGTGTGCTGTTCGTACCGATTCTGGCTTTTGCCAGGATACACTATGCGAAGCTCGAACCTGTAGAGACATACTCCGTCAAATCCGCCGTGAGCGGCAAGGTGCTCTTTGCCGACGACTCCAAAGAGGGGCAGGTGGGCGGATCGGACCCGGTTGTCAAGATCGACGATGCCGTAGACAGGGAGCAGAGAAGAGCGCTGCGTGTAGCGCTCGACGCTCTCAAAGAGACTCTTGCACTCACGGAAGATATGATAGAGAACCAAAAGGGTGTCTATGAGCGTGACAGGGACTATTATGAGCGCATAAAGGGTCTAAAGACAAAGTCCAAAACTGAAAAGGATCGTGTTTTCGCCGCTATGTCGGCATCGAAAAACCAGCTTCTGAGCCTGAAGGAGAAGAGGGTGACGCTTAGAAGGCAGATCGCCGAGACGGAGTATCAGATAGCCCAGCTCGACGACCGGATCGAAAAGAAGTCGATAAGCGCGAAAGGTCTCTACATATACAAAGTAGCCGTCCGTGCGGACGACTATGTAAACCCGGGGGTTCTACTGCTCACGGCTATGGATACCGAAAAAGGAAGGCTAACAGTCTACCTGGATGCCGACGAGGTTGAGAGTCTCGACTCCAAAACGATATACCTCGACGGCAAACCGACGGATTTGAAGTTTTCCAAGGTGCTCAAAGTGGCCGATCCCGTCCATATATCCTCATACAGG
>JALWMA010000015.1 GCA_027081015.1 Campylobacterales bacterium | reverse complement strand
CGGTGGTCACGATAGCGATCTTCATGCTCCTTGTAAAGATGGGGGTAAACATTACCGGACTGCTCGCTTCGCTCGGTATCGGCGGTCTCGCCATAGCGCTCGCGGCTCAGAATACGCTCAGCAACTTTTTCGGCCTCTTGAAGATAATCTTCGACAACTCCTTCTCCCAGGGTGACTGGATAGAGACGAAGGATGTGGAGGGAACGGTCGTCGAGATAGGCTTTATAAGCACTTTCATAAGGACATTCGACAACGCCCTGATAACCGTTCCCAACTCGACACTCGCCAATACCCCTCTGAAAAACTGGAGCAAGCGGACGGTTGGGCGCCGCATAAAGATGTATCTGGGGGTTACATACGGATCGAAACGGGAAAACCTGACGAAAGCGCTCGAAGAGATCAGGCAGATGCTCGTTTCGCACCCGGGCATCGCGACTCCGCAGAAGATAGACAGGGGCCTTATCAGAAAGCAGACGAGAAAAGAGAAGAAACTGATATCGGCAGAGGACAAGTACGGTGTAAAGACCACCCTTCTCGTATATCTCGACGAGTTCGCGGACTCTTCGGTGAACATCCTCGTCTACGCCTTTACCGAAACGACGAAGTGGGAGGAGTGGCTTGCGATCAAACAGGATGTCCTTCTGAAGATATGGGAGATATTGGATCGCAACGGTCTCGAGTTCGCGTTCCCGTCCGAATCGATCTACTTCGATCCGGATAATGTAAAAGAGAGTTTCGAAACCGTTGCGAAGAGAGGCATTGAAGCTTCATAGCCGATATTACGCCGATTCCCGGCCGGGTTCGATCTTGAAGTGAGCCGAAGGGGGTGCCTATGGGTACCGACCGGGTAAAGAGAAGAGAGCTCCAAAGGGGACGGAGGAGCTCTCTGCGAAAGAGAGGAGAAGCAGTGTGGATATTATAATTGCCGGTGCGGGGAGGGTAGGCTTCAATCTGGCCCGCACACTATGCGTCACCCACAACGTTACGGTGATAGATCGAAACAGGGAGGCGCTGCAGCGGCTCCAGGAGAGCCTCGACATACTTGCGATACATGGAGACATAGAGGATCCGGAAACGTATGGAAAGTTGATGGATAGAGAGAGCGACCTCTTCATAGCCGTAACCGACCTGGATGAGGCCAATCTAATTTCGACACTGATAGCCGACGACGTCATAGAGGTCGATCACAAGATCATACGTCTTAGGAACGAGTTTTTCGCGAAGAGTTCGATAAGACAGAAGCTGGGGATAGACGACGCCGTTTTCCCCATGAGGATAACTTCGCAGACGGTGGCGACCCTTCTTGACTACCCGAAGGCCAACAATGTCAAACACTTCAAATATACCGATTTGAAGCTCCTCTCCGTAAGGGTAGGCAGCGATGCGGAGAAGATCTACATAGAGCCCGACGGTTTCGCGATAGTCGGAATCGAGCGTGAGAAAACTTTTTTCATCCCTAGTCCTGACGAGACTGTTATGGCCGACGACCTTCTATACCTCTTCGGGGAGGAAAAGCCGATAAAGGAGCTCTGCTCGAAACTCGAGAAGGAGGCACCCGCTGTGATAGAGAGGTGTGTCGTCTTCGG
>JALWMA010000014.1 GCA_027081015.1 Campylobacterales bacterium | reverse complement strand
TGCGCGCACATCTATAAGAGGGAGGCCCTTTTTGACTATCAGGCCAAAGTCGTCGAAAAGTCGGCCCAACTACACCACCTCTATAAGTTTGGTGCCGATTTCGGTCGTGTATCCGATGGGCTCCAAATCGAGTCCGTAACGCCCTGCAACCTCTTCGAACTCCTTTTCGCCCCCTCTTTTGACGACCACCAGCAGCCCGCCGGAGGTCTGAGCATCGCACAATATCTCACGCTGCCTCTGCGACATCTCGGAGATTTTACGGCCGTAGCTTTTGAAGTTCTTCCTCGCTCCGCCCGGAATGCACCCCATCTGCCTGTACTTCTCCACATTCGGCAGCAGAGGGACCTTTTCAAACTCTACCACGGCACCTATGCCGCTCCCTTCGCAGATCTCGGCCAAGTGGCCGAGCAGTCCGAAACCGGTCACGTCGGTCATCGCCATCACCGAGTCGAGCTCCGCGAAATCGGCACCCGCCCTGTTTAGGGTGGTCATCGCCTCGATCGCCGGATCTATGTCGCCCGGCGCGATCCTCTTCTGCTTCTGCGCCGTGGAGAGTATGCCGATCCCCAGAGGTTTTGTAAGATAGATATAACACCCCGGTTCGGCCGTATCGTTTCGCATCAGGTTGCTGTTTTTGACCCGCCCGGTGACAGCGAGGCCGAAAATGGGCTCCGGTGAATCTATGGAGTGGCCGCCCGCAAGCGGTATCGCAGCCTCTTCGCAGACCGCCCTGCCCCCCTCTATAACCTCTCTTCCGACTTCGGGCGGAAGCTTCTCTATCGGCCATCCGAATATCGAGATCGCCATCAACGGTCTGCCGCCCATCGCATAGATATCGCTCAAAGCATTCGTGGCGGCGATCTTTCCGAATGTGAACGGATCGTCTACGATCGGCATGAAAAAGTCCGTCGTAGAGAGCACCGAAGTACCGTCGCCCAGATCGAAAGCGGCGGCATCGTCCCTGCTGTCGTTGCCTACGAGAAGATTCGGATAGTGCACCGCCGGCCTGGAGCTCTTTAGTATCTCTTCGAGCAACATGGGTGAAATTTTGCATCCGCATCCGGCACCGTGGCTGTATTCCGTAAGTTTTATACTATCCATTTTCCCTCCATCTTCACTCGGCCCGCCGCGGCGGTTTGTAAAAAAACCGCGCTTCAAGCAATATAAAAAGTTTGCTGATGTATACTACCGTTTTGCAATATTTTAACGACAGTTCCTGTTGTGACAAATTTTAAATAGTATACCGACGCAATTATAACACCAATAACGGAGATTTTACCGAATGCCGGGAAAACTCTTGAGAGCCTCATTGACGAGCGCCGTTATCTGCTTTTTTCTCTCTCCCCTCATCGCCGACGAGAGCATAGAGAGCCTGATGGGCTCCTACGCCAAAAGGGCCGACCTGTCCGAACGAACAAAGAGGGAGAGCGACGGCTATCTGATCGTCTTCACCCGGCAGGAGCTCGACAGGATGCAGATAAGATCGCTGCGAGAGATCATAGAGAAGATACCCTTCATCCGATACAACGAGAGCAGGCTCGGACTTTCGGCATCCTTTTACGCTCCATACCAGCCCGATCCTCCCGCAGGAATGAGGGTCTATATAAACGATCGAATTCTCTATACACCGTTCTTCGGCAACGCTCTCAAACTCTTCGGGCAGCTCGACATGGGGTATATCGACCATGTGGAGGTATATTACGGCCTTCCGTCGCAGACGCTCGGAATAGACGGTGCGGTCATAGTGATCAAGATGTACACGAAAGATCCCGATAGGGAGAATACGTCGCTCGCCGGTCTGGTCGCGGGTAGTTACGGTTCGTCGGAGCTCTACGGGTATACCACATCCAAAGATGAAGAGGGTTCGGAGCTATTCTATTTAGACTACAAAAATATGCACCGAAAAGAGAGCCGCTACAAAAGCAGCACCCTCTCGAAAGACAGGGAGAGTACGAACTTCTACTCCCAGATCGAGAGGGGGCGCCACCGATTCGAAGTCCAGGCGATCGGCGGAAGGCTCGACACCTTTTTGGGATATAGCCCGCACCTCGACCCGCTCGATCCACACCTCTCATTCAGGTATCTCTTCGGCGGATGGGGTTACAAAAACCGCGAAACGGGGGTGGAGTCGTTTCTGCATCTGACCAGAAACTCCAGCAGCCACTACGACGCGTCCAAAACCATGCTCGGGATCTACCCGTCGGCCCAGGGGGCGATCCCTTTCAGCTCTTCCCGGCTGAAAATCGTGCAGCACCATGCCGAAGCCCAGCTCAAAAAGAGCTTCGCTTCCGACGGGGCTGAGAGCTCTTTGGGAGTGCAGGCGAAAACCGGCAGGTTCAGTTTCGAAGAGGCCTATCTGGATGGGAAGCCCTACGATATGCCTTCACGCTTCAACCGGCAGACGGCGCTCTCGCTCTTTGCGCAGGGGAGCTACCTGATCGACGAGAGCCGGATAGTGGTCGGATCGATAAAGGGAGACCGTTACCTGATGGATGACGATATGAGGGACTACTCGCTGCTGTCGGGCCGCCTTGGATATATCTACAACGGCGGGAGGTGGCTATCAAAAAGCTTCATATTTTACGGCAGCTTCGCTCCCGAGGCGAAGAGCCTCTTCGAAAACCGCTACCTCTACCGGCAAAGCGGCGATCCGGACGCGGAGCGCTCCCTGATCGTCTCGACGAAAATCACATACAGGGAGCGAAAACGTGAAACTTCACTGCTCTCGGCGCGCTACATAAAGAAGGATGCCCTCCACTTCGACGGCAGGGGCTACGACAACTTCGAAGACGACATAGTGATCGACTGCATTATGTTCGAGCATATCTACTCCCTCCCCGGTGCCGGACGCTTCAAGTTAGACGTCTGGACCAACCTGCAGCAGCCGCACAACTCGCTTCCCAACCGCAATACATACGGGGCCATAGCCGACTACAGCCGCTCTTTGGGCCGTTTCGATCTGCATACCGCTCTTGTCTACACATACGGGCCTGGGCTGAAGCCGGGGTGGGATCTCGAGGGGGCTCTAACCTACCGCCCTTCGCGCAGGGTGTCGCTCTTTGTAAAAGGGTCGAATATACTCGGCAGGGCCCTAAAGAGCGACTATTACGGAATCGACCCGGTTACAGGCGAGGTGACGCGCGCAAACGGCCTCGATGTCATAGAGAGGCGCGTATGGGCCGGAGTGGAGTATCAGTTTTGAAAAGCGCGGCCCTGCTTCTTATCCTCTTTGCACTCTCTTTTGCAGAGAGCCCCGACTCAATAAAGGCGAAGATAATCGGAAAAGTGGCCACATCTCTCCTCGATGTAAGCGTCGTCTTCATCTATACGGACGATCCCGCCTACGAGAAGATATTCGAAGAGGAGGAGAACCTGATCGAAACCGGCTCCTGCAGCGATGCCGACATGGTACTATCGAGCAGGCTCGAAAAGTACAGATCGATATGTCCGCCCACAAGCCAGAGACTCTATTTCGCGACAAGCTACGACGACTACCTGAAAAACAGGGATGCCGCCGTAGGCGCATTTTTCTGGCAGAAGGGGCGGCCCAATCTCATTTTGAACGAAAAGAGGCTCAAAGAGCTGAAGATCAGACTCCCTTCGGAGTTCGACAACTACATAGAGTAGAGAAGCGGAGGAGGAGAGAGTGCAGATTCCGGGTTTTGGAGAGTTGAATATAAGCGATATCGTATGCGACTACAACGGAACGATAGCCAAAGACGGCATCCTGCTCCCCGAAGCGGCCGAAGCGATAAAAGCGCTTACGGAGAGTTACAGGGTCCATATAGTGACTGCAGACACTTTCGGCAGTGTGGCCGCGCAGGTCGAAGGGCTCGATGTTTCGCTCAAGGTTCTGACATCTTCGGACCATACAGCAGAGAAGAGAGCCTACATCGAAGAGATCGGGGCCGATAGGTGCGCGGCGATAGGAAACGGGAACAACGATCTGCAGATGCTGCGTACCGCCGCCATCTCCATAGCCGTCATGGCGGAGGAGGGGTGCTCCGTAAAGAGCCTGATGAGTGCGGATATCGTATGCAGAAGCGGGGCTGAGGCGCTGGCACTCTTCGCTCTGCCAAAACGGCTCATTGCGACACTGAGAAAATAGAGCCCCCGCAAAGGGGAGCCGGAGTCTCCATGCGGCTTTTAAGAGAGAAGATCTCTGATGGCGCCGTTTCCATGAGTCAGAATCTCCGGGTTTTGAATTCCGTACATTTTGTAGATCGTGGCGGCTATGCTGAATACCTGGAAGTGGTATGAGGAGTCGGAGTTGCCGAAGTTTTTGGGCTGGGTAAAGAGGCGGCCGGCAGATCCGACGATCTGCGTCTCTCCGACGATTCCGAGCCGGTTCATATAGTCTCTACCGCCGATCCAGTAGACGTTCTGGTTGTTGCCGTGATCCCAGCCGTCGGAGTTGTTGTAGCTGACGTTACGGCCGAACTCACCGAATATCACGATATTGATATTCGTTTTTCCGGCCGCCTTCATGTGGGCCACGGCAGCCTCGACAGCCTCCATTAGCATATTCATTCTCCGGGGGTATCTCTCGAGTGCGTTGGAGTGGTCGTCCCACCCGCCCAGACCCGGGCTTCCCATGCTTACCACCTTCGTATGTTCGTTGTGTATCAGCAGGTTCATGGCGAGCTTCATCCGGTCGGCGAAAGTGTTGTTCGACGGATACTCGACCCCTTCGGGCAGCTCTATATCGTGTATGCGGTCGGCGAACTCTTCGAGTATTACCCGCCTCTCGAAGAGTTCACGTATCTTTCCTGAAGAGTTGTACTTCTGGGCGAGAGCGTCGAAGTAGTCCCCTACCGTGGCGTTGTTCTCCCTGTTCAGAATACGGCGGCTGAACCACCCGCCGCGCTTGTAGGGGTTGTTGGAGCCTGTCCCGAACGCCACCGGCTTCAAGAAGGCAGCAAGGTTAAGGTCGTCTTCACTGAAAAATGTGGACTCCCCCTCCATAGTGACGAACGGAATGCTCTTTCCTATATCGTCGGTTCCCGCCGGCTCCCCTATCACACCCTTGTTGTAGAGCACGGCCGCCAGGTTTGCCACTATTCCGGCTCCGCCCGCAATGTCTCTTCCCCTCTGCGCCTGCGATGTACATTCGCCGTGCGCTTTGTTGTCATCGACGGTACGGTAGCACGTTCTAAAGAGATTCATATCGCCCGAGGAGATCAGGCTCTCCATTATATCTCCGCCGGCCTGCCGCCAGAGTCTGTTGGGAGTGGCCGTAAACTCGTCGAGCGGGTAGCGGTTCTGGCTCTTTTCGTCTATCTCTTCGAGATTCGTAAGGTTCCCCGCAAGTTCCGACGGCCCCCCGTAAAGATAGACTATTATCGTCTGCGGGTTGTTGTTTTCGTATACGGAGGCATCGAACTCGATGCTGCCGTAGTCGAGATCGGCACCTTTGAGCGAAAAGGGCAGCGCCGATGCGACACCGAGCGCTCCTATACCTTTTAGAAAACCTCTCCTGTCTATATGGGTATCTTTAAATAGTTCTCTTCTCATCTTCTCTCTCCTCACTTTACCGCTTCAAACTCATATACGCTGCTTACCCTGGAGAGGTAATCGAGCACCAGGCTGGAGAAGTAGCCTCTCTCCTTCAGATCGTCTTCGGGCTTATCGTTGCCGTAGAGATCGTACCATCCGAAGTTTCTGAATCTTTCGCCGTCGTAGCGGTCTCTGTCTATCAGGCTTGTTAGAAACTCCATCTCCTCATCTGCGGGCTCCCTGCCGACGACCGGGACGAAGAGCCTCTCTACGATATACTCCGCCCTCTTCTGCTCGTTTCTCTTCCACTCCTCCCTGTCGTCGAGCTCCGTATCGCTGAAGAGCTCGGCCGGCATCGAAGCGAACATCCCTTCGAGCGGCCACCCGTCATCCGACGACTCGAAGGTGGAGTTCCTCTCGTAGTTTGTCATGACGCTTTCGCGTATAGTCTTGTGAAACCATGCGAAAGATTGAGAGTCGAGCGGCACCTCCACTTTCCTTCCGAGCTTGTAGCGCATACTCGCCTGGTGCATGTTGTCGAGATTCCTGGCTATGTAGTAGAAGGAGCGCAGATGGGGACGCCACCCTATCGCCTTCGCCACGGGCAGGAAAGACTCTTCGAACGATCTGGGCTTTCCGGACTCGAGCAGATAGGCTTTGGAGTAGACTATCTGCTTCAGCAGATCTGTCCACGAGGTGGGATTGCTCTCGACAAGCTTTTGAACCACCCCTCTCTTTTCTTCGGCGCTGAAGCTGGGAAAGTAGATATCGACGAGCCTGCTGCAGACTGTCGGAAGAAAATCGGGATGCTTCACCACTCCGCTGTAGAAGTCGGCGGCATCGACTATCTCCATGTTCGGAAAGAGGTTCGTTATGGGCTCGGTGTTGACGTTGAGCGTCATGACGAGTGTATTCGAATCGGGATCGAGCTTGAGGTTTTTCAGCGCCTTGGCCGCAAGAGGAACGTGGGCGTCGTTGAAATCTTCGAGGAATATCTCCATCATCTCGCGACCGTTGTCTTCCGGGCTTCTAAATCTGCGCCAGTTCTCGTCGCTCATCATATGCAAAAATGTGGACCATCTCAAGCTTAGCCCCTGGTCGAAACTCATGACGAGAGAGCTGTATACGTTGATCGCGTCCACATCGTATACAGTATCGAGCTCATACGCGGGGGAGAAGAGGATCGTCTGTGTAAGTACATAGGCCGCCCATCTGTTCAGGTACGCGCTGCCCGGCTCCATATGGTAGAGGCGTGCGAGCATTCCGGCAAGCAGCTTGTTGCTGCCGTAACCGTAATCTTCATATCTGCCGACGCTCTCTTCGAGCCGGTTTATCTCTTCGCTCGTACTCGGGCGGTCGAACATGGCCCGTGTCTCGGAGATGAAGGAGCCGGAGTTCACGCTTCTGTTCAGATCGTCGAAGCCGGTACCGTAGTAGAGTGTACCGTAGAGCTTTACGGCCACTTTGAACTTCTGCTCTTTAGTAAGAGCGTTGAAATCGGCATCACCCAGCGGTTCGAGCCTGTAGCCGCTGTAGGGCAGCGGTTTCGCGTCGACCTCGATGCCGTAGACCTTCACTCCCGAACTCTCATCCGAGCCGGTCGACCCGGAACCTCCGCAACCTACAGCCATAAACGTCACAGTCGCCAAAACGGCGTACTTGAAAAAAGAGAGCACCCTCATCCTCTATCCTTCCGAAAAACTTTAAGATCGCCGTAAAACAATCTACATAATACCGAATTATAGAGGCGGGCTATTAACGTGCAGCGAACGTAATGTCAACGGATGTAAACGGGATCAGCGGCGATCCTCGATCTCTTCTATCTCCCACGCCAGCTCTCTTTTGTCTATCTTGTGGTTCCCTTTTTCAAATATGTTCTCCTCCAGCTTCTCTACGGCCGATTTTACGAGGTCGCTCTTTTTGACATACGGCAAAAGGAGTTCGAGAAGCTCCCTGTCGCTTTTGGCCCTCAGGATCTTTC
>JALWMA010000013.1 GCA_027081015.1 Campylobacterales bacterium | reverse complement strand
GTGCCTCTACTTCTATCATCTCACTCTCTCTCAAAGATGCGATCTTTTCCGGCACTATGCGCCTTGAATCGATGGCACGTATCTGATCGCATAGCAGGTCCGAATCGCTTTTTAGTTTTGCGCGTTTTTCAATGCGCATACGCAGAGGATACGCATCGTCTATCAGATTTGTAGTCAAAGGCACAACGATAACCGTTGTATGGCCCACCTTGTTCAGCAGATCGCTTTGGAGTATCAAAACCGGACGTACTTTGCCGGGCTCCGCATCCCTTGCAGGATTTAGTCTGGCAAGATATATCCCGCCTCTTTCAAACATTTTCGAGCCCGTCATTTAATGTGTTTTCAAAAAGCTCCATTGCCTCACGGTTGCTTTCTCTAACACGCATCGAAGCGGCTTTGAACCGCTCTTTGAGTTTTTTACGACGAATATGACGCTCATACTCCGTAACAGAACGGCGTATAAGTTCGCTCTTGGTAAGATGCAGCTCTTTTGCCAGTTCCGTAAGCTTGTCGAAAAAAGAGTCGTCCGTTTTTAGTGTTACGGTTTTCATGACTATCCTTTATGTCTTTGGTATTACCATTTTACTTAACAGGAGAACTTTTGTCAAAGAGTTGTAATGGTGGGATTACCCTGGTACGGATGAGATTTGTAACATTGGCATCACATGGAAGCTTTGTTTTAGAAACGTACTCCTACTGAAAAGAGTGCAGAGCGTTTGGTTTTCAAACCTACTGTTGCGTAGATTCCGTGCGAAAAATTTTTAACTCCATATAAAAAGTATGTCGGTTTTACAGCGTTTTTCATAGAAGTATTTGCTAAGGGTTGTTTCGCATCTATCCCGATATGAAGCTCATTATCCATCCACCACGATAGGCCGTAAAGCATTTCAAAAGCAGCATTGGTGTTTTTTGCATGGAAAGAAGCTTGACCAAGCAGATAAAATAGAAGATTCTTGTATCCGTAACTCTTGCCCAAACCAATCTCTAATACTGGATGCAATGCTTTACCGGAAATTGAACGGTTAAAGCCAAAGTATAGTCTCCATGAATATGGACGGTATAGAGGAAAATTTTTTGCGTAAGCTTCAATTTTCAGAATATCCACTCTCTGTAGTTTGGTCTGGTGGTCGTTATTTTGAATGGAGAAGTTCAATACCTCCAGAGTCGATTCGTTGATTTGATTATCAAAGTCTTGTAATCGGTTGAATAGCAATGGTCGCACAGTAACAGTTCTTGAATTTTCTTTTTTCAGATACGAAAACTCAACTTTACTGGATCCACGCTCTTTTGCAATATTTAATTGACTCTTCTCAAGTGAATCAATATTTGTGAAAACAAGATGTTTTACATCCAGATAATCAGATTTTGAGATACCGAATTTTTTAAAAATCATTTCATAATAAGAAGAGAGTAAATACGCATATATGTTTCTATCCTCCTTATTCTGAACCTTTTCGATCGCTTCGGTTTTGTTGGCGCTGTTTAGAATATTCAGAAACTCCTTTTTTCTATTGACGTCAAGTAGTTCGTATGCAAGATAGATATTGTTTACCAAAGGAGTATACGTCTTGGTCTCGCTATTTAAAATAAGATCGTGTTTAGATAAAATTCCCACAATATCTTTCGGCAAAATTACTTTACTTGCATCCCTCATTAAATCCTCTTTATCGTTTCCTATGTCTAAGAGATTTAGAACCCAATAGGCACAGTTGTTTCGAAAAAGACCGTACTCTATATTTAAACCGTATAGCTCATAAAAATGCAAAAGAATCAGTTTTACTTTATCAGGGGGGTATCGTAGCGGATAGATTACGACATTCCGTTGTTCGTAGTTGTTGTATTCATCCAAAACTTTGTAAAACTCTTTGAATATAAAAACACCTTTGAGGTTTGAAGATAAGCCGTCCTTTACTGTCTGCCACAGATGTGAAGTATCTATTTTTGCGGCAAAACCTATTGTCCATGAGAACATTGGATTGCTCGGTCGATCTATACGCAAAAAAGAGTGCCCAAAATAGGAAACAGGCGACCCAAGGTATGATGAGACATAGACATAAGATAGAGAGCTGTTTTCAATCTGTTCGATATATTCACTTAGATGTTTACAGTGATCAAAAGATATATTCAAATCTAGCTCTTTTGAAATCCAGAAATAACGTGCAGGAAAACGGCAAATATTTTCGCAGTTTTTATTTTCTATGGTAGCTATGAGTTCATCTTTTGGATTGATTGGTGAAACTGTAAAATAGAAATCTTTTGAACCGATTTTATGGTTGCCCTCTTTATCGATATGCAAAAGCACCCGCCAGGTCTTTTTATCCGCTAAGCGATCAATTTTGCCACTTTCGGATGCAGGCAGAAGATTTGGGACAAAGTATAGAACAAGCAATAAAAGATACTTGTGTTTCTTCATGTTAATTTATGCGGATAACTTTCATTGCAAATTTGTACGGTGTCGGTTCATTTTGTGCAATGGAACGTAGTTTTATAAGCAGGTTAGATGACATTTTGAAGCCAAGAATATCGATAAGCGCATCAAGCTGTTCACCTTTGCCGATCATGATCTGTCTGTATAAGTCGGCATAATAGATTATCACGAATGTAACTACTCTGCTTTTGAGTGTAGTTCTGAAAAGGTTCTTGTCATTCGCGACTTTGTTACAGGGCAAAGCCGCAAATGACGGAGGGGTTATGAAGAGAGTGTTGCAAACCAAACCGAAAAAAATAGCTTTTAGTGGAAAGTTTGGTTGTTCCAACTATCAATCTTCTTTCTTGTGCAACTCAACATGTAGGGTATTGACGTCATATTTGTACATTGAACCGCTTACCGCATCTGTAGTGGTCCCGGGTAGTCCTCCAAAGATAATATTTCCCAAAAGCCACCCGTTCATATCTGTTCCGATTTCACGTACAGCAGGCTCATAGCCAGGTTTTGTAACTTTAACGGTTACTGAGTCTTTAGAACGGTCAAGAGGTACCACACACGGTGTCGCTCCGCAAACCTCTCTACCGTTAATGCTAACCGCAGCACCATCAGGATAAGAAGTGATAGAAATTTTCTGCTGTTTACCGGACATTATAGTTGCACATCCGCTAAACAATGAAACAGCAACTGCAGCTACGCAAATACCTACAACTCCTCTTTTGGTCATAGAATGCTCCTTTTTGATAAAATGGCTCTAAATATAACATCTGAAGTTTTAATGAAAAGTTAATTTAATACTGGTGAGCAAAAATTAGTGCATCGGATGTTTAGAAAGTGGAAACTTAAGAGGACAAAAAACGGTCCGGCCCTACATCCACTCGACCACCTTAGCCACCTCTTCGGCTACGTAGCACTTCATCGGAGTTTTAAAAGAGGGTTTGTTCGGGAGTATCGCTTTACTGAAGCCCAGGGTGTGGGCTTCTCTCAGGCGCTGTTCGAGGTGGAAGACCTCTCTTATGTCGCCGATGAGGCTCACTTCGCCTATAAATACGCTCTCGTCGCTCAGCGGGCGGTTTCTGAAGCTGCTTATGATGGCGGCGATTATGGCGAGGTCTGCGGCGGGTTCGTTTATCTTTATGCCGCCGGCTATGTTTACGAAGACGTCGTACTGGTTGAAAGGGAGATCGAGCTTCTTTTCCAGCAGTGCCAGCAGCATCGTCAGGCGGCTGGCGTCGTAGCCTGTGGTGGAGCGTTTTGGGTTTCCGTAGCCGCTTTCTGCCACGAGTGCCTGCACCTCTATGACCAGCGGTCTTGTCCCTTCCATTATGACGGTAACGGCGCTTCCTGCCTGCGGTTTGCCGCGGCTGAAGAACCTGCCGGCTATATTTTTGGCGCTTACCAGCCCCTCGTGGGTCATCTCGAAAATTCCCACTTCGCTGGTGCTTCCGAAGCGGTTTTTGAAGGCTCTTAGCATCCGTATCTCTCTGCTTGCGTCTCCTTCGAAGTACAAAACCGTATCTACCATATGTTCGAGCACCCTCGGGCCGGCTATGGAGCCCTCTTTTGTTATGTGGCCTATGATGAAGACGGGTATCTGCTTCTCTTTCGCCATCCTCATCAGGTCGAAGGTTATGGTGCGTACCTGCGTGACGCTGCCGGGGGCAGACGGTATGGAGTCGGAGTAGAGGGTCTGTATGGAGTCGATGATGATGAGATCGTAAGAGTTTTGAGAAACCTCCGCCATAACCGCTTCGAGGCGTATCTCGGGCAGCAGGTAGAGCGACTCGTGGTTGGCCCCGAGGCGGTTTGCGCGCATCTTTATCTGCGCTCCCGACTCTTCGCCGCTTACATAGAGAACTTTGCCGTTTCGCTTGGCCAGGTTTCCGCCTATTTTAAGCAGCAGCGTAGATTTGCCGATTCCGGGGCTTCCGCCGATGAGCACGAGCGAGCCGGGCACTATGCCGCCTCCCAGAACGAGGTCGAGCTCGCTGTCGCCGCTCGTGAAGCGGGTAACCTCCTCCTCTTCGATCTGCGTGATGGGCTTCGCTTTGGGCGCGGAGCCGGCGCTCTGCGATACCTCGGCCATCACTTTGCGCTGCTCTTCGGTGAGCTCGATGAAGCTCTCCCACGCGCCGCAGTTCGGGCATTTGCCCATCCACTTGGCGCTCTGCATCCCGCACGCCTGGCACTCGAACAGCGGGCTCTTCTTTTTAGCCATCTGCGGCCAGCTCCTCGGCTCTGAAGCTTTTTAGAACATTGCCGTCATTTCCGACTATCTGTATGGAGTCGGTGGCATGGTCTGCCTGCAGCCTGAAAGTCTCACCGCTCGATCTACTCTTTACGAAGTGTTTGGAGAGCATGTCGTAGCCCTCTGTGTCAAGCAGCTTTTCGAGCTTTTTTATCTGATCTTCCGTCAGGTTCTGCACATCTACACCGTGAAGTTTCCCCGAAGAGGGCACTTCGGCGCTCTCTTCTGTGAAGATGGCATCGAGAATCGTGTTTACGAACTCTTTCGGGTCGAAAGGTATCAGATCTTCGGCCTTCTCCCCGACACCTACATAGTAGATGGGCAGTTTGAGCTCTTCGGCGATGCTAAAGAGCGCTCCCCCTTTCGCGGTGCCGTCGAGCTTGGTGATGATGATGCCGTCAATGGCTATCATATCGTTGAAGGCTTTCGCCTGGTTTATCGCGCTGTTGCCCTGTGTGCCGTCGAGTATGAGTATCTTTCTGTGGGGTGCGCCCTCCATCGCCTTGGAGCAGACGCGGACGATCTTTTTGAGCTCTTCGGCGAGGTTGGTCTGAGTGTGGAGCCGTCCGGCGGTGTCTATGATGACGCGGTCGAGCCCTTTCGCTTTGGCGGAGCTTATGGCGTCGTAGGCGACGGCGGAGGGGTCGTGCCCCTGCTTCGTGTAGACGATGGGTACATCGAGTTTCTCGGCCCACCTTTTAAGCTGCTCTATCGCGGCCGCCCTGAAGGTGTCGGCCGCACCGAGCAGTACTGTTTTGCCTTCGCTCTTGTACTTTTGGGCGAGCTTGGCGATCGTCGTGGTCTTTCCGGCGCCGTTTACTCCCACTATCAGCTCTACAAACGGCTTCTGATCGCCCGGTTCTATCTTTTCTGTACGGTAGATGAAGAGCGATATGAGCGTATTGTAGAGCTGTGTCCTGTTTATCTTTTCGGGAAGCGAATCGATGATCTTTTCGACGAGGTCGTAGCTTACGTCGGCTTCGAGCAGAAGATCTTCGAGCTCTTCGGACGAGATCTTGTCGCGCTTTTGCGGCTCGGCCGACTGAATCGCCTCTATGGTCTTTTTAAGACCCTTTTTCAAAAAACCGAACATTACCTGCCTGCCTCCTTGAGTCCATCTTTTATGTCGCTATCGAGCATCTCTTCGGGTACCATGCCTATGTAGTGGCGGAAATATTTTCCATTGACGAAAAGCACCATCATCGGTATCGGGAAGTTTCGGGGCTGGTGCAGCATATCGGCCGTTTCGGAGGCCAGCTTCATGTTTGCCGGAGAGTTTGAGACGAAGTAGTCTATTTCGTGCTCCTCTTTGAACTTCTTTACGACCCTGTTCGGAACGTTCTCTTCGACCAGGACGGCTATCACCCTCATCTTGCCGGCGTATCTGTTCTGCAGGCTAACGAGGTGCGGAATCTCCGCTTTGCACGGGGGGCACCATGTGGCGAAGAAGTTGAGCAGTACGACCGGCTCATCCACACTGAAAGAGATCCCTTCGTCGTTGAGTGTCGCTTTTACCGTTTCGTTCAGATCCTTCAGGGTAAAAGAGGCCGGTTTCTCCTCCGTTTTTTCGCTCTTTATGCTCTCCTTTTTCTTCTCGCCGCAGCCCGTCAAAAGCAGCGCGGCCACGGCTACTGCGCATATGGAGATCAACTTTATATTCATAGGCTTGTACCTTTTCATAATTTGATAAAATAGAGCCCATTATATTCAAAAAGGCCTTAAATTTGGAAAAGCGGATATTCAGGAGCATCTGTTTGAAGCGGCTCGAAAAGGCTGCCAAAAGCGGTAAAAAAAGGCGCAGCCGCATCGTGGCGAGGCGGGTCGAACGTATTATAGAAAAATATAATCCAAGCTCCCTTCTGCTCTATATGCCCATGGAACACGAGCCCGATATCAGGGAGCTCTTCAGGAAGCTGTCGCGCAGGCGCAAAATATACGTTCCGTTTATGGAAGGAGAAAGTTTCAAGGTGGTACAATATAGACTGCCTCTGCGAAAAAAACGCTTTGGCATAGTCGAACCGAATAATTCACATTTTTATCTGCCGAAAATAGAGATGGCGGTCGTTCCGGTCGTGGGGGTTGACGGAAAGATGCGCCGAATAGGATTTGGAAAAGGTATGTACGACAGGTTTTTTGCATCGTTGAAGAGGAGGCCGACAACACTGTTTGTGCAGCTTTTTAAGTGTTATACCAAAGAGATTGTAACCGATAGTTTCGATATCGAGGCAGACTACTATATAACCCCCGAAGATATTACAGTCCGAGGGAAACGATATGCTGACAGAGATTTTGATAGGAGGTGCCGCGGCAACCGTTAGCGGGGTTGCAGCATTTTTTATAACAAGAAAGATAGACGCTTCGAAGTACGACATCTATGTGGAACAGGCGAGGGCGAAGGCCAAAGCCATAGAGCATGAAGCGGAGGTCGTCCTTCAAAACGCCAAGCTCAAAGTGGCGGAAGCGGAGCTGGAGGCGAAGCAGAAGTACGAGGCTGAGATAGAGCGTGTAAACAGCGAGTTCAAGGCCCGTATGGCCCAGCTCGACAAGAGAGAGGAGAAGCTCACCTACAGGCTCGAAAACGAGCTCAAACTTGCGGCGGAAGAGAGAGAGGAGATAAAGAGGGAGAGGGCTGAGCTAAACGCCATGCGCAAGAGGCTCGATTCGCTAAAAAGCGAGTACGAGACAAAACGCGAAGAGGCGCTGAAGGTTCTCGAACGGGCTTCAGGCCTGACTGCCGAAGAGGCGAAAGAGCTTGTCCTCAAAGAGGCCGAAGAGGATGCGCGCGGCGAGATAGCGCATATAGTGCGAAAAT
>JALWMA010000012.1 GCA_027081015.1 Campylobacterales bacterium | reverse complement strand
TACTTCGCTTCCCTCTTTGTCGAATATAACTATCTCTTTTCTCTTCTCTTTGGCCTTCGCCAGCGCATCCTCGGCAAGGCCGAGCATCCTGTTGAGGTGTATCTGCTTGCCGTACATCGTTACGGCCCCGTAGCTTCTTCGATACTCCACCCTTTTGTCACCCTGCATCAGGGGGTCTCTCTCTATCTTCTGCTCTATCCTCTCGTTTACGGTCACCACATTTTCGGTATCGCACTCCGAAAGCAGCACGAAGATGCCGGAACCGCCGAACCTTCCCAAAACGTCACTCGCACGTACGACGGAACGGATCGAATCGTTCAGATGCTTGAGTACCGCGTCGCCTGTCTTGAAGCTGTAGCGCAGATTTATGCTCTCGAGCTGGTCGACATCTACGATCATGAGCGTAACGGGCCACTTGTGGCGCCTTGCCATCTTGATCTGGAGATTCGCCATCTTGACGAAAAATGGGTAGTTGTAGGCTCCGGAGGCCTCATCGAGCGAACGTACGCTCTGGATCTCCTCCTTGAGCGACTCCACCTCCTGCCGGCTCTTTTTGAGGGCCTTTTTGCAGCGCACCCACATAGCACCTTCGAGTACAGCCGCCAGCGCGAGCAGACCGATTATCGCATAGAGTATCTCTACACCTATCATCTGGCGGCCCGGCTCGTCTCGATTACGCTGCCCGGCCTCTCGGCCGCCCGATCCATCGCTTCGTAGGCATACTCCATCAGCCTCTTCAGATCGGCCGTAGATGGCCCCAGGGTCGAAAGTCCGCATTTGCACTCGAGTTTGTAGACCTTGTCGTCTACATTAACATATCTGTCCGACAACCTTTTTTTGAAGCGCAATGCAATCTCCTTGGCGTTTTCCATGTTACAGTTTTGCAAAAATACAAGATACTCGTTTTTGGCGAAACTCCCCACCTGATCACTGCATCTTGTGGCCCTCTTCAGCTCTTTCACCACTATCTCTTTTATATGTGAACTTATGTCGGGAACCCCTTTGCGGCGATTTACCGGCTGGATATAGATAGCCGCCATACTGACATCCCACCCGTTCCGTTTCGCAAGGTCGATCTGCTTTTTGCCCATTGTATGAAACATCTGCTTGTCGTGGAGCTCGAACAGCATGGAGGTGTTTAGCACTTCGTCGCATCTTCTCTTCTGGATACGGGCCTTGATCAGCTCGGTCATGAAGAGGTACGATACGGCGGCGGCGACAACGAAAAAGATGGTATAGGCGGCTATTTTGGCATCCAGAGGCTTGAAACCTCCGGCCTCCAGCAGCTCCGCAAGCATGGGCAGCCATGCAGCCGCACTCGTGAGAAAGATCCCTCCCAACAGGCCGCCGAGAATCTTGTAGCGGCCCCTGTTTGCAACATTGTTCACGAACGACACCTTTCAAAAGAGTTCAATACGGTTGGCTCCTTTTTTCTTGGCACGCATCAGCGCTTCATCCGCCCTGCTCATAACGGTATCGAATCTCGCAACCTGCCCGGCGAACGAAACGACCCCGCAAGAGAAGGGAATGTTTACCGGTTCGCCATCCTCCGTTTCCGCAGGCGACTCCAGCACTCTTGCCTGGAACCTCTGTATGACCCTCTGCGCACTCCTTGCATCGCAGTCGGGAAG
>JALWMA010000011.1 GCA_027081015.1 Campylobacterales bacterium | reverse complement strand
CACAAAATGCGTCCGCTGTATCAGCGGGCTTCCCGCAGGCAAAAGTCGGCCCTGCTGACGGAGATGGAAGCCGTCACCGGGCTGCATCGCAAAAGCCTGTTGCGCTTGCTGCACGGGGACGCGATAAGACAACAAAATAGAGAGATGGTTAGAGATTTATTTCTTAGTGTTCTGGCCCCTTTACAAGAACCCATCGCCTCGTATGAGAATCGTAGGTGATCTTACCCAGACGTTTAAGGTATTGTTGAGCGTTTCGCACCATATGTTTCCAACGTTTCCCAAAACTTTTGCCATCAATGATGCGATCTACTGTGTCATCGCATAGTTCAGGATGCAACGCCTGAACCAAAGGATGGAGTTCTTGGGTTGTCAATGGCCCTTTCTCTTTGAGTAGGTATAAGATTGTGGCGGCAAAGATGCGATTTTCACTCCATCTTTGGGAACCTTGGGGACTTTCAGCTTTCTCTTTTTTCAGAAGACTATGCAGTCTTGCGCGTACTAACACCTTTTGAATGGATTCCTTGATCATCTCGTCCTCGTCAGAAGCCGGAGGTCGTCCTGTGGCTCCCGCGCTCAGTTGGTCTAATTGGACGAGGTCTTCTCTGGTCAAAGGAGTGCTGATCCGCCATAGAGCTTGTGCCCAGTGATATGCTTCTTCGACCAGTGAGGAATCTTCCAAGCGCAGGCCCAGTTCCCAATTACGCCGCCAACCACCCAAGGTGAAATTCGTGGAGGTAATAAGCGCTGCCTGACGGTCCACAATATATACCTTGGCGTGCAGACCACCTAAGTGAAATACTTGCGACCGAGGACAAAACGTCGTAAGCTTGAGTAGAGCGTTGCTGTCCACACTTCCCGAAAGTAAATGTGCTGGCGAAAAATTGGTTATGCAGCGGATGGTCAACCTTGTGGTAAGACCTCGCTGACTGAGCTCTTCACAGAGAATCTCTACGGGCTCGCTTCCAATAAAAGGCGCGATCAGCACAAGCTCTTCTGTAGCTTCACGAAAAAGACGCCGGAAGGCAGCCTCCCAGTCTTGTGAAATCAGCATAATGGAAGCAGACATCGCTGAACCTCTTGTATAAGTAGAATTGTAGCACAATAGTAGCATAAGACACGAAAAAATCAAAAGCCGAATCGCTACGTGTTCTATCATTTCAAGTGGCAGCGAAGGGGAAATAGGAAGGTTTTCGCTATCTGCTTTCCCTACCACTCCATAGTGCGCTATGTTAGGCCCGAATTCCAGGGGGCGTGACCGTGCTACATGCGTGCATCATTTCAGCCTTCTTCATAGTATTCGTCTCCCAAGAGGGAAAGGAAAGAGGGCCTGGACATCGGTCCAGACATGCGGTGTCAACCCATGCCCGCTGTTTCCATGGCTATCCGCGGTCCTAACCGCTCCACCGCCTGCTGAGCAATCTCGGGATGAATTTCGTAGCCCACCCCGTTGCGACTCAGGTCGCTGGCGGCCAGCAAGGTGGTGCCGCTGCCCAAGAAGGGGTCGAGCACGGTTTCACCCACGAAACTATAGGCGCGGATGAGCCGGTAGGGGAGTTCGTAGGGGAAGGGCGCGACGTGGTTGCGTCGTCCGCCGCTCTTCTCCGGCTTGAGTAGCCAGACGTCGGACTTCTTGAGGCTTAACCAGAATTC
>JALWMA010000010.1 GCA_027081015.1 Campylobacterales bacterium | reverse complement strand
ACCCCTACAGAGGGAAGCGCAACGAGCCCTCGTACACCGTTTACGTGGTCGAAAAAATTGCCGATATTCTCTCGATCGATTACGAAGAGGCCGCCGAGTTGACCACAAGGAACGCAAAGAGGCTATTTAAAGAGTTCGACTCTATACGATTATCAAAGTCGAAGGTTTGAAGCTTCAGGGGGTTGTAGGGCCGGCCAGGCCCTGCCGGATTGCGGGCTTTTCCCGGAATCCGTGTAACATTCCGGCGTTTTGGTAACGAAACGCCGTCTCGAAATCTGAGATTTCGAAGCTTCAGGGGGTTGTAGGGCCGGCCAGGCCCTGCCGGATTGCGGGCTTTGCCCGGAATCCGTGTAACATAAAAGCAAGTAAATGGTATACTTTCAAAAAAATCGGCCCAGACGCCGTCTCGAAATCGTGCGATTTCGAAGCTTCAGGGGGTTGTAGGGCCGGCCAGGCCCTGCCGGATTGCGGGCTTTGCCCGGAGTCTTTGATGTAGCCCGACGTTTTGTATGCGAAACGTCGTCTCGAAATCTGAGATTTCGAAGCTTTAGGGGGTTGTAGGGCCGGCCAGGCCCTGCCGGATTGCGGGCTTTGCCCGAAATCCGTATCAATTAGATGAAAATCATAACCACCACACGACCGGGAGAGGATGTGAAATATCTGCTGTTTCTATTTTTGATGGCGGGAACGCTCCTGCACGCTTCGCTCTTTGTCGAACCGCAGTACGGCGACGACATAAAGGTTCTTCAGACCCTCGATATAGACCCCTCTTTTCTGAGTGACCCTATCTTCATGCAGCTCAAAAACGATCTTTCGACCGTCAAAAGGGGCTACTACATGCGTATGCTCGAGCGCGGTGCCAGCTATATACCTACACTCAGAAAGATGATACACGACAGCTCCATTCCGCCGGTCTTTCTCTATATGGCGATGGCGGAGTCGCATTTCGACGCCCGCGCCCTTTCGCATGCCAAAGCTTCGGGGCTGTGGCAGTTCATGCCGAAGACGGCCGAAAGGTACGGGTTGAAGATAGATCGATATATAGACGAAAGGCGCGACCCGGTCCGCTCCACCGAGGCCGCCATAGCCTACCTGAAGCGACTGCACAAGCTTTTCGGAAAGTGGTATCTCGCCGCACTTGCCTACAACTGCGGAGAGGGAAGGGTGATGAGAGCTATAAAGAGGGCGGGGAGCGACAGCCTTCATGTACTGCTCGACGAGAAGAAGAGATACCTTCCCAAAGAGAGCCGCCACTATCTTCGAAAAATCCTCTCCATGGCCCTCGTCTCGAACGATGCGGGAATGATATTTTCAGATATAAGCGCATACTCTTTCAACCGCAGCGAAGGTAACAGCCTGGTACGCGTAACCGTAAGCGGCGGAGAGACGCTCGAGCACATAGCGCGGACCATAGATATGAAGAGCGAGGAACTCTACAGGCTGAACCCGCAGTTCAACTACGGCTTCACCCCGCCCCGAAAGAGTGTGGAGATCAATATTCCATATTCGAAGCTGGCGCTCTTCAAAGAGTCCTACAAGCCCGGCAAGCAGAAGAGAATGTTTCTGGTGCACAAGGTGAAAAAGGGTGAGAGTCTCAGCAAAATCGCATACAGGTACGGCATAAACTACAAAATGATCATCAGCTTCAACAAGATGAAAAGGCCGGTAATATTTCCGAAACAGGAGCTGATAATCCCCGTCCCCAGAGGGAGTATCAGGCACTACAGGGTCAAGAAGGGTGACTCGATCTACAAGATCGCGAAGCTTTTCGGGATCAAAGTGGCCACGCTCAAGGCGCGCAACGATCTAAAGAGCAACATTATCCACATAGGTGACAAGATTGTCATTCCGAATTAGAATATCTTTCGTCTCGATCATGGCTATGGTCCTGCTCTTGACGGGCTGCAGCCGCCAGCCCTACCCGAGTTACGGCGAGCCCGCCGTATCGAAACCGCGCTCTTCCGAGGCGATACACAGGGCGACGCTGCGCCCCTATACGATAAACGGAAAGAGGTACTACCCGACAGTCGTCTCCGTAGGTTGGGAGCAGGAGGGTATAGCGAGCTGGTACGGCCCCGATTTCCACGGAGGCACCACATCGAACGGCGAGCGCTACAATATGTATGCGATGACGGCGGCCCACAAGACGCTCCCGATGAATACGATGGTTCGGGTTACAAACAGAAGAAACGGCCGCTCCGTCGTAGTGCGCATCAACGACAGGGGGCCTTTCGTCAGCGGAAGAATCGTAGATCTCTCCTATGCCGCCGGCAGGCGGATAGGCATCGACAAAACCGGCACCGCCCCGGTTAGGCTGAAGGTTCTCGGTTTCGATTCGATCATAGCCTCGGTCGCCGCCAAGAGGGGCGGAGCCGTAAAAGAGGAGGTCGTTCTCTCCGGTTTCGGTGTGCAGGTGGGATCTTTCAGGCGTCTTGAAGGGGCGCGCCTCTACAAAGAGAGATACGACAACTTCGAGGGGCGCTACCGAACGAAGATCAGAAAATTCATTGTCGGCGGAGCTCCGCTCTACAGAGTCTGGATGACGGGCTTCAAGAGCGAGGAGGAGGCGAGAGACTTCATCAGGGCCTGGAATATTCCGGGAGCTTTTATAATAAGGGGATAGTTGAGATGGTAGAGAAGAGACGTGAAACGAAAGAGACCAAAATAGAGTTGAAGCTCGATATAGAGGGAAGCGGAAAATCGAATATATCGACGGGAGTCGGCTTTTTCGACCATATGCTCGAGAGTTTTTGCAAACATGCGCTTTTCGACCTGGAGGTGAAGTGCGAGGGTGACACACACGTAGACGACCACCACACCGTGGAGGATGTGGGAATAGTCCTGGGGCAGGCGCTCAACGAAGCGGTATACCCCATCGAGAGAGTCGAGCGTTTCGGCGACAGCGTTGTCGTGATGGACGAGGCGGCGGTAGCGTGCGCCCTCGATCTTAGCAACCGCCCCTACCTCGTTTACGATATAGAGGCTGACGGCAAGATCGGGCAGTTCGACGTGGAGCTAACCGAAGAGTTTTTCAGGGCCCTTACATTCAACGCTTCGATCACGGTACATTTGAACTCTCTCAGGGGGAAAAACCGCCACCATATCGTGGAAGCGGCGTTCAAGGCGTATGCCGTCGCCCTTCGCAGGGCACTGGCGCCGAATGCGAAAGCGGGAGTCCCGAGTACGAAAGGCGTTTTGTGATAGAGCTGATCGTACTTGACGTAGACGGGTGTATGACGGACGGAAAGATCACCTATACCGCAGAGGGCGACGAGATAAAATCTTTCAATGTAAAAGACGGTTTCGCCATTGCCAACTGGATCGCCCTGGGGCGCTCCGCGGCCATAATCACAGGCAGAAGCTCGAAAATCGTCGAGCGAAGAGCCTTGGAGCTCGGCATCCAACACTTCTACCAGGGGGTAAAAGACAAACTGGCTGTACTCGAGTCGATCTGCGGGGAGTTGGGAATAACGACACGGCAGGCGGCGGTGATAGGCGACGATCTGAACGACTACAGAATGCTCAAGGCGTGCGGCCACTCTTTCGTCCCCGCGGATGCTATGCACCGGGTTGTGGAGATCGCGGATACCGTGCTGAGCCGCAAAGGGGGTGAGGGCGCGGTACGCGAGATGATAGAGCTGCTGATACTCAAAGAGGGTCTTGAAGAGGAGTATCTTTCGAGGTGGGTTTGAGTATAAAACATATGCTGCTGCTGCTTTTCGCTGCGACGCTGGCGGCGATCTTTTTTCTGAAGCCGCACCAGACGGGCAAGGTCGAGAAAAAGGGCGTTCCTCAGGTAGTCTTTTTCGACTTCAAAAGCTACGAGATAACCAAAGAGGGCGTCGAGAGCATCGGGCACGGACTCATGGCGGAAAAGTTCGCGAACGTAATGAAGATACGCGCTCCCTTCTTCAAGCGTCTCACACCCTCCGGAAGCGAGTCTGTCGAGGCGAAAGAGGCCATCTATACCGAAAACAGAACCCTCCTCTTCAAAAAAGATGTAAAGCTGCGGCGCGATGACGGCTGGAGGATAGATACCGACAGAGTGTTCTACGACATTAAAAGGAGGATCTATTCGACACAGGGGCTCCCGTTTGTCGCCCGGTACGGAGGCAGCGTGGTGAGAGGAAAGAATATGGTTTATTATCAAAAAAGTGGTAAAATCATAGCCGATTCGATAAAAGCGAATATCGCTACAGAGGATATATAGTTGAGAAAGATCGTAACCGCTCTCTTTTTTGCGGCCGTAACCTTTGCGGCTGCCGAAAATGTCGAGATTACCGCCGACCATTTCGAAGCGAGCCAGCCCAAGAAGATAACCGAATTTATCGGAAACGTCCATATGAAAAAGGGGAGCGACGAACTAAACGCCTCCAAAGTGGTCGTCTACTTCGACGATAAGAGAAGACCGATACGGTATGAAGCGGTGGGAGAGAGTAGATTCATAATACATATGCAGAACGGAAGCTACTACAAGGGGAGGGCGGACAGACTCGTCTACCGGCCCGAAAAGGAGCTTTACGAGCTCTACGGCAATGTGGTGCTCAAAGAGCCCAAACTCGACAGGACCATCATGGGAGAAAAGGTGGTGGTGGAGAAGAGCTCGGGGCGCGCCAACGTGGAGGGGGACGACGGCAAGCCGGTCAAATTCATCTTCAAAGTGGAGGAGCCCGCCGGTGGCAAGGATCGTTGACGCCTCTTTCATAACTTCGGCCAGCAGGATCGAGGAGGCCCCGGCGGAGGGTGTGGGCGAGGTCGTGTTTTTAGGGAGGAGCAATGTGGGCAAGAGCTCCCTGCTAAATTCGCTCACCCACAGGAAAAACCTGGCAAAGAGCTCTTCGACACCGGGAAAAACGCGCCTTATAAACTATTTCGAAGTCATATACAAAGATGACGAAGCTGACGAAAAGTACACGGTCCACTTTGTGGATCTGCCCGGTTTCGGTTACGCCAAAGTCTCGAAAAGCATGAAGCATGAGTGGCAGAAGAGTCTGAACGAGTTCATAAAGAGGAGAAGGAGCATACGCCTCTTCGTACACCTGCGCGATGCAAGACATCCGAACGAGCCGATAGACGATGAGGTTAAAAGGTATATCGAGGGTTTCCTCCAGCCCGACCAGTGCTACCTGGAGCTCTTTACGAAGTCCGACAAACTGAAGCAGAAAGAGCTGGCGAAGATAGCGAAGAGCCACCCCGGGGCGATACTCGTTTCGAATCTGAAAAAGCGGGGGATCGACAAGCTGGAGAGGCTTATATTCGATATCGTCATAAGGGGAGCGGAGTGTCCGTAATCTTTTCCAAGCCGGTGCTGAGCGATATCCCCCGGATGCAGGAGATTGTAAAAAAAGAGGTGGAAGAGGGGATAATCCTGCCGCGTAGCGACGACGAACTGGCTACGAACATCCGATCATACACGATCGCGACCGACAGGGAGAGCGGGGAGATAATCGGCTATGTGGCGCTCCATATCCACTCGATGCGGCTTGCTGAGATCAGGAGCCTGATAGTAAAAGAGGGGCACAGGCACAAAAAAATAGGAAGCAGACTTGTACAAAAGGCTGTAGAAGAGGGGCGCAAACTCGAGGTGAAGGAGGTGCTTGCACTTACCTACATGGGAACTTTTTTCGAGAGACTCGGCTTTACGGAGATTCCGAAAGAGTCGATTCCCGAACACAAAATCTGGGCGGACTGTATAAAATGCAAATATTTTCCGGTGTGCAACGAGATATCGTTGATAAAAAGGCTCTGACACACTCTCTTCTTTTCCTGATAGTCCTTTTCTACCCGGCGATGGAGTCTATCTATCCGCTTCTTCCTCCGCTTCTGGGGTTCGTATATGTCCGGTGGAGAGATGCGGTAAGGTCGAAGGATACGCTGCATGCAGTCGTCTGGATGCTCTACGCGCTCGTATTCGAATCGGTATGGGGGCTTCCTCTTTACGGGATCTGGAGTGTAATGATAGTGACTTTCGTGCTCTTCGATTCAAAGATAACGCAGACACTTCATATGCAGACTGCCATAAAGGTCCTCAGTGCCGTTCTGTTCGACCTTCTATATATCGCTTTTCTCTACGGATACGGAGCGCTGGTCAATGAAAAGTTCATAGATGCCGGGGCGATTCTGCTCTACTACCTCGCGGCCGACATTCTGGGAGTCGTACTGTTTTGAAAATCAGGATCGTAATCGCTCTCTTTCTCCTCGTGTGGGTGGTCCTTCTTGTCAGGATATACCAGTTGACCGTCAAATCGAATGCATACTACGAGACGCTTGCGACCCAAAATATCATCAAGAGGGAGTGGATCCTTCCCGTTAGAGGGGAGATTCTGGACAGGTTCGGAAAACCTATCGCCATAAACGAGATAGGTTTCAAGATTCTTGTTGATCCCCACCTCGGTTCAAAAAAGAGAGCCCCGCTTTTAAAGAGGGCGCTGAACGAGATAAAAACGGCCTTCCCGGACCAGAATCTGACCAGGCTGGAGAAGAGGTACAGAAGGTACGACTCGCCCTACAGACACGAACCTATAGAGGTTGTCAGATTCATCCCCTACGAGAGGGTTCTGGCCCACTATACCGCTCTTTCGAGAAAAGAGCATATCCATATCAAGCCGACGACGAAACGCCGCTACCCTTACGGGCCGATGACCGCCCATATAGTCGGTTTCGTCGGTAAAGCCAACGAAAAGGATATGGCCGAAGACGAAGTGGTAAAGCTGACGATGACGACCGGCAAGAGCGGCCTCGAGAAGTACTACAACACCTTTTTGGAGGGGGAGCCCGGTTACAAGAAGATAAAGGTGAGCGCGTTCAACAAGCTTGTCGAGGTTATCGAGACGGTACCGCCCAAAGAGGATAGAACCCTGAAGCTCAATATAGATATGCGTCTTCAGGCCTTCATATCGAACCTTTTCGAGAAGCAGCACAAAGCCGGAGCCGTCATTGTCATGCGCAGGGACGGAGCGATACTAAGCGCGGGCAGCTTCCCGGCGTTCAACCCGAACGAGTTCGTAAGCGGAATAAGCAGAAAAGAGTGGAAGAAGCTTATCGAAGATCTGCAGCATCCGTTTACCAACAAACTCATACACGGGCTCTACCCGCCCGGCTCGGTAATAAAACCGGGGGTCGCGCTCGCTTTTGTGGACTCCAAAAAGGTCTCTCCCTATACCAAGTTCTACTGCAACGGCTCCATAGAGCTGGGCAAACACCGCTTCAGGTGCTGGAAAAGTACCGGGCACGAAGAGACCGATATGATAAAGGCGATAAGGGAGAGCTGCGACGTCTATTTTTATAAAGGGAGTCTGCTGGTAGGTATCGATAAGATAGCACACGAGCTCAGGGGCATGGGACTCGGTGAAAAAAGCGGAATAGACCTGCCCAACGAGTTCATAGGCGCCGTTCCGGACAAGGTGTGGAAGATGAGCAAATATGGGCAGCCGTGGTATATGGGGGAGACGCTCAACGCATCGATAGGGCAGGGCTATTTTCTCGTCACTCCCATGCAGATAGCGCGTTTTACGGCACTAATGGCTACGGGCAGGCTCCCGACACCCTACATAGCGGAGTCTCTTGCCGGTAAAAAGGTCGAACCGAAGCTGGAAGATGTTTTGACGCTGCGTGAGAAGAGGGCTCTTCCTCTGGTCCAAAGGGCGATGTACGAAGTCTGTAACTCACCGAAGGGGACCGCATACGAAGCTCTCAAGGGTACGAAGGTGAAGGTTGCCGGAAAGACGGGAACGGCGCAGGTTATCGGTATTCCACAGGAGGAGAAGAAGCGCATGAAAGAGGCGGAACTCGCCTACTACCACCGCTCTCACGCGTGGCTGACCACATATGCGCCATACAGAAACCCGAAATATATAGTGACCGTTCTGGTCGAACACGGCGGTCACGGCGGTTCTGCCGCCGGCCCCATAGCCAGGGAGATCTACAACTGGCTTGTGGATAACGGCTATATGAAGTGAGGGCTTCCGCCGGCTTATGAGACAAGTGCGTTTTGCAGAAAGATGGCCAGTACGATCAGCAGCATGAGGCCGGAGGCTCTGGTATAGAGCCTGTTGGCGGTAATGAAGACGAGCATCAACGTAACTCCCATCATCAGGAAAATATCGAACGAACCGGTAGCGAGGTCTATGGAGAGAGGGCTCGTCATGGCGGCCGACCCAAGAACTACCGATGTGTTTGCCATGTTGGAGCCGATGATGTTTCCTATGCTCATATCGGCCTTACCTTTGCGGGCCGCCTTTATACTTACGACGAGCTCGGGAAGGCTCGTACCCAGTGCGATGAGCAGAAGTCCTATGATCCATTCGCTTATGCCGAAACTTTTTGCGATGTTGGCCGCGCTATCTATGGCGTAGTCCGCGCCGACCACCACAAACACGAAGCCTACAAGCAGGAGCCCGAGGCTTTTGGGCCAGTTGAAAGACTCTTTTTTCAGCTCTTCGTCGATCTCCGCTATCTCCTCTTCGCCGTGGGACTGGACCAGAAAGAGTACGTAGGCTCCCATCATTACGAAAAGGAGAAAGCCGTCCATCCTCGACAGGGAGCCGTCGAGTATCATCAGCGGAAATATTATGGCCGGGAAAAGTAGCCATGCGCTATCTTTGAAGAAGAGATCCCTCGAGGGAGCGATCTTTTTCGCTATCAGAAAGACAAGGCCGAGTACCAGCGCTATGTTCATTATGTTCGAGCCGAGTACGTTGGCTACGGCCATCTCGCTCTGGCCCTTTGCGCTCGCAGCAATGCTGGCCGCCATTTCCGGAAGGCTCGTTCCGAGGGCGATCAGCGTGGCGCCGATTATGAATTCGCTTATGTTGTAGTGTAGTGCGATCCGTTCGGATTCTTTGATGATGAACTCGGCGCCCCATATCAGGGCGCCCATGCTTATAACGAAAATTACAAAATCGATCATTGGTTCTCCGTGTTTCTGACTATAAGGCTCTCCGGTAACCCGAAACGCCGGATCAGCTCCTCCTCTTTCCTTCTCATCTCTCCATCGTCGTTTTCGTGGTCGTAGCCGAGAAGGTGCAGGAGGCCGTGTATGAAGAGCAGGGCTATCTCGTCATCGAGAGAGTTCCGGTATTGGCCCGCCTTCTGCCTGGCGTATTCGACGCTGATTACTATCTCACCAAGCGGTGCGAAAGGCACCTTTTCGAGAGGAAAACTCAAAACGTCGGTCGGTGCGTCTATGCCGCGCGTCTGTCTGTTCATCTCCCGTATGGCGGCGTTGTCGGTAAATACAAGCTCTATGTCGCGATCCGTAAGTTCGGCCGCGACGGCTTCGAGCAGGTTTTCGTTCGGTATGTATCCGGTTTCGTTCGTTATCTCGATCATAGGCGCGATTTTATCCTAATTTGGATAAAATTCGGGTAGTTTTTACCATCTGATTTTACGCAGAATGCGTAAAATCATCTCGAAATCTCTGATTTCGAAGCTTCAGGGGGTTGTAGGGCCGGTCAGGCCCTGCCAAATTGCGGGCTTGGCCCGGAATTTGCGTAAAGTCAATTATATTTTTGAAAGAGGCCAATTTGAAAAAAGCTATAGTTGTTCTAAGCGGAGGCATGGACTCTTCCACGGCGGCGTTTATCGCAAAATCGAAATGTTACCGGATCATAGCCGTCCATTTCGACTACAGGCAGCGCACACAAAAGAGGGAGAGAGAGGCCTTCGAAGCGATATGCGACGCTCTCGGGGTAGAGGCGCGCTACGTGATAGACCTGCCCTTTTTCGGGCAGATAGGGGCGTCCGCCCTTACCGACAGAAGCATAGATGTCCCTACCGGCGGCATAGAGCCTGGAGTTCCGGTTACATATGTGCCGTTCAGGAACGGCATATTTCTATCCATAGCGGCCGCCGTGGCCGAGAAAGAGGGCGCAGAAGCGATATTTATCGGAGTGGTGGAAGAGGATAGCAGCGGCTACCCGGACTGCAGGGAGGAGTTCATTGCGGCGATGCAAAAGGCTGTAAACCTCGGTACCAAAGAGAGTACCAATATCACGATAGAGACCCCTCTTGTACACCTGAAAAAGGAGGATATCGTAAAGACCGCGCTCGAGTACGGGGTGCCGCTGGAGCTCACATGGAGCTGCTATAAAGAGGAGGGTGAGGCGTGCGGTCTATGCGACAGCTGCCGCCTGCGACTAAAAGGGTTCGAAAAAGCGGGTATCGAGGATCCGCTGAAATACAGGAGCTGAAGCGGCGCTCCTATTTTGCGTAGTTTTTTCTAAGTTTCTGGTGGCATGCGACACACTGGTTGAAAATACCGGTATATGCGGCAGCTATCTTGCTGAAGTCGTGCGTGTTGTGTACCTCTGCACTCATCATTTTGACAAGTTTTCTTATTCTCTCCGCACTCTTCTTAGCCATGTACATGGCCATCTTCGGATCACCCGGTTTCTGCTTTTTCAGGGTCTCGCCGTGCCTTTTCAGAAAGTTCTTCCTGGCCTGCCTGAGTACCCTTACACCCATCTCTATCTTGTCCCTGTCGTTGTAGATGATCCCCTTTTGTATCTGGTCGAGCCCTGTGGCGAACTTTCTCATCGTATTTTTGAGTCTTGCCGTAGAAGCCAGATCGTTGTCGATGACTTCTTCCGCCGAGGATGCGGAGACGGCCATGATCGAAGCTATAATTATGCCAAGCACTTTTTTCATCGATATTCCTTGGATAATACGGTTTAAATGAACGGAACGGCTCCGTTCTCTTTTTCGGTCCGGACTGTTCGTAACGGCATATAGCCGCTTATCCGATAGTATAGATCGGCATTTTTCGCAAAATAGTAACAGTTTTTTACCTGATAGAGCAGAACCTCGTTTCGCTGATCTGCGTCCACGGCTTGATCACTCTATAGTAGCTCTGCATAGAGTCGAAAACCCTTTTGAACTCTTCGCTCTTTTCACTCTGTTCAGCGGCCACCTCTTTCATGGCCTTTTTCGCCGCCTCTATGATTTCGGGTGGGAAGTCTCTTATCTCTATACTCATCGATTCGAGTTTTTTAAGGGCCAGGGCGTTTTCGTGCATGAACTCGTGGTACATCTCCGTCGTCATCGCCTCCGATGCATACTTTATGATCGCCTTATGCTCATCGGAGAGCTTCTGGTATCGGGCTTTGTTGAATGTAAGCTCGAGTATGGAGCCAGGTTCATGCCAGCCGGTGTAGTAGTATTTCGCAACTTTGTAAAATCCCATCCGTATATCGAGGGCCGGCCCCACCCATTCGGTAGCGTCTATGGTCCCCCTCTCGAGGGCGGTGTATATCTCCCCCGCAGGCAGAAGTATCGGGTTGACGCCCAGTTTCGCCATAACCTCTCCGCCAAGACCGGGAATGCGCATCTTCAAACCTTTTAGATCTTCGAGCGAATCGATGGGTTTCCTGAACCATCCGCCCATCTGTACGCCGGTGTTTCCCCCGATGAAAGGGTATAGGTTGTATCTTGCGTAGAGTTCGCGCCACAGATCGTAACCGCCGCCGTAGTTCATCCAGCAGTAGAGTTCGCCGGCGACCATCGTCAGCGGAGCGCCGCTGAAGAGTGCGAATGCGGGGTTTTTCCCCTTCCAGTAGTACGGACCGGAGTGGAAACCGTCTATCTGGCCGCTGCTCGTCGCGTCGAATACCGCCAAGGCGGGTACGAGGATGTTTTTTGGGTATATCTTTACCTCCAGAGAGCCGCCGCTCATCTCTTTTACTTTTTTTGCAAAACGCTCTATACCGGTTCCCATTATGGGGAAGTGGGCGGGCCAGCTTGTGGCGATTTTCAGTTTGACTTTCCGCTGTCTGTTTATATTGGGGCCGCTTTTGCCCTCTATCTGTTCGCGTGTACAGCCTGTAAGGGTCGCCGTTGCGGCAGCGGCCGCCGAGGCTTTCAGAAAATCTCTTCGTTTCATGAAAGGAGGCCTTTTAGAGTGTAGATTCGAAGTAGATTATAGCGACTCGAAGCACAGTAGACGATAAAACGTTTTCTGTATAGGAACGTTTCTCGATCTACCGGGCGGAGCCCGTCTGCCCGTAAGGGCAAGCTTTAGTGCCACAGCGGCAGCGTAGTTTCGGGGGCTTTGCCCTCGGAACGTTTCTCGATCTTCCGGGCGGAGCCCCGTCTGCCCGTAAGGGCAAGCTTTAGTGCCACAGCGGCCAGCGTAGTTTCGGGGGCTTTGCCCTCGGAACGTTTCTCGATCTTTAATGATAGAACGCCGCAATAACCGCAAATGCGAAAAAGAACATCAGGTGCGAAATACCCTCCACGTAGTTCGTCTCGCCGTTGTCGGTCGTTTTCCATGCCAGCATTACCGTAAGTATCAGCGCACCGATCTGAAGCGAGTTGAAGTCGAGCGTAAGCTGCATATCGGCAAACGGTGATAGCAGCATCAGGATGGGTACGGTAAGGAGAATCGAAACGGTAGATGCTCCCATCGCTATGTTCACGACCCGCTGAATCTGGTCCGCCTTTGCCGCCTTGATGGCAGTAAAGAGTTCGGGTGACACACTGATTATGGCTATCACGAGTCCGGCCAGGGCGGCTGATATTCCGTAATCTTTCGCAATCTGCATTCCGTCGCTCGCGAAAATCTCGGCGATAACACCGATGATAAAGATAAGAATGAAGATTATTACGAGATTTGCCGTAATCGACAGCCTCTCGAAAACGTAGTTGTCCTCTTCATCCTCTTCCATGCTGCCTTTGCCCTTCTTTCTTCTGAGCCTGAAGATCCTGCTTCTTGCCGTAGCTTTGAAGAAGTGAATATGTGTACGGGTCTGAAAGATGAATATACTCATATAGTACAGACCGAGAAGAAACGCGATGATGTAGCTGGCGATCAGCAGATTGTCGGTACCTTTTGGGGAGTAGCCAAGTACGCTTGGAACCAGAAGCGCTACGGAGGCTACGAGGAGTATCGTAGTATAGGTACTCGAAGTATCTTCGTTGTGCTCCTGCTCCTTGAAGCGAAGGCCGCCTACGAAGACCGCTATTCCCAGAAGCACGTTCATGTCTACGATAACCGCCGAGATGATACCGCTCTTAACCGTTTCCAGAGCGTGTTCTCCGTGGCTGCTTTCGAGCATTATCATAAAAAGAAGCAGTATCTCTACGGCGACGGCACTGAAGGTGAGTACGAAGCTCGAGTAGGGCTCCTGCAGCCTCTCCGCGAGTATCTCCGCGATTTCCGATACTGTGAACGAGAACGAGGCTATGCCGAGTCCGGCGCAGATAACGGCGAGATAGGTAAATCCGTTGAGGTGGAAAACGAGGGCGAGTAGACTCAGTACGGTGCCTGCAAAGAGGTCCCAGTAGTTACCGAAAAAATCCTGTAAGTCCGACGAAGGCTCGGAGGATGTGCTCATTTAAAACAGTCCTTTTGTTTCGAAGTTACCGTTTGTAACGGCATTGGTGTCGAAGAAGAGGTCGCTTCCGACTCCGACAATCATATAGAAACCCGGCCTCAATGGGGAACCGAGCCTATCTATGAGCTCTGATGCCGTGTCGTATCTCTCCATCGCTATTTTTATATCACACTCAAACTTAATATGTGTTGGAACGAATAGTTTAGAGCGCGTCCATTTTATGAGGTTCAGCTGTTCGTAACAGCTATTTGGGAGCGAGATGTCGGCAAATATGAGGACCTGTTCGCTCGACCCCCACTCGACGGCCCTCATGCCGCTATCTACGAAAACGGGTTTGAAAGAGGGTGTATGCTCGAGGTGCGAGAGCGTATATCCGGCTCCCGCAGCCTTTAGAAGACCAACAGCCTCTGCAAAGAGCGGGCCCATGCAGCAGGCCAGAGGAGCATTCTGATGGTACGAACCTTCGAGGATGAAGGAGCTTTCGAAAATCTTTCCCGATATCGGGGTGAAGTCGACAGGTTCCGGCTCGGCCGGAGCTATGGCAGCGCCTATTTTGTCCAAAAATCCTTTATCGTCGCAAAATATGGTCTGACCGGCTGTGGATGCAAGGATCTTTTCGCTCGCCTCCATCGGATCTTTCGGCAGCAAAACGGCGCCGTGGCCGTTTGCAACCATCCGCATGAACTCCATGACAACCTGTTGAGTATATATGAACTTTCTATGGTTTACGACAAGCCAGAGGCGAAGCAGTTTCACGAGCGTGTCCGACAGGTTGTCCACCTCTATCCACGCAACTTCGTCATCTGTAGGTGTGATCTGCTTGTCGGTAATTATGCCGTAAGCGCCGTTTTTGAGCGCCTCCTCTATTCCGGCCGGGTCCAGCGCTACAAAAAGCGACCCTCGAGCGGCTTTTGAAGGGAGTAGTGCGACTGTCTCGAAACGTGATATGGAGGGGGTGTTCAGCAGTCGGCCGCCGGTGACGGCCACTACATTCTCAAGGCGCATCTATCGGATCAGCCGATGGGTGTTCCGGCTCTTTTCGGAGACTCAGGGCGAATGAGGCAGAGCCCCTCTTCATCTTTTGCGGCCAGTATCATCCCTTCGGAGAGCATCCCCATCAGTTTGGCCGGCTTGAGATTCGCCACTACGCACACCTGCGTATTCAGAAGGTCGTCCGGAGAGTACCACTCCTTGATGCCGGCTATGATCTGGCGCGGCCTCTCTTCGCCGAGGTCGACCTGAAGCTTGAGCAGTTTTTTGCTCTTCGGAACCTCTTCGGCCTCCACTACGGTACCGACCTTCAAAGAGGTTTGGAAGAACTGGTCGATCGTGATAAGGTTTGCCCCCGACTCTTTTTCATCTTTTTTCTCTTCGGCACGTTTCGCCTCTTTTTTCTCTTCAGCTTCAGCCTTTTCGGCCGGAGTCTCTACAAGCGGCTCTTCAATCCTCGGAAAGAGCGGCGGAACCTTCTCTATTTTGAACGCTTCGAGAAGTTCGGAGTTTTTTATGAGTTTCAGGTAGCTTTCGTGGTTCACCTCGAAGCCGAGCGCACCCGCAATGGTCTGGGTGGTCCTGGGCATAAAGGGGTGCAGCAGTACGGCCACCTTGGCGAGGATATTGGCGACCAGCGCTATCGTTGCCATAGCCTCGCTCTCTCTGCCCTCTTTCATCTTTACCCACGGCATAGCGGTGTCTATCGCCTTGTTGGCTATGCGGAGGGTTTTCCAGAGATCTTCGAGATAGCGGTTCGTCTGTATCTCGTAGAGGTATGGTTCGACTGTAGAGAATATCTTTTCCGCCTCCTCCAGCTCCGATTTGTGGAACTCGGCTACATTATCGCTTTTGACTTCGAAGTCGAAATATTTCCCGCTCATGCCTATGATGCGGTTGAGCAGGTTGCCCAGGTCGTTGCCCAGGTCGGAGTTTATGCGGTCCATCAGCGCTTTTTGGCTGAAATCTCCATCCTGCCCGAACGGAACCTCCCTGAGCATGAAGTAGCGGAAGTTTTCGAGCCCGTAGGCGTCCGCGATCTCTTTGGGGTCTACGACGTTCCCTTTCGACTTGCTCATCTTTTCGCCGTTTCTGGTCCACCAGCCGTGGGCCGCTACATGGTGCGGTAGCTCGAGCCCGAGGCTCATCAGGAACGCGGGCCAGTAGATGGCGTGGAAGCGGAGTATATCTTTTCCTATCAGGTGCACCTTCGCGGGCCAGTACTCCATCAGCTTCTCATCGGTTCCGTAGCCGAGTGCTGTTACGTAGTTCATGAGGGCGTCGAGCCAGACATACATCACATGTTTTGGATCGTTTATGGAGTCGGGGAGCTTGATGCCCCAGTCGAAACTGGTACGGGTTATCGAGAGGTCGTCGAGGCCGTTTTTGACGAAATTCATCACTTCGTTTCGTTTCGATTTTGGCAGTATGCGGTCGGGGCGGCTGTCGTACCACTCCAGCAGTCTATCCTGATATTTGGAGAGTCTGAAAAAGTAGCTCTCCTCTTCGACGATCGATGTGGAGCGTCCGCACTCGGGGCAGAACTCTTCGTCGACGAGCTGCTGCTCGGTAAAGAAGGTTTCGCAGCTTACGCAGTAGTGACCGCGGTAGAGATCTTTGTAGATGTCTCCGTTGTTGTACATCACTTCAAACGCCTTCTGAACCCCTTTTATGTGGTGCTCGTCGGTCGTGCGGATGAACTTGTCGTAGCTTATCTCGAAATCGTCCCATAGAGACTTGAAACGGTTCGATATCTCGTCTGCATACTCTTTGGGTGTTTTGCCGCGCGCTTTCGCGGCCTGCTCGATCTTCTGGCCGTGTTCATCGGTACCTGTCAGGAAAAAGACATCCATACCTACAAGTCTCGAGTAGCGTGCAAGCGTATCCGCGATTATGGTCGTATATGCGTGACCGATATGCGGAACATCGTTGACATAGTAGATTGGAGTGGTTATATATACCCGTTTGCATTTCTCTTCGCTCATTGTTGACCCCGTTATTTGGTTTTTAGGTTTTAGGTTTTAGGTTTTAGGTTTTAGGTTTTAGGTTCTGGGTTTTGGGTTAGAATTCGAATCCCCCGCCTTCGCCTTTGCTCATGCTCTCATACACCTTTTTTACATACTCGTTTCTAAGTTCGCATCCTATCACCTTTTCGCATTTGAGGCAGCTTGTTACACCCATCTGCTTCTGGCATGTTTGGAGCCTCTCTTTCGCCTCTTCGCGCGCCTCTTCCCACTTGTCGAGGGCTTTTTCAGGAGACTCCGTATGCATCTTTCACCCTTGAGATCTCGTACCTGCTGCCGAAAAAGCAGGGTGTGGTCTCGTGCGGATCGTCGCACGGGAGCTCCAGCAGCCTTTTTCCGCTGTCGTCTACGGCCTCTCCGCCGGCGGTTTCGTATACATAAGCGAACGGAAAGACTTCGAAGAGTTTTCGCAGTTTGCCGTTCGGCTTGTCGTCGGTGCCCGGGTAGCTGAAGAGTCCGCCCCCCTTCAGAAGTATCTGGTGCAGGTCAGGCACCATGCCGCCGGAGTATCGCAGGCGGTACCCTTGCGCGAAGAGGGAGTCTACCAGCTTTTTGTGGTGTTCGGGCCAGTACTGCTGCGTACCCCCTGGCGCGTTGAGCTTCCCCTTTTCGCCGAGCTTTACGATACTTTGCTCCATAAAGCGTCCGTGACGGAAGATGAAGTGGCGTACGCCCCCCTTGTAGGCGGTGACCATCTCGAGGCGCGGGCCGTAGACCACATATACGGCCGCAAGCATCGATCTAGCCTGAAACTCTCCGTCGTATATGCCGAAAATCGACCCTACGCTCAGGTCTACGTCTATCAGGCTGGAGCCGTCGAGTGGGTCGTATGCGATCATGTATCTGCCGTCGGGGTGGAGAATCTCCTCCTCCTCCTTCTCTTCACTTGCAATCGCTTTGACGGCGGCAATTTTCGAAAACTCCTCGGCTATTATGAGATCGCTCTGAATGTCGAGTTTGAGCTGCATGTCGCCGGTGGCGTTGCACTGCTCGGAGTAGCAGAGATCCTCGCTTGCTATCGCGTCTCTTATTCTGTGTGCAGACTTCTCTATCGCGTCGAAGATCGGTTTGAGAGTCATCTATACGCCCTTTGCATGTTTTTTTATCCACTCTACTACCTGAGCGGTATCGTTCAGATCGAGTATGTCTATCTCTTTCGGGATCTCGTAATCTGCGGTATCCACGGAGTCGTCTACGGCTATCGCTTCCGAATAGGGGAAATAGCTCTCGTCTATCTCATTGCGAAATACCGCTATACGCGGCAGCGGGAGGGTCTTTAACCCCTCTACGAGCAGGTAGTCGAAATCGTCCACCATCCGTACTATCTCTTCTATTCTCCTGTGGCGGTGTGAAAAGTATGTGGTTCTTGTGGGAGAAGTGACCACCACTTCGGCGCCGGTCTGGAAAAATTTCCAGCTGTCTTTCCCCTTTACGTCGAAAACAGCCTTGTCTTTGGGGTCGTTTTTGACTATGGCGATTTTGTAGTCACCTATCAGCGTGCGTGCCACCTTCTCTATGAGTGTCGTCTTGCCGCTGTTGGAGGGGCCTGTAAAAGCGACTGCAAAACGTTTTCGCAATGGTTAGCCTTCGTAATGAAATCGGTTGTGATTATAGCCAAAAAAGTTTTAAACCCCGATAGCTTAAACGAGATTCGGATCGTATGTGCTCTTTGAGATGAGAATGCGGCGTAGTAGATGGTCGATTCCGGATCTCTCATGGGTTTGCGCGACAATTAAAAGGTTTTGTGTTAGAATCCTTCAGGGCAACAGGCTATTTCGGTTGCCGGCAGATTGTACAAAAAAAGGTCGAAATCGTGAGGAAATTTCTAATATTTATTGCAGCAGGCGCGGCTCTCTTTCTTGGCGGATGCGGTTCGAAGTCTTGCAAAAACGGGATTTTGCAGCCCGATACAATTTACGAAAAGGCGCTTGTGAATACACGCGAAGCGCAGGTGGTTAGATCGCTCGAGACGAAAGCCTCGGTAAGCGCCACCCTATTGAACGAAGTCTTCCCGAATAGGTATAGCTACGACAAGGGTGTATACCTTTTCGTAGGCGCGATCACCGACAGGAAGGTGCCGGACGAAAAGTTTCCCGACTTTTTCCACCTGAAGCTGAACGGAATGGAGCCGGTGAGCGTAGAGCCGGTCCACAGGGATAACGAACTCTATACCCTGATGCCCAGTGTCAACCGGTGGGGTCGGTACTATGTGGCCGAATTCCCCCCCTCCAAGGCGAAGAGCTTCAAACTCACTTTCGGAATCGATCCGTACGCTCCGGTTGTGTTAACGTTTCAACGACCGACGCCACGGAGGTAGGCTCACCCAGTATCTTCTTGTAGACGAGATAGTTCGCGAGCACTTTTTTCCCGTACCTGCGGCTCTCGTCGTAGTGGACAAGCTCCATGCTGAGCCACGGTTCGTACCTCCCTTTTCTAAACAGCCCCCTCTGTGTCAGTGTCCGTTTCGTAAAGCCGATTCCTCCGTTGTAGGCGTAGGCTATGAAGAGGGGGTGCTTCAGGTAGCGCCGCAGGTAGCCCAGGTGCTTCAAAGCGTACCCGATGTTTTTGTCCGGGTCGAACATCGAGTCGAGATCCAACGGCTCTTTTATCTCTTTTGCCAGCGCTTTGACCAAAAATGGCATTATCTGCATCATCCCCAGTGCGTAGGAGGGTGAGATGGAGGATGGAATGAAACGGCTCTCCTGTCTCGCCAGCGCAAGAAGTATCGCCTTCTCATCCACACTCAAACTTTCGTAGGCGCTTTTGTATGGGAGCGGAAAGTAGTGTGTGCGGTATCTCGAAGCCCGCTCCATTATGAAGCAGTAGTGTCCCAGGGTCTCGGGCGCCGCGAACCTTTTCGCCAGGTCTATCAGTTCATCCCTCTTTTTCCCTTTGACCTCTCTCAAAACGGCCAGCCATGCAAACGGATCGGAGATGTTAAAGTCCGCATTCGCTCCCGAAAACTCGGGTACCGCTATACGTGGAGGCCGTTTTTCGAGTTTTTCGGCGGCATGGAGAGAGTAGATGTTGAGGTCGAAACTATCGGCGAGTCTTTTTAGATAATCTTTTTCGGGGTGAAGTTTGGCGAGCCAGAATAGTACCTTGTCTTTGTCGAAGCGGTAGTAGGCCTTTTTGTATGCGAGCGAAAGGTAGTGTGCGGCAACCGCTTCCCTGCCGTGCCTCAAGGCGTTCATGGCGAGGAAAAAGGTGCTTTGATGCGAAATATCCTTCGCATCGATGCCCAGCAGCGAGCGCTGGAGACGGTCGAGATTTCTATCTGTCACTATCAGTTTCACCGTCTGGGCGAACTCTCTTCTTTTGGCGAGCCTATTTATCAACTGTGGGGGGAGAGGGTGGTTTAGAAATTTTTTTCTCCAGACCGATCCGCAGTTGTTGAAAACTTTGAAAAAGGTCTCTTCGTCGCTCTTTACCAGTTCGAAAAACGGCTCGTCCGAAGCCATCACATCGGCCCAGCGCAGCCCTTCGGGGAAGCTCGAAATCTGCTGCAGCAGCCTGTACCGGCGAAGTTTGGGGATTTTTGTAAATTTGTAGGGCGTCAGCGCTACTACACTGCACTCCGCCGTTTTTGCAGGGAGCTGTCCGGGTTTGAGTCTATAGCACTCATAAGCCTCTTTAAAGCCGGCCTGTCCTGTTTTTTTCGCGAATCGCCCGATTATCTTCCAGTTTACCGATTTTACCTGGTAGAAGGCCCTGTCGGCCTCTTCGGCCGAGATGTTTCGGTCCAGGAAGCGCCATATGTAGAAGTCTTTGGCGTAGCTTCTCGGCATCTTCTCTATCCGCTCCAGCGTCACCGCGGGAAGCAGCAGCGCCGCAAAGAGAAGAAGTGCCGTAAATCTCATCATATGGTAGCGGCGAGTTCAAAGAGCAGTTTGACCAGAAAGAGGTCGATAAACTGCAGACCTATAATGACTATTAGCGGAGCGAGGTCGATGCCGCCGACGACGGTGGGTATGTAGCGTCTAATCCATGCGTAGACCGGTTCGGTCAGGCGGTAGAGCGTCTGCACTATCGGATTGTAGGGGTCGGGGCGCACCCAGCTCACAAGGGCCGCTATGATCACGACCCAGATATAGATGCTTATTACCATATGCAGTATCTGTGCAAGGGCCTGTATAAAGGTCGAGAGTATCATTTGACTATCTCCATTATGTATGATTTGAGATGGGGGTAGAGGTGTGAAAGCTCCGGACCGTGGTCCGCCCCCGTAAGAAGCAGCCGCAGGGGTTTGAAGAAGTTTTTCCCCTTCAGCCCCGTCCGCTCCATCAGATACTTCTTGAACTCGTCGAAAGAGTCGAAATCCGGAGCATTTTTTACGGCTTCCTGCAGCATCCTCATCTGTTCTGCCCACTCACCGTCGAAGCTTTTGGCCGAAAATATCGCCTCTATCTTCGGTTTTATCTCTTTTATCGTGCTCCCCTCTTCGAGGTAGCACTTCGCCAGCTCCCCTATGGCGGCATCGGCGAATCCGAAAGCCCTCGAGAGCTCTTTAGAATCCATCATCTTCATATGCTCACGGTTTATGAACCTCAGCTTGTCGAGGTCGAATTTCGCCGCGGCTTTCGAGACGTTTTCGAGACGGAACCACCCTGTCGCCTCTTCGAGGGTAAAGATCTCTTTGGGTGTCTTGTTACCGAGCAGTATCAGGTAGTTGGCTATCGCTTCGGGGATGAAGCCCTCTTCAAATAGCCATCGTACGCTCGACGCGGAGTCCCGTTTGGACATCTTCTTTCCCTCTTCGTTGAGAATGACCGGCAGGTGGGCGTACTCTATATCTTTGTCGTATCCCAGGAGGTTTCGTATATGGATCTGTTTGGGGGTGTTGCTTACATGGTCCTCTCCGCGGATCACGAGGCTTATGTCGTGGATCATATCGTCTACCGCACAGGCGAAGTTGTAGGTGGGGGTCTTGTCGGCACGCATGATCACGAAGCTGTCTATGTCGCCCGGTGCGAATGAGAGCCTCCCTTTTATGATGTCTTCGAACGCTATATCGCTTACCGGCTTTTTCAGCCGTATCGTGAACGGTTTTTCGTTGCTCAGAACCTCTTCGTCGCTCAGTAGCTCGCACTTTCCGCTGTAGCGATAGGCCCTTTTTGACTCTTTCGCCGCCTCCCGCTCGGCCTCCAGCTCTTCGGGAGAGCAGAAACATGCGAACGCCTTTCGCTCTTCGAGCATCTTTATAGCCATATGCTGGTGGATGGTCAGGTTGCGGCTTTGGTAGTAGACCTCGTCATACTTGAGTCCGAAAAGGTCCAGTATTTCGAGAATCTCCCTATCTTTTCCTTCGATGTTGCGCTCTTTGTCGGTATCTTCGATCCTTACGATGAATCGCTCGCTGCGCTGCTTCGCGACTATATAGTTGAAGATGGCGACCCGGAGATTGCCTATATGCATGTCTCCCGTCGGACTCGGTGCGAAACGCAGCATAATACCCCTTTTTAAGCCTGAATACGGCTCTCTTTTTACTTCGGATTATACCAAAATATACGCTGCCGTTTCGACCGTCTCAGCTATCTTTCATTATAACTAATATATTCTGTCACGAAAAATTTGTCTATTGCGGAGAATTATAAGATGATAAAAACTATTTTCAATCTCGCTCTGCTGCTCTTTTTTGGGATCTCTTCACTCTCCGCAGCTGCGACGAAAAGAGGCGGAGCCGACTATCTGGAGGGGTACCTGAACTACGGTCTTGACCGCGATGCGTACCACTGTGGCCCTCAGGGCGGGAAAAGCTACATCTGTACTGCGGAAAAGCTGAAAGATGGTAACGATACCGCATCGCTCGAGATAGAAGAGATGAGGCTCGTTTTCGACAAAAAGAGGGTAGAGCCGATTCTCGACGAGGCTGTGGCGCACACCTACTTCAAAAGCATGGAGATATCGGAAACGATAGAGAATAGACTCGACGGGATGCGCTTCGAGAACGAGATGCAAAGGGCGATTCAAAAAAGAAGGCTCGAAAAGAGGTACCTCTACGACCCAAGTATAAAAAAGAGGGTCTACGGTGTGCTCTTCGAGAGTATGAGAGAGGGGGTCGCGAAGGAGCTTTCGTTCTATGACAAAGAGTGGAACAACTCGATCTCGATCGCCCTTATGCGTTACCGCAACGACCTCAAAGAGAGTGAGGGTGTATATGTTTTTCCAAAGAGGATATTGGGCGGTTTGAGCCTGAGTCTCGAAGGGCTTCATCTAAAGAGCGCTACCGACAGGCGGCTCGATGCCGACAGAAGCGCGGCCATCTGGGAGGGGCTCAGGAGTTTGACCCCTCCCGAAGTGCCGATGATAGAGAGGGGGGATCTCGACTATTTTCTTAAAAAGAGCTCCATCTTCAGCGACGAGAGCAGGGGAGACGCGCTGTTTAGCCTAAAAAACTCCGCACTCGACGCCAACACTCTGCTGACTGTCGGCAGAATGGAGCTCGACGAACCGAAGAGATCGAAAAACTCTACACTGCTCAAGATGAGAGTTGAAAACGTAAGAGCTCTTCTGGATGATTCCGCCGATGCCGGTATCGCAAATGCCGACGCCACACTGCTGGAGTTTGTTACATCCACGAAGCTCTCTTCGCAAAATATGCAAAGATACAGGGCAGAGTTGAAAAAGGATCCCGCTTTCAAAAAGAGTACCGAAGCGGTGACCGACTACATATCCGCACTCGCCGCTTTCTACAGGAAAAAGGTGAACGACCGCCGTTTCAGGGCCTTTGTAGATTCGATGGAGCGCACCGTAAATAGCTTTTTGAGGGGAGAGAGCGACGCTGTCGCTTTCAGGCTCGAAAACAGGAGCGGCCTTTCGTTCAGGGCTTTGGTAGGGGAGTTTTTCTCCCGGATGATGCAAAACAGGCAGCCGGAGAGCTATCCGAACCAAAAGATTGTAGAGTTTATCTTCGACAATTTCGGCATGGAGTTCGATAACAGTTACCGATAGAGGTTAAAACGGCTGTCACAAAGCTTGAGCCTCCATAAAAAGATTCTCCGTTATCCGCATCGCCTCATCCGCGCTCTTGCCGAAGATCATCACCCCCTCTTCGTGGCCGGCCATAGCAAAGAGCGGGTTTTTAAGCGGGTCCGTACCTCTGTAGATATTTGCGACCTCTTCTGCCATCTCTTTCGTACCGTAGGCTACATCCGCCGTCTTCAGGTATGCACCCTCCATCATCATCTTCCAGATCGCGAACGAGTGTATATGTATGACCCACTCTATCTGCGGGCTCAGAGCGTATACCGCCGCATGGGTGAAGGCTTCGCTGCTCGGTTTCGCGGGGCCTTCTGACTCTATGCGAAACTCCGCTTCGTCGTAGCTCTTTACGAGCGAATAGCCATTTTCATCCAGATAGGGCAGGTGGCCCGTCTGGGTTGCGGTGATGACAAAACCGCCCCCTTCGATTCTGCGGCTAAGGTTGCCGTAGCCTATGCCATCCTTAACGCCGATGAGCCCAAGCTCGAAAAGGCGCGCCCTGACCGGCTCCAGGGGCTTCCAGATTGCGGCATCGAGCGGATCGGTCTCAATGTAATCGAGGGTATATTTTATGACACCGTCGGTCATAGCCTGTCTTTGAACATCGACTCTATCGACTCCCGCTGCGGAGTGCATACGCCCCTCTCCGTTATTAGCCCAGTAATCAGACGCGCAGGCGTTACGTCGAAGCCGTAGTTGAGTGCCGCGGAGCCTTTTGGAACTATTCTCACTTTTTTGTAGCGGCCCTCTTCGTCTACGCCTCTAATGTGCGTAACCTCCTCTTCGCTCCTCACCTCTATGGGTATCTCCTTTATGCCGTCGTTTACGGCGAAGTCGAAGGTGGAGGAGGGGAGCGCTATGTAGAATGGCACGCGGTTGTCGTTCGCGGCGAGCGCTTTGAGGTATGTACCTATCTTGTTCGCCGCGTCGCCGTTTCGGCTTACCCTGTCGGCTCCGGTTATGCACAGATCCACCATGCCGTGCTGCATCAGGTGGCCGCCCGTATTGTCGGCGATGACCGTATGGGGGATCGAGCTCTTCTGAAGCTCCCACGCCGTGAGGTTCGCACCCTGGTTCCTCGGGCGGGTCTCGTCTACCCATACATGGATATCTATGCCCCTTCTCGCGGCTTCATAGATCGGTGCGAGGGCCGAGCCGTCGTCTACGATGGCTAGCCACCCGGCGTTGCAGTGGGTCAGTACGTTTATGCGCGTAAGGCCCCTCTTTTTCATCAGATTCTCTATGATGTCGGCGCCGAACCTGCCTATATTGCGGCTTGCCAACGCATCTTCGTCGCAAATGGCTATAGCCTCTTTTTTGAGCCTTTCGGTGCGCTCCTCTCTTTTAGAAGCCGCCGCGACATCCACCATTCTATCCACCGCCCACATCAGGTTTACGGCGGTAGGGCGGGACTCTCTTATCTTTTTCGCCAGCCTCTTTATGTACTCGAGCTCTCCGCCGCACTCTCTGGAAGCGAGATATACACCGAAACCCGCCACATTGCCTATGACCCCGGCTCCTCTTACCGTCATATCGGAAATCGCTTCGCTGCATGCCTGCGCATCCTCGATCCTGACCCACTCCTCTCTGAAAGGGAGAATTCTTTGGTCCAGAACCGAAAGAGCGCCGTCACTTTCGAGCTTCAAAGCTCTGTAGACCCCTTTCACGAAGCCCCCTTTACAATCTTTACGACATCGTCGATAGACTCGATACGTTCGTGCTCCATAACCAGCCTGCGGCCGCACTCGAGGGCATCCATCATCGCCCTTTTTCTCAATACCGGATCCTCTATGCCCCGAATCTCTTCGACTCCGGCTATCCCGAAGACGCGCCTGGCCATCTTGCAGCCGGCGAAACCCGCGCTTTGGCGGAGCAGATCTCTCATAAACTCCCTTCTGAAGCGCTCCAGCTCCCCATCGGGCAAAAAACCGGGCTCTATGAGAGCGCTCTTTTTCGTCTCTCTCCAAAGATTCAGGAACTTGGCTTCGAACCTCTCCCATATCTCTTTTATCAGGGAGGCTACCCACTCCATGTAGTCTCTATCTCCGCTCAGATGGCGGTGCGATATGTAGGAGCTGCCGAGATTGGCCACGATGGCCCCTATGTCGAAGCCGAAAGGCCCTACAAAAGCAAACTCCGGGTCTATGACGAAGGTCTCTTTTTTGTTCACCATGATGGAACCGGTGTGCAGGTCGCCGTGGATCAGGGCGTCTGTTTGGGTCATGAAGATGTACTTGAGCCGCAGCACCTTTTGCTTGAATGCGGTGTCTGCAAAGAGCCTTTCGGCCTCCTCTTCGCATCCGGGCTCTATATGGTTTGTTTCGTTTCGCATATAGGGGAAGGTAAAGACGAAATCTTCGGTAAGCTTGCAAAGCTCCCTGTTTTCGTTGAAACGCTCTATCAGGGCTCTCTTTTCGTCGCTCTGAAGGTACAGAGACGAGGTTTTAAAGAGTGTTTCGGCCAAAAAGGTGCTTATATGCTCCGCAAAGAGTTCGTAACGCTCCTTCTCTATCAGCCCCTTTCTCAGAATCTTGTGCGATTTGAGGTGCTCCATGACCACAAGGCTCATATCTTCGTCGGCATGATAGACTTTGGGTGTGTGTATCTTGTAACTCTGAAGTGCGCGAATTTCGAACTTCATCCGATCTCTGGATAGGGCGTAATCCTCTCCCGCACACCTTAGATACGGAACCGCCTGTTTCACTATCAGGCTCTTTTGAGGCTCGTCGGCACTCTTTACGATGAAGACGAAGTTCAGGTTTCCGTCGCCGATCTCCTCGACTTCCAGTTCGCCGTCCCCGAAAAAGTCGGCTATCGCAGGTATGGAACGAAGGTATTGCGGCAGTGTCGCCGGGGTCATGATCTCGTAGCTCATCATAATCCTTTTCAGGCTGTTTGAATCAGATGAATTATACACTGATATTGCACAAATTCCGGGCTTGGCCCGGAATTTGCGTAACATCAGTATTAACAAAAGGGCTTCTAATGAAACGTATGGAAAAAGATTCTCGCGATCTCAAGGGGTTGGCTCCTGCCGGAGCCGGTCTTAGTCCGGGGCGTGCATTTTTGGCCAAACGGCTGCTGTTTCCCATGCTCAGACGCACTATCACCTTCCCAAAAGCTCTCGACATCTTTACAGCCCAGGGACGCAGGGTGGTGGAAACAGGTGCCGCGTTGAGTGAAGAGGAGCTTTTTGAAAGGGTTATGGTTCCGCCGCTTTTCGGACTTGAGGAGAACTCCAGATACTACAGCACCGCGATGGTCATAAAACATCTTCTTACGGTCGGAGAGGCTCTGCGCGACCGCATTCCCGCTCTAAGCCGCGGAGAGGTCCCGAAAAGAGAGGTGAAGATAGAAGATTACAAACCCTACACCGAGTTGGATGGCGATATCGTGGAGCGTTATGCGGAGTTTGTAGAGGGCTTCAAAGAGTCACTCCTTTCAAACCTCGCAGATATCGACTCGCCCGAAAAATGTGCGCACCCATGGTTCGGGGAGCTCGACGTGAAGGGGTGGATGGTATTGGGAATGGTTCACCAGATAGTCCACAGACGCCAGATAGACGCTATTGTAAAGAGGCTTTGACCAATAGCGGCCGCCTGCTCTCTTAAAACCGGAGCCTCAAGCCGGCTACAAAAGCGCTATCTTCCCCACCGCCGTATTTCGTGGTGGTTTTACCGAAACTGTTCGAGTATGTGACACCGATGTAGGGTGCGAACTCTCTTCTTATCTCATATCTCAGCCTCAGACCCACGGCGGCCGAGGATATGCCTCCACCTTTTTGAAGTTTAGTACCTATTTGCT
>JALWMA010000009.1 GCA_027081015.1 Campylobacterales bacterium | reverse complement strand
TACTAACACCGGTTCGCGCAAAAGCGCTTCCGCACCTGAGCCGCCAAAAGGAGATACACGAAAAGCTCCTTTTCGGCACCGACTTTCCGGTGCCTTTCACCACCGTCTTAAACAGCCACGACCTCTCCTTCAGGAAGAGGCTGGAACTGAACAGGGTTAAAAATCCGTTCGACCGCTACATAAAGACCCTGCTCCAATATTTCGACGAAGAGAACCCGATCTGGAGCAACTACAGAAAGGTTTTGGACCTGTAATATGAAGAGAACACTCACTCTTGTCGCATCGGCGCTGCTCCTGGTGATCGCCGCCGGCTGCGGCGACGGCCCCAAAGCCCAAAAGGAGACAAAATCGAAACCTGAGGCGAAGGTATCGACAAACGAGCGAAACGGTTCGGCACATGAAACCGGCCGCATAGATTCTCTTGCCCTGCACGTTGAGCGAACCTCCCTGAACAGGGACCGTAACACCACCGTAAAGGTAACTGCGCTCTACGACAACAACGAAACAGAAGATGTGACGCAGAGGATCGAGTGGATAGTGGAGCCCGAAGATGCCGTAAAGATCGAGGGCGATACCCTAACGGCTCTCAAAGAGGGCAACGTCACCGTTTGGGCCAAAGCGGTCGGTCTGCTCTCCAACGCCGTAAAACTCAACATCTACTGGGAGGTAGACGGCCACCGCCTCCCGCTAGAACCGGACCCCAAAATAAACAACGCCACGCTGCTCGGTGTCGATGTGAATAATAATGGAGTCAGGGACGATGTGGAGCGGTGGATCTATGAGAAGTACAAGGACAAGCATCCCATTCATATAGACATCGCGATGCAGGCGGCAAGGGCTTATAAACTTGTGTTGGAGCATCCTGAGAGGGCGAAAGAGATACATGATGAAGTAGTTGCACCATTAGACTGTGAGTCATATTATACTAGCTGCAAAGAAGGAAAAGATCTCAATCTGATTGAAGAAGATGCTGAAATTGATAGTAGATATTTTAGACATAAAATTTATTTCAATACAAAAGAGCGTATGGATGCTTATATAAAATATGACACATTGCTTAGTGGAGATAGTTACACGATTCCGTGGTGTAGTGAGAGAAAAAAAGCTTGTGATTTCAACACTTCAAAATATAACAAGGAATAAATATATGAAAAAAATATTTTTAATCCTTTTATTATTCGTTTCATTAGCTTTCTCTGCCATAGATGAGTGCAAAACTGATGTGTACTTTGGAAATGGAATTTTGACAGAAGAGAAAGATGCAAGATTAAATGCATTAAAGATTCTATCTCCGGCATTAGAAGAGGATATCTACGGCACAGAAACTGAGATGAAAAAACACATCGGCAAAGTAGACTACGCCTACAACTCCACCCACCTGGCCGGCATCCACGATCTCATAGAGTCCCTCTTTCAGAAGCTCAGCGTTACGGAGTATCTCGACAAACTAAAAAAGCTCGGCGACGAGATGAGAAAAACCGCCCATCATAGTCCTGTACAATATCTGATTGAAAACTATCCCGAGTGCCATTTGTTATGGACCAGTACAACAGGTTGACAATAAAAACGTAAAATTGCTACAATAGCTGCATCAAAACACAAAACAGGCCGATCAGAAGACGCATAACTGCGGCCGAACATCTGCATAACACTGCCAGTACTCTGCAAATTTCAAG
>JALWMA010000008.1 GCA_027081015.1 Campylobacterales bacterium | reverse complement strand
CCCATCTGCGAAAGCAGCGCCCTCGTTTTTCTCATCGCAACCCTCAGCTGATGCAGACGCTCGGGATCCTCCGTACCCTCCAAAATGGCGCTTCTGTCGGTCCGAACCGTTTTCATGAGCGAATAGAGGATCGCCTTTACGGCGTGTGCGGCGCTCTCGTAGGGGGTGAACTTCACGCTTACACTCGCCTTTGAGAAGTCTCTTCTTCCGTCCACCTCTTTCAGAAGCTCCTTCAGCGGCCTCTCTATCGTGGGGATCCTCATACGCTTCGAAATGGCCCCGTTCGTAAAATCGGGATTGTCGGTCACTTCGGCGGCGACCACACTCTCGAAGAGCTCCGGAAGCGCAAAGCTTTTCGCATCCGACTCGCTTTTGAACTCGACTTCGAGAATGTTGAGCCCTTTTAGAGGCTTTTTGAAGCTGTCGAGCTCGTATGCGACCCCGTCGATCTCGAAAACGAAGCGCTCTTTTCTTATCACCCCTCCCCTGTTGCGGCGAAGAGCCTCTTCGAAGAGGCTCTTGGGTATCCTCTCTTCGTCCTCTATCCTGACAAGGCCGCTCCCCCTCTTTACGGTACGTGTGAAAGTGTCGCCGCGACGGCGGTAGCGCACCGCCTCCCCATCCGTGGCCACGAGGTAGAACTGCACGATCGAGCTTTTCTCGCAGGAGATGGAGCGGCTCTTCAAAAAGCGTTTCATTGAGCAGGGGTAGAGTACGAATCTTCGTTCGATTTCCAAGTTTTCCATAAATAGGATTCTACCATGTTGTGCTATAATTAAGTAACAGACCCGGAAAAGGAAAAAGAGAGATAGAAAAGTTCCGCCTCTTTCACAACCGTTTCCCCCACCTCGAAATAGAGCACCTCATCGAGTATTATGCCGTCTTCGGAGGGGTGGAGAAGCATCTGAGCCTCGGCTTCGACGACTCTCTGCACTCGTGCATAGAGAGGGTGATACTCGACCGCTACCTCTTTTTGAAAACAAAAATCGTTCCGCCGCCCTGTTTCGATGCGACAAACCGCAGGCTGCTCAGAGCCGTTGCGGTCTCGGACGGTAAAATCATAAATGTGTTCAGGCGCGCGGGTTTGGGCAGGAGCGAAGGCTACTCGGCCTGCGGCGAGCTTCAGAGAATAGGAGTGCTCTACGAAGAGCGCTCGAGAGAGAGCATTCAGCCCGCAGCGCCCGGCATGAAAAGGAGAAGGGAGGAGAGAGGCTACGAGGTGCAGTCGAAGATCAGGTTCACGCACCCCTTCTACAGATTCTGGTACACATTCGTTGATCCGCACTCACGCGAGATAGAGGCGGGCGACTACGAACCCTTCATGGAGGATCTGGAGAGCTCTTTCGACAGGTACGTCAGCTTCACTTTCGAGGATCTCTCCAACGCTTTGATCAAAAGAACTTTCGAAGCCCGCGACCCCATATCTGAAAAGGGTAACTACTGGGATATGCACAACGAGTTCGACCTCGTCGCAAAGACCAGGGACGAGAGAGTGATCGTAGGAGAGTGCAAATGGAAAGGACACAAGGTGTGCAAGAGTCTGGTAAGCAAACTGAAGTCGAAATGTGAACGATCCGGCCTGAAGCCCGACTACCTGGCGCTCTTTTCTAAAAGCGGCTTCAGCAAAGAGTTGAAGGGCTCCAAAGACCCGACGATCCTCTGCTTCGACCTGAACGATTTCGAAAGACTCCTGGCATGAACGAGTTCAAGCTCCCCTCCTCGATGAAAGAGAGTGAACAGAAGACCCTTCTGAGGCAGCTCGAGAGCCTGATAGAGCAGACCTACAGCGTAGAAAAAGAGTACATCGCCCTCACCAACTCCTACAACCAGCTGCAGAGCCTCGTCAAGCAGATTATAGAGGTTCTGCCCAACGCCCTCTGGGTCCTGAACGGAGACGGCTCCATATTTCTGCACAACAGTGAAGCCGAGAGACTCGAAGGGCTGCTCGAACTGATAGATCTCGAGGCGAAAGAGGCCGAAACAGCCTTCAAAGAGCGCTTCTATCTGGTGAAGATCTCCACTACCGAGTCGAAGAGGATAGTCAGCGCCACCGACATAACGGAGCAGAAACGCCGTGAGCGCCTCGCCTCGATGGGCCAAATGGCGGCCCACCTCGCCCACGAGATACGAAACCCGATAGGCTCCATAGCACTGCTGGTCTCTTCGCTTTCAAAAAGGGTAGTGCCGAAAAACCGGCCTATAGTAGACGAGATAAAGCGTTCTCTCTTCAGGGTGGAGCGAATAATAAAGAGCACGCTTATGTACTCCAAAGGGGTCAACCCCGTAATCTCCTCCATATCTCCGGGCCGTATCGAAAAGGAGTGCCGCGCGGCCGTAGACTCCTACAGCTATACCAAGCCCATCGTTTTTCACTACTCCTTTTCCGGCGCCACACTTGAAGCGGACGCCGATCTTCTCTCGCTCGCGCTCCAAAACTTCATCTTCAACGCCATAGACGCCATCGAGCAGAGTGAAGATGAGAGCGGGGAGGTCTGGATAGGGTGCGAAGAGGATGGCGATCGCTTCAGATTCACCATAGAAGACAGCGGTATACCGATCGAAGAGAGCGAACGCATCTTCGAAGCCTTCTATACTACAAAAACCAAGGGGAACGGGCTCGGTATGGTGCTCGCGCGCCAGATCGTAGAGGCTCACCACGGCAGGATCGTCGTAGAGACCGACCCGAAGAGGTTTACCATATTTCTGCCGAAGAGAGGGACGATCGCCGATTAGATTATCTCAAGCTCCTCGTCGAGCCTGTTGACCGATTTGACCGTCTCGAATATGAGCCTGTCGTAATCCTCCCTCTCTATTTTGTAGTGGTTCAAAAACAGGTCTATCGCCGGCTGGTTACACTTCTCTATCGACTCCACGAACATATATACGTGTGCGAACTTGCCGCGTCTGTGCAGCAGCGCCGCCCTTATATCTTCCGATATGTTGAACTCCGAAAGTATCTTCTCCATCGGCGCCTGCATGACGACATCCAGAAGCGAAAGGGCGCCTACGAAGTGGGCTTCGTCGAGCTCCTTTCTGGAAGCCTGGGGGTACATCAGCTTCCATGTCCCGCGCATCAGTTCCATACGGTTTTTCGCCATGAGCGCCAGGGGAGTCGTCTCCTGTCTGCTGCCGACCGATTGCGCGTATATTATCATCATGAGCCACTGAGCCACGTTGTGCCTGCCCAGAAGCAGTATCACCTCATGAATCGAGGATATCTGCCTCGCAAGCGAGAGTGCGGCCGAGTTAACGTAGCGAAGCAGCTGAAGCGAAAGGGCGCTGTGCTCTTCGAGATACGAGGCGATCTCGTCCGCCTCCGCGTTCGATATGAGCAGGTTGTAGGCCTTTATGACGCTTCGGTAGTGGGGGTCGATTTTTTGCTGTTTGAGGATCTTCGGCTTGGCGAAAAAGTATCCCTGAAACTTTTTGAACCCCAAGTCCTCGCAAAACTGTGCCGTTTCGGGCGACTCGACCTTGGTTGCGATCAGCTCCGGGTCGTAGGCCTCCACCCTCTTTAGAAGGTCGTGGAATCTATCTTTCGGGCTTCTGTCGACATCTATCTTTATGTAGCTGAAGTATGGAAGGAGCGGGCCGACCCTTTTCATAAGCGCATCGTCGAGCACCGTATCGTTGAGCGCTATCTGAAAACCCCTTTTTCTAAGCTCCAGAACCCTCTTTGCGATCGCCATGTCGAAGCGCATCGAAGGGAGCAGGGAGAAGACGAAGATATCTTTCGGCATATCGAGTATCAGGTCGTTGAAGAGAAACTCCCTCTCAACCCTCACAAACGCCTTGTACGATCCGAGTATCTCCTTTACCCCGAAGCGGTTCAAAACGTTGCTCAGCACCGAAACTGTGGCGAAACGGCCGGGCGCCTCGTTTGGAGTGCGTTTCTCGTCCCTGAAAAAGAGGTCGTAGGCAAAAATGCGTTTGTTCTCATCCAGAATGGGCTGCCTGCCCAGCAGATGGTATTCGGACATTTGGGAACCTTCGTCGATATTTCACTACAGCAATATCGACCATCTTTTAACATTTTTTACGCCGAAGCGAAGACCTCTACCTCCTCCATCTCCTCCAGGACCGTTTTTATCTGCTCGTCCACAAAGACCGAAGACTCTATCTCGATCTCCTGCAGCTTCGAGCAGAGCAGCAGTTTCAGCGGCTTTCTACCGGGGTGTGAGCGCGCGAGCCTGTAGATCTCTTCCAGAACACGTATCTTTTCGTGGCTCAGATCGAGGCGGACCACCATCGGCTCCTGCGGCTTCTCCACCATCTTCGTCTCCACCTTCTCCTTCCCGCACGCTTTAAGCTCCAGTATCTTGTGGACCCGCATCCGGGTGAAGTCGCCGTCTCTCGTTATCGAAACCTTGAAGCCTATAGGCTCATCGAGATCCATCTTTTCAAGCTGCTCCAGCTGCCGCTCGAAGAGTGTGATCTCTATGTTTCCGTGCAGGTCCATAACGTTGGCGATGCCGAACTTGTTGCCCCTCTTGCTTATCTTGGTGACGACCTCCTCCACCTTGCCTATGAGAAGTGCCGTGGAGCCCTCCTCTATCTGCTCGATGTCGGAAGAGAGCGTATACTCTATCTGCGAAAGCTCCTCCCTGAACCTGTCGAGCGGGTGGCCCGAGACGTAAAAGCCCAGAGACTCCTTTTCGAGCTCGAGAATGCTCTTTTGGTCGTACTCCTCCATCGGAACTATCTCCACCTTCACGCTCACCATCTCTTCGGCATCCCCAAAGAGCGACCCTACGGCCATCTGCTGCGCTCTTGCCGACTCGTGCATCGCATCCACTATCGCCTCGATCGACTCCAGCAGCGACCGCCTGCTGTACCCGAAGCCGTCCAGAGCCCCGGCCTTTATCATCGACTCTATGACCTTCTTGTTCACTTTCTGAGTGTCTATTCTCGAGACGAAGTCGTCCAGAGAACCGAACGGCCCCTCTTCGCGCGCCCGGAGTATCGCGTTGACCGCCGCGTCGCCGACCCCTTTGATCGCTCCGAGACCGAAGAGAATGACCTCTCTGCCTTCCTCTTCGTCCCTGTCTGGCGTAAACTCGAGCGCGGAGCGGTTTATGTCGGGAGCGAGCAGCTTTATCCCGAGCCTCTTGGTCTCGTCTATATACTTGACCACCTTGTCGGTATTGTCCTTTTCGCTCGTGAGCAGGGCCGCCATGAATTCAGCGGGGTAGTGGGTCTTCAGGTAGGCGGTCTGGTATGTCACCATCGCGTAGGCGGCGGAGTGCGACTTGTTGAAGCCGTAGCCGGCGAACTTCTCGATAAGGTCGAAGAGTTCGGCCGCCTTGTCGTAGTCGAGCCCCTGCTCTTTTGCCCCCTGGGCGAATTCGCTCTTGTATTTCTGCATAAGGTCGAACTTCTTCTTACCCATCGCCCGCCGTACTATGTCGGCTTTACCGAGGCTGAAGCCCCCTATCGTCTGGACGATCTGCATCACCTGCTCCTGGTAGACAATGACGCCGTAGGTGGGCTTGAGTATCTCTTCGAGCTGCGGGAACATATAGGTGATCTCCTGGCGCCCGTGCTTTCGCTCTATGAAGTCGTCGAGCATCCCCGACTCCATCGGGCCGGGCCTGTATAGTGCGAGCACCGCCACAAGATCTTCGAAGTTGTCGGGCTTGAGCTTGGAGTTTAGCTGCTGCATCCCGCCCGATTCTATCTGGAACATTCCGACGGTCTCGCCGCTTCGTATGGTCTCGTAGACCTTTTTGTCGTCCATCGGCATATTGTCGAGATCTATATCGACTCCGTGCCTCTCTTTGATCAGCTTGAGGGCGTTGTCTATGACCGTGAGGGTCTTTAGACCGAGAAAGTCGAACTTTATCAGATCAACATCTTCGAGGAAGTTGAGCGAGTACTGCGTAACCAGCGTCTCTTCCCCGGAGGGTTTGTAGAGCGGGGTCTTGTGCCACAGCTCCTCGTTGGAGATGACCACCCCGGCCGCGTGCATACCCGCATTGCGCTTGAGACCCTCGAGGGCCAGCGCGAACCTCCAGACACGCGCGGCGGTCGGATTGGTCTCTATCAGCTCTCTTAACTTCGGCTCTTTCTGGAAAGCTCCCGGTTTGAAACCCTCTTCACCCTCCTTGCCTTTGCCGTTGAGTGTGATTCCCAGCTCGTCGGGGATCAGCTTCGCCATCTTGTCGGCCTCAGCGTAGCTTACGCCCAAAACACGGGCGACATCGCGTATGACACCTTTTGCCAGCAGCGAACCGAAAGTGATGACCTGCGCCACGTTGTAACGGCCGTACTTTTCGACCACGTAGTCTATGATCTCGCCGCGCCGGGCCTGGCAGAAGTCCATATCGATATCTGGCATGCTTACACGCTCAGGGTTCAGGAAACGCTCGAAGAGCAGGTCGTACTTCATCGGGTCTATGTTGGTTATGCCGAGCGAATAGGCCACGAGACTCCCCGCCGCGGAGCCTCGCCCAGGCCCTACAGGTATGCCGCGCTCTTTGGCCTCCCTTACAAAATCCCAAACTATAAGCATATACCCCGGGAACTTCATCTGGTTTATGATCCGCATCTCGGTCTCGAGGCGCTCCCTATACTCCTCGTGACGACTCGGATCGATATGTTTGAGCCTCTCTTGCAGCCCCTTTCTGCACTCGTGCACAAATAGCACCTCGTCGTTGGCGAAGCTGTTTTGCGCCTCCGGCTCGGGTACGCTTAGCCCATCTTTCTCCGCATACTCCCTTGCGAACTTGAAGTTGGGAGGAGTGGGATTGCCCAGATCGAGCTCGAGGTTGCATTTTCGGGCGATCTCCTGCGTATTTTCCAGAGCCTCCGGTATATCCGCATAGAGAGCCGCCATCTCTTCGGGCGATTTCAGGAAAAATTCGTGGACGGAGTGGCGCAGACGGTTCGGGTCGTCGAGGAGTTTGTTCATCGCGATGCACATGAACGCTTCGTGCGCCTCCGCATCTTCGGGGTAGAGGTAGTGGGTGTCGTTGGTCGCCACGATCTTTATGCCGGTTTCGAGGCTCAGTTTTATCACCTGCTCGTCTATGAAGTGCTGATCGCCGATGCCGTGGCGCATCAGTTCGAGGTAGAAGTCGTCGCCGAAGATCTCCCTGTACTCGAGCGCGACCTCTTTCGCCCTCTCGTACCCCTGCGCTCCGAATTTCACGTTTCTCTCACTGAGGTTCAGATGCCAGTTCACCTCTCCCTGAAGACATGCGGAGGAGCAGATGAGCCCCTCGCTGTGCTCCCTGAGGATCTTCTTGTTGATTCTGGGGTAGTAGTAGAAGCCGTTTATATATGCCTGCGAGCTGAGATACATAAGGTTTTTGTAGCCGACTTCGTTTTTTGCGTAGAGGCAGAGGTGGAACCGCTGCCTGGTGCTCTTGTCGCCGATATCGTCCTGGTTGTGCAGATACGCCTCCATCCCAATTATCGGCTTTATGCCCTCCCTCTTCATCTGCTGGTAGAAATCTATGGCCCCAAACATGTTTCCGTGGTCGGTAATCGCCACCGAATCCATACCCAGCTCTTTGAGACGTCCGGCAAGCTTCGATATCTTGTTGGCGCCGTCGAGCAGCGAATATTCGGTGTGCAGATGGAGGTGGGTAAATGCCGGCTTCATTCAGACTCCTCGGCGTAGTGTATAGGTAGATTGAAGTCTACACTATCTGCCGTTAGAAACTCATAAACCGCGATATTTAAAAAATCGGCGCCTTTGTCCGATTTAACATATAGCTGCCTTTATGCTCGAAAGGATTGAGATGGTAAACATGATTCTAATGATCACCTCCGTTACGCTGATTCTGATACTCCTGGCGCTTCTTGTCATTATCGTACTGGAGTACAGGGCGAAAAGGTCGTTCGACCACTACATTATGGAGAACGAAAACGGGCTCTTCGACAAGGGCATCGAGACGGAGCGAAAAGGGGCTGCGGCCCCGCAAAAGAGAAAAGAGAGAACGATCCCGCTGCCTGATAGAGACGGCGATGCCGCCGACAGCGGCACAGGCACGGAGCCGCCGCCCCAAAAGCCCGAAACTGAGAGTCCGGCAAAGCCGCAGTTCAAACAGTACCCTCCGCTCGGAAAAGCGGAACCGAAAAAAATATCCAAAGCGGACGAGATAAGGCGGAAGAGCTACACGCCGTTTACACATCAGCGGCTTGTCGAGACGATGGGGTTGAGCGATGAGGAGGCCGACGAATTCGTACTCGAGCTCATACACCAGCTCGAAGATGCGATCGCGGAGCTCGACGAGCTGGTAGAGAGGGGAGATTTCGAGCGGATCGAGCATGTAACACACGGGTTGAAAGGGGCCGCCACCAATATCGGCTCTGGCGGTGTGGCGGATATTTTGGTAGACTACAATACAGAGATGAAAAACGGAAAGGACCCGGAGGCCGCGCAGGCGTACCAGGAGCTTCTAAAAAGCGCCGTAAGCGATCTCAAAATAGAGTATTCACAGGTAGCATAGATGGGAAAAAACATCCTGCTTATAGGATTTATGGGGGTGGGCAAAGGGGCTCTCGCCAGAGAGATCGTAAGGTGCGACGGCTCACTCTACGCCCTCGATACGGACGATATGATCGAGAGTATGACAAACACACGCATAAAAAAGATCTTCGCGACAGCCGGGGAGGAGGCTTTCAGAGCACTCGAACAGAAGACCGCGCAGTGGCTGGCGGGGAATGTGAGCAACGCGGTTATATCTACGGGCGGAGGATTTTACAAGGTAAAAAACATAAAAGATATAGGAACGGTCGTATACCTGAAGGCCGACTTCGACTGGATAGTGCAGCGTATTCTAAATGCCCCAAACGCGAAAAAGAAGCTGAAAAAACGGCCGCTCTTTCAGGATATAGAGAGGGCCCGCTCCCTTTTTGAGAGCCGATACGAGGAGTATGAGAGGGTTGCAGATATCGTTGTGGATGTGATGCACAAAGAAAGAGAGGAGCTGGCGAAGGAGCTTTTGGGGGAAGTGGGTTGTAGGTCTTAGGTTGTAGGTCTTAGGTTGTAGGTTTTGGGTTGTAGGTTTTGGGTTGTAGGTTTTGGGTTTTTGGTGGGGAAGCCCGGGGTCGGGCTTTTTAGCAGTAGTCGGCCAGAAGACCCTCTTTCAGCGATAGATAGGTCTCTTCCCCGACCAGCCTCTTCACTATCTCCAGACCGAAGCATATAGCTGTACCGGGCCCCCTTGACGTCATGACGTTGCCGTCTATGACAACCTTCTGCCTGTCGGTATACCCCTCTTTGCCTATCTGCTCCTCCACGCTCGGGTAGCAGGTATATTTGCTGCCGAGTACCCCTGCCGCTTTCAGTGCGAACGGCGCCGCGCAGATGGCACCGACAACCTTCTCTTTGGCCTTCATCTCTTTTAGAAGCTCCTGCACCCTTTCGTTTTCGGCCAGCATATGGGTCCCCTCCCATCCGCCTGGAAGAACGATCATATCGAGTTCGTCCGCAAGCACATACTTGATGTCGGTATCGGCCTTGACGGTTATGCCGTTCGCGCCGGTAACGAGCTCTTCGTTTACACCGGCCACGACAACCTCGATACCGCCGCGGCGCATTACGTCGATCAGACTGACAGCCTCTATCTCTTCAAAACCCTTTGCCAACGGAACACACACTTTTGCCATCTTCAACCTCCTTTATTGGTCGTTTTCGGACAGTAACGAAAACCGAACGGCGAAATATGGTCTATTTCACCTTGTCGAGATACTTCCCTTCAGCCGTATCCACCCTTATCTTGTCCCCTTCGAGGATATGGTAAGGCACCTGAACGACCGCCCCCGTTTTAAGGGTGGCCGGCTTTCGGCTTCCGCTCGATGTATCGCCCTTGAAGTTGGGAGGAGTCTCAACCACTTCGAGCTCGACAACCTGCGGAAGCTCGACGGAGATCGGCTTTCCGTTGTGAAAGAGAACATCCACAGTAAAGCCCTCGTCCATGAACTTGATCACATCTTCCCCGACCTGATCGTGGGTCAGACCTATCTGCTCGTAAGTCGACGTATCCATGAACTGCAGCATCTCACCGTCGTCGTAGAGGTACTGCATGGTCTTCTGCTCGAGATTCGGAGTCTCGAACTTGTCGCCGGCATGAACCGTCTTTTCGATTACCCGTCCCGTCGAGAGAGATTTTATCTTTATGCGTACGAATGCCGCCCCTTTACCCGGTTTGACATGCTGGTACTCCACAACCCGGTAGGGCTGCCCGTCTATTTCGAGACGGATACCTTTTTTCAGATCGCTCATGCCGATTGTTGCCATATATACTCCTGCTTTTTGGAGTAATTCTATCTAAAAAAACTTGGAAAAGAGGTAAAAGAGTATGGAGAGAATTACGGATAGAAGAATCGACGTAGCTATAGGGATGTAGAGTGTAAAGTTCTCTTTTTTTATTACGATGTCTCCGGGCAGCCTCCCGAAAAAGGAGACGAATAGCCCGAAAATCACCAGCAGAAGCCCAAGACCGATAAGTATGCGGCCTATATCGGGCATACTACTCCTCCTTTTTGAAGTCCATCGCCTTCGCCCGGTACATCAGTACGGGAATGAAGATCAGAGAGACCACCACCGCGGCTACCGTTCCGGAAATCAGCGCGACGCCGAGGCCCCCGAAGATCGGATCGCTCGCAAGCAGCGCGGAACCGAGGATGATGGCGATGGCCGTCAGCATGATCGGCTTGGCCCTCGTCGCACTCGCGACGGCTATGGCGTGCTGCTTGTCGAACCCCTTCTCCTCCATCAACGCCTTCGCGAAATCGATCAAAAGCAGCGAGTTTCTGGAGCTGATTCCCATCAGCGCAATGAAGCCTATCAGAGATGTCGCCGTAAGGAAGAATGTATGCTCGGTGACAACATCCGCAACCCAGTGGCCCACGATGACCCCGATGATCGAGAGGAAACTCCCGGCCAGCACTATCCCGCTTATCGTGAAGTTCTTGTAGTAGACCACAAGAAGCAGGAATATAAGGATAAGCGCGGCTATGAACGCCGCCCCGAGATCGCGGAACGTATCGAGCGTCACCTTCATCTCTCCGTCCCACCTCAGGTCGAACACCTCCCCGCTCTTTCTATCTTTTAGACGGAGATTGAAGAGGTAGTCGGTAGTGGTTATCTCATACTCTTTCGATAGCTCATCCATTATCTTCTCTCTCGCATCGAGCAGAGGATAGACCTGTGAAACGAGGTCCGCTTCGGCGGTTACGTTTATCATTCGCCTAAGATCTTTCTGCATAAGTGTAGGCGGCGCGTCGATCTCCACTATCTCGACCAGTTCGCTTATCGGTACGAGCATACCCTTTTTGTTCATCAGCTTCAAAGATGCCAGCTTCGTCTCCAGGGCGCGCCTGCTGCTGTTTGCAAGCCGCCTGGTCTTGTCGCTGAGCCGTACGAAAAGGCCGATCTGGTCAGGGTAGTTGCGGCTGTTCTTCGGTGCCACCACCATACCTTCGAAGGCGAGGTAGAGTATCTTGTTGACCTGCTCGACACTCAGGCCCGAGCGCGATATCTTGTCCGAATTTGGAACGAGCTCGAACTTCTTGTATGGATCGTCGGCCATTATGTTTATATCTGCAAGACCTTCGGTCTTTTTGAAAATCTCTGCGACCTTTTGGCTTAGTGCATAAATGTGGTCGTAATTTTCCCCGTATATCTCCGCCACTACGGCTGCGAGAGTGGGAGGACCGGCAGGCTGCTCCACCATCTCTATCACGGTACCGTTTTTCAGCGGCTCACAGTTTCCCTTTATGACCGGTCTGAGCCTATGTACCATCATGAAAGAGGGCTCTTCACGCTCATGTTTGTCCGTGAGGTTGACGACGATTTCGGCTTCGTTCTCACTGTTTTTGAAGCCGGAGCCCTTAACCATCCCCGCATAATCGAGCGGCGCACCCTGCCCAAGGTATACCTCGACATCGGTAATTTCCGGCTCTTTTTGCAAAAGCCCCACTACACACTCACCGACTCTCCTGGTCTCCTCTATCGAGCTGTCGGTGGGTGTATGTATGTAGATCGAAAAGGTGTTCGCACTCTTGCCTGGCAGCATCTTGGCCAGAACCAGCTTCGTAGGAAGCATCATGATCGAACCGGCCAGAGCCGCCAGAGTCGCACCTATAACCAGCCACTGCTTGGTATTCGATCCGAGAATATTGAATACAAAACTCTCAAAGCGCTTCACTTGGCACCTCCCTCAGGCTGCGGTTTCTCTTTGTTCCAGTGGTGGTGATGGTGGTGCATATGGGGCTTCTTAAGAAGCCTTCGTCCCAGATAGGGTGTAAAGATGTAAGCCACCACTAGCGAAGCCACGAGCGCGACCGGAACGTTTTCGGGAATCGGCTTCATGAACTGCCCCATCATACCGCCGACGAACGCCATCGGGACCATCGTCAAGATTATGGCAAGTGTCGCAATATTCGTAGGAGCACCGATCTCGTCGGTCGCCTGCACCATTATTTCGTCTATATCCTTGTCTACCGCATCGTGAGCGTGCAGATGCCTGTGGATGTTCTCAATGACGATGATGGCCGCATCCACCAGCAGACCGAGAGATAGCAGGAAAGCAAACAGCGTAATCCTGTTTATCGTCTGGCCCGAGAGATAGGCTATGAAGAGCGTGATGGCCAATATGGCTGGAACCGTAAACGTAACGATAAGCGACTCCTTCCAGCCGAGGAAGAAGATCAGCATCACCGCGATTATCGCAATAGTGATGAGAATATGGCTCACAAGTTCGTTTACCGCATCGTCGGCACGCTTACCGTAATCTCTCGTGAGCATGTAGCCCACTCCCATCTCCTTCAGTTTCGGCTCAAGTGCCTTCAGATGCTCTTTTATCTCGTCGGCTATGACGACGGCATTGGATCCCGCAAGCTTTCCGAGCTCGAGTGTTACGGCATCGTGAAGTTCCGAGAACTTCTCCCCCTCTCTTTGGGTCATCAGAACCTTTTTATAGTTCTGTATATCGCTTCCGGCCGTAACGCTCGCTACGTTTTTGAGGTAAATCGGCGAGCCCATATACTGGGCGACTATGAGGTTTTGTACATCTTTTATGCTCTCTATGGCGTTCTTGACTCCGAATATAACCAGCTTTCCATCTTCGGTTCTGCCTTTTACATCGGGTACGTTAACCGCGAGAGCTTTGATGGCCTGAACGATCTGCCCGAGCGAGAGGTGGTACCCGGAAAGTTTTCCGAGGTCGACCTGGATGTTGTACTGCTCCCTGCTTCCGCCCTTGATCGCCGTTTTAGAGACATTCTCTATACGGTTCAGCCTCTGCTGTACGTCACGCACCAGTTTGAAAAGATCGGTCTCGCTTATTTTGGAGCCCGGTTTTCTGTAGAAGTCTATAGTGACGATAGGAATGTCGATATCGACATCGAACGGCTTTACGAGCGGCTGCATCGCGCCCTTGGGAAGCAGGTCCATATTCTGCATGACCTTGTCGTAGAGGTTCAGGTTCGCCTTCTCCCTATCTTCACCTATGTAGTACATGACGTTGACGATACCGACATTCGCCATGGCTATACCGTAGATATGCTCCACACCTTTGATCTCTTTTATCTTTCTTTCGAGCGGGTTGACTATGATGTTTTCGACCTCCCGCGGCGTGGCACCCGGCATCGGGACGATTATCGTTCCGCCGGCGACGGAGATCTGAGGGTCTTCCTCCCTGGGCATTATTTCGAGCGAAATGTAGCCTATAATGAGCAGAAAGACTCCCAGAACCGGCGTAAGCGGGTTGTGCAGAAATGTTCGGGCAAGCTTGCCTGCGACATCCCTGGGCTTATAGCTTTTACTCTCTTGCATACCTGACCCTTTATTTTATCGTGACCTGGGCGTACATACCCGGATAGATCCTGTAGCCTTTATAGTCGAACGAGACCTTCATCTTGAATTGGTGGGTCATCGGGTTGGAGCTGGGGATTATCGCAAATACCCTTCCCTCTTTTCTAAGGTTCATCGAAGGCACCTCCACCATCACCTTCTGACCCACCTTTACATTAATAATGTCGCTCTCGGAGATCTCCGTCAATATCTTCAGATCGCTCAGATCGGTCAGAATGATCGCCGGCATACCCGGCATCGCCATCTCACCAGCCTTGATACGTTTCTCGACAACGACACCGTCGTTCGGCGCTCTCACGTCCAGGTAGGCATACTGGTTCATAACCTCTTTGAGTTTCGCCTTCGCCTGAGCCACCTGCTTTTGCGCGATCTCTATCATCGCCTTCGTATTCTCTGCCGCAAGCTGGAGGTTTTCGAGCTCGAATTTCGAGACCATCCCCTTTTTGAAGAGGCGCTCGTGCCTGGCGAGGTTCGTAAGGATGTTGTTGTACTGGTTTCTGTTCATCTGCAGAGCGAGCTCGGCCTGGGAGATCGCCAGCTCAACCTGCGACTTCGCACTATCTATCTCTTTCGAATCGATCGTATAGAGGAGCTGCCCCTTCTTTACCCTCTGCCCCTCTACTACGTAGACCTTCTTGACGAACCCCATATAGCGGCTCGTCATCATCTTCTGGTTATCCGATACGACGCTTCCGGTGAGCGTCAGTTCCGCCGCTACGGCCGCCGCCGCCAGCATCACGAATAGAAGAACAATCTTTTTCATAACATTCCTTTGTTGATGATATTTTCGAGTTCGAAAACTTTGTCGTTTCTCGCGTTACGTGTCTTTGCAAGTTTCAAAACCGCCTGGATCTCCTCGCTGTTTTTGATAAGAACGTCGTTTATCGATATCAGACCCTCTTTATATCGGTTGTAGTAGTTCTCATAAACCCTTCTCATAAATTTGACCTTCTGCTTCAGCGATTTTATGTCGTACTCACGACTCTTGATCTCGCTGATTATCTTGTCTATTTTGAGCGCTATCCCTTTTTTGGCAAGCTCCACCTGGTGCCTTGCCTTGAGATTCTGGATTCTGGCCTTCTCATACTTCGATTTGTCTATCATCCCGTTAAAGATGTTCCACTTCATCTGCACCCCTACGGTATAGGCGTCTTTGTCGGTGAAGTCGTTCATGAACGAGTCGTCGGCACTTCCATACTCGGCAAATGCGCCTATCTGAGGATAGTAGGCCGCCTTTTCGACTCCTATGGCAAGCTTTGTAACCTCGAGACCCATCTTCGCCTTCTGGATATCGAGATTTCTGTTCACCATCTCCTCCCTATCCATCACAGGCATAGGGACATCTTTATCCGCCACCGATACAGACTCCACCTTCTCATCGAGCAAAAAAGAGAGGAACTGATATGCAAGATCCCTATTCAGCTTGGCCTGGTTGAGCATTCGCAGGACATCCGCCTTCTTGGTTTTGACCTGAAGAAGGTCGATATCGAGCGCATAACCCTCTTTCACCATATTGGAGACTGTATTTTCGAGCTCTTCGACATTCTTTAGGATGATCTTCAGGTTCTTGATATAGCTGTTTACCAGAGCGATGTCGTAAAATGTCTTTCTTGTCTGGTAGACCTTTTCGTTTATGATCCTCTGTCTGTCGAGCAGACTCATATCGGCCATCTTTCTGGCGATCATCCCGTACTTGTTCAGTTTGCCGCCTACATAGAGGGGGACCTTGTACTGAATCTTCTCCTGGAAATGGTTCCTGGCCCCCGGGTAGTTAAGATCGTTCGGAGCGGTATCCAGCAGAGTGTTCTGCATCGCAGGGTTGGACATGATTGTCGTAAACTGCCCGAAATCACCGCCGGACATTGCAAGCGCCTGCCCCACTCCTCCCAGAAAATCGGAGAAGCCGAAATCTCTGAAAGTGGCCTCTCTGCTTTGGAGCTTGAAACCGAATACGTTACCGGCATCGTTGGAGCGCAGAGCGTTAAAGATAATGTCCGCGCTTCCGTAGTTGTAACCGTCGGCAATCTTTATATCCATCCTCTTCATGCGTGTCTCATCTTCAGCGACACGTATCTCGAGATTGTTCTTTTTTACCAGTGCAAGCGCCCGGTCGAGCGTCAGATTCTTGTGTGCCGCAAACAGGGGCAATGAGAGCAGTAGTACCGCCGCCATTCTCTTCATATGCCTCTCCTTTGATGAAGAAATTGTCTTATTTTACAGTAAAAACCGAAATATTACTATAAAAATTATTATTATAATTTTAATAAGGGGTATTTATCAAAGACAATCGAACGGTTATAGATGAGTATCGGTATTTAGAGAAAAATTATTACCGGTCTCGAACAGATTCGGGCCGATCCTGCGGTCAAACCGATATAACGGCCCGATCGTCACTCGTTTTATGCGGGTATGGTAAAAAAGTGGTGCACCGGACGGGCGAAAAGAGCCCGGTACAGATCGTTGCAGAATTATAGGATTACGTACTTGACGTATACGGACGCTTCGAGAGCATCGAGCTCCTTGAGAACCTCTTCGCTCACATCGTTGTCCACCAGAATGACAGCCAGCGCGAGACCCTTCTTTATATCTCTTCCGAGCCTGAAGTCGGAGATATTGACATTGTGTTTCGCCAAAATCTGTCCCACATCGCCGATTACACCGGGAACATCCGTATTTTTGAAGAGAATCATTCTCCCTTTGGGCTCGATATCGAGCGCAAATCCGTTTATCGAAACGATTCTCTGGACATCTTCGTTGAAGATGGTTCCAGAAATCTCCGTCACCTCTTTTTCGGTCGTCAATCTCAGAGTGATTTTGTTTTTGTAAGCTCCCGTGCTTGCGGAGCTCTCTTTCAGAATTTCGATTCCGCGCTCCTTGGCCACGAAATCGGCGTTTACGTAGTTTATCATCTCTCCGAGCGCCTCTTTCAGTGCGCCGACCGTTGCGAATGTAGCCAGGGAGTCTATATACTCCCCTATCTCACCCTCGGTCGAAATCTTAAGGGATTTGATCGCACCCATATTGGCCTGTGCGGCGAGAAAACCGATCTTCTGCATCAGCTCGAGGTACGGTTTTACGAACTCGGGAATCTCGTTCTCCCTGATCGGCAGGTTGAGGGCGTTTGGATAGCTTATGCCGCGTGCGGCATCGAGTGCCTGCTGTGCCGCCTGGGTCGCGATTTTGTACTGTGATTCGTGTGTGTTTGCCCCAAGGTGCGGCGTGACGGTAACGTTATCGAGCTCGAGCAGCGGGTGGTCGGTCGCGGGCTCCTTTACAAAGACGTCGATACCGGCAAATCTGATCTTGCCGCTCTTGAGTCCGTTGTAGAGGGCCTCTTCATCGTAAAGCCCTCCGCGCGCGCAGTTTATAAGCACCACTCCATCTTTCATCTTCGCTATCTCTTTCTCCCCGATCATACCGATCGTCTCCTGGGTTTTCGGGGTGTGGATGGTGATGATGTCGCAGGCGAGTATGTCGTCGAAATCGGTAGTGTACTCCACTCCGAGGTCCGTAGCTTTGGAGGGTTCGATATACGGATCGTAGGCAACAACGTCCATCTCGAACGCCTTCGCCCTCTTTCCGACCCTGCTGCCGATATTTCCGAAACCTATGATTCCGAGCCTCTTGTCTTTGAGCTCATACCCGTACCACTTCTCCCTCTTCCAAATTCGGTCGATCTTCAGATCGTTGTGGGCATAGGGGAAGGCCCTCATGCAAGATAGCATGTGTGCCATCGTGAGTTCCACCGCTGCAATTGTGTTTGCGGTAGGAACGTTCATCACTATGATCCCTCTTTTGCTGCAGCCCTCCATGTCGACGTTATCTACCCCTACTCCGGCACGAACAAGCGCTTTCAGATTCTTGGCTGCCCTCAAGAATGTCTCGTTCACCTCCGTCGAGCTCCTTGTGATCGCAACATCGGCCTGATCGATCACATCGAGGAGTTCATCTTTCGGCAGGTCCGCCGCATTGATATAATCTATATCGGGCTGCGACTCGAGAAGTTCCAAACCGCTTTCATGAATGTGGTCGCAAACCATAATCGTATGTTTTTGCATCCTAATCCTTTACATATTTTTCTATTTCGGTCTTTACATCGTATTCTCGAACCATTTTGACGATTCTCTCACGCTTCGCCCCGTCCATATCGTGGACGATCAGCACCGCCTCGCCCCTCTTCTTGAATACGGCAAAATCTATTCCGTTTCGCTCAAAAAGCTGCTTTATACAAAACATCTTGTAGTCATCGAGATTTTTAAGAATCAGACGAAACGAAGTTTTCGGTTCGGGCCTCTTTTTCAGCGGAAGGGAGATCTCCGTCTCGCTGACCGCATAACTGAACGAGGGTTTTTCCCTGGAGGCGAGATCCTTCATCCACTTTTTCGTTTCGTCCCGATTCGCCGATTCGTCTATAAACGAGCGAGGTTCGAGCATCCTGGTCTCAGGTGCCTCATCGTTACGGTTGGCGTATCTGTAGAGCAGTATGAGCAGTATCGAAACCGCCAAGGTTGAGACGACTCCAAAAAGGAGGATCAACAGGCGGTTCATCGTGCCTCTTAGAGCTGATCTTTTATTATATCTCCGATCGTCAGCCGATCTTCGCTGCTGTTGAGCTCGTTTATCGCATCACGCTCTTTTTGCCTCTCGAGACGGCGTACGGAGAGTCTGACTTTGTTCGAAGCCGGATCGAGCAGCACGATCACACCCTCGATCTCGTCACCTTTGTTGATCTCCTCCATCTTGAGCGGAGCGACATCCTCTTTTCTGATAAGCGCGTCGACGCCATCCTCGATCTCGACAAATACACCGAAATCTTTTACGTCGCGTACCCTGCCCTTGACTATATCGCCTATATTATGCTCTTTTGCGAATCGATCAATCGGACTCTCTTCGAGGGCTTTTTTGCTGAGGCTTATCCTCTCCTGCTGCGGATCTATCTTTATTATCTTCACCTCCACTTCGTCACCCTTGGCAAGCAGATCTTTGGCTTTTGCCCCCTTTTGCCATGAGACATCCTGGTTGTGCAAAAGCCCCTCCACTTTGCCAATTCGTACAAAAGCTCCGAAGTCCGTGAGGGTAGTGACGACTCCCTTGACGACATCACCCTCTTTGTAGTTTTGCAGGAACTCTTCGAAAGGCTTCGGCTGGAGGTTTTTATACGAGACCCTTAGGCGTCTCGTTTCGGGGTTTATCTCGATAACCTCCACATCTATCTCATCTCCGACATTGAGGTAGTCTTTGGGGTTTTTGATATCTTTGTCCCACGATACTTCGGATACGTGAAGGAACCCTTCGATATCGTTTCCGAGGTCGACGAAGGCCCCGTAAGGCTCTATGTTGCTCACTATAACCTTTATGGCATCGCCCTCTTCGAGCTGCTCGACAATCTCTTCCCAAGGATCAGGCATGGTCTGTTTGATGGAGAGGGAGAGGTGTCTCTTCTTCGGATCGTACGCTATCGCCTTTACTTCGACCTTGTCCCCCTCTTTGTAAAGAGTGGCGGGATTTACGGGCCCCTTGTAGCTGATTTCGCTGTAGTGCACGAGCCCTTCGACTCCGCCTACATCCACGAACATTCCGTAACTTGTGATCTTCTTTATCTCACCCTCTACGACTTTGCCCTCTTCCATCAGCTTGTCGACTATCTCTTTTCTCTCTTTTCGGAGAGTATCGAGATACTTTCTTCTCGAAATTACGATGGAGTCGCGCTCTTTGTCGAGCTTGAGGATAACCGCTTTTATCTCTTTGCCTATCGGATTTTTACCCATCGCGAAGGCCGCCTGGCTCATCGGCATGAAAAACTCTATCTCGTCTCCTACAACGAAGTAGCCGCCCCTGTTTTTACGGACCACCTTGCCCTCTACGACCATATTTTCGGCATCCGACTCGTGCTCTTCGATAAATTTGCGGATATTGGCTTTGCGGACAGCCTTCAGATATGAGGCTTGCGGACGCTCGTTTCTATATCCGGTAATCACGACCGGAATCGTGTCTCCAACATTGAACTTGTAGCTGCCGTCTTCGTTCTTCAGCTCATCGAGCCTTACCGCCGCCTCCTGCTTTCTGCCTACATCCACAAGTGCCTGGTTGTCGTTTTCGCGAATCTCTACAATAACGCCGTCAGTAATACTTCCGCCCTGCTCCTTTTTCTCGTACGCGTCGAGCATCGACGCGAAGTCTTCCTCCATGTTTTCGAACTCTTCCATTGAGGCCTTGTCCATACCTGATTCCTTTTCCGATTTTAAATGCGATATTATACTTTAAATTCTCTTATTTTGCCAATAACTCTTTCAATTATCCACTCCGGCGTAGATGCCCCGGCCGTAATACCGCAGAGCCTTTTGGAGTCGAACCACTCTTTTTCGAGCTCCTCTTCACTCTCGATATGGTAGGAGTCTTCGCAAAAAGATCTGCAGATCGAGTAGAGCTGCTTTGTGTTCGAAGACTGTTTTCCGCCCACCACTATCATTACGTCCGCCCGCTGCGCAAGCTCTCTTGCCGCATCCTGGTTTTCGAAAGTGGCGTTGCAGATGGTGTTGAAGACACGCACCTCTTTGTGCTTGGGAACCAGATAGTTTATTATCTTGTTGTACTCCTCTATCTTTCTGGTCGTCTGAGCCACCAGCGCAACCCGCTCTTTCAGGTGGAGTTTGGCGATATCGTCGACGCTCAAAACCGCATATACCGGCCCCGAAGCGTAGCTCATGACACCCTTTATCTCCGGATGGTTGACATCTCCGTAAATGACTATGTCATACCCCTCTTCACTCATCTGTTCCACTATCTGTTGCGGCTTCGTGACGAACGGGCATGTGGCGTCTATGACACGGCCGCCCTTCTCCTTGAGCTTTTTTAGATCGTTTTTCGGAATTCCGTGCGTCCTTATGACGGTAGCTTCTCCCGATTTGACATCATCGAGAGTGGTAGCCAGAGAGACGTCGAAGTCTCTTTTGAGCCGCTCGATCTCCATATTGTTGTGAATCAGCGGCCCGAGCGTCGAACTGCCGGGGTTCTCCTCCGCTATCTTTATAGCCCTCTTTACGCCGAAACAGAAGCCGTAGCTCTTCGCAACCTCTATCTCCAACTCTTCACCTCCGTCAAAGATCCGAGCAGTTGTGCGAAGTTGGGAAACGACGTATCTATACACTCCACATCTTTTATCCTCATATCCGCAACCAGCCCGGCTATAGCGAAGCTCATAGCTATACGGTGGTCGCCGCAGCTGTCGATCTGCGCCGACCGAATCTCTCCACCCGTTATTCTATAGCCGTCATCCGTTTCGCTGCACTCTATGCCGCAGGCTTTGAGCCCCTCGATAACGCAGCTTATTCGATCGGACTCTTTTACACGCAGCTCCGCGGCGTTTTTGACGACGCTCTCGCCTTCAGCCACGGCCATCGCGATCGACAGCGCCGGCAGCTCGTCTATCAGCCAAGAAATCCTCTCACTCACCTCTACCGCCTGCAGCTTCCCGTCGTATGTTACGGTGATATCCCCTATCGGCTCGTAACGGTTCTCCCTCTCTTCGAACTCAACGCGTGCACCCATCTTCTGCAGAATCCTGTAGGCCTCCGTTCTTGTAGGGTTTAGCGTCACACTCTCTATGACCACCCTGCTACCGGGAACTATTGCCGCGGCGACGGCGAAAAAGAAGCCGCTGGAGGGATCGGCCGGTACGGTGATATCGAGAGGATCCAGGGGTCTGATCATCGGTTCGATCGTTATGGTATCCCAGCTCTCTATGTTGGCCCCCATCCCCCTCAACATCCTCTCGGTATGGTCCCGGCTAAGCTCCGGTTCACTGTATGTAGATACATCATCGGCCCTAAGAGCGGCCAGAATCATCGCGCTTTTTACCTGGGCCGACGCTATCTGACTCTCGTAGTTGAAAGACCTGAGCCTCTCTCCGCGAATGCAGAGCGGGGCGAGATTGCCCTCTTCCCTTCCGTCTATATGCGCACCTATCTGCCTTAGCGGCTCGGTCACCCTCTTCATCGGGCGTCTTCTGAGATATTTGTCGCCCGTCAGTACGAAGTGGCCGGGTATGGAGCTCAAAAATCCGCAGAATAGGCGCATCGCCGTTCCGGAGTTTCCGCAGTCGAGAACGCCTTCGGGTTCGCTCATCTCTTCGGGGGGAGTTATCTTCAGCGTTCCGTCACGATCTTCGATTTCTGCTCCCAGGCGGCGTACGATCTCGAGAGTGCAGAGCGTATCTTCGGCCTGAAGATAGTTGCGGACGATGCTCGGCCTGTCACTCAGCAGCGAAAAGATTGCACATCTATGTGATATCGATTTGTCGCTGGCGATCTCGTCGCATTTGAAATCGAAAGGGGCCGCCTTTTTTACCTCAAGCCACTTCATCTGAGCCTCGCATCGCATTTTTCCTGCAAAATTCTCAAAATATCCTCCATTATAGAGTTTATCTCACTCTCCTCCAGCGCCTTTTCACGCGGAACGATGAGAAAACGGAGGGTAAGGCTCATATCCTCACCCAGGGAGTCGTCCACATATCTGTCGATCGGGTAGAAGCTCTCTACAACGGCGGGAAGCCCCCCTTCGAGGAGGGCCGACCTGATCTCTGAGTATCCGGTGCTCTGCGAAACCACGACGCTCAAATCTCTGTAGATAGGCGTCAAGGAGGCTATCTCCTCGGCGCATTTGAGCTCCGGTTCAAGTGCCGATATGTCGATTTGTGCGAAAAATGTATCGGCAAGGTCGTACTTCTGTGCTACCGCCGGGTGCAGTTTCGCGATCTCTCCTACGGTAACGCCCTCTTTTACGATATCGGCAGACTGATACGGGTGCATCAGAAGAGAGGGGTTAGAGCTCTTTACAAGATCGAAATCCCCGATTACGGCAGAGACCATCGAGCTGAACGATGCGAAATCTATAGGCTCCGGCTTTCCCGCATTCACTACGGAGTCCGGCTCCCTCTCACCGCTGAAAGCGAGCACCATCTGCATAGACTCGTTCCTCTCCGAATCGAAGACGGCCCCTATCTCGAAAAGCGCTATCCTCCTCTTCGACATGCTGGCGTTCCTCTTCAGCGAATCTAGCATGTTTATCATCAGGTTCGGTCTAAGGCCGTCCATATCGGCGGTTATCGGGTTCATCAGCCCCTTTTCGTGCCGAACCGGTTCAAAACCGAACTCCTCCACCCTCTTATTGTCGCAGAAGATGTAGTGAACCGTCTCGAAAAATCCCCTCGATACGGCCTTCAGGCGTATCTCTCTCAAAAACCTGTGGCGCAAGAGAGAGCGGCTCATACGGTTCGCTTCAGTAAACTCTAGCGGCTTCGAGGCGATGTTGTCTATACCTATTATACGGACTATCTCTTCTATCACATCCTGCCTGTTGGATATGTCGTGCCTGAAGGGTGGGGTACCGGCTATTATATGGCCCTCTTCGGTCTTGTGTATCTCGAAACCGAGCTTGCCCAAAATCGTAACGGCCTCCGAAATTTCGACAGCCTGACCGATCAGAGACTCTACCTCCTCCATCGAAATATCTACCGTCACAGGCTCTTTTTCGGTAATGTACTCGCTCTCTCCCGCATAGATTCCGACGTCGGCAAACCTCTTAAGCAGGAAAAAGAGAATATCGATTCCGAACTTCAGATCCGGCTCGCTGCCTCTCGAGGATCTGTAGTAGAGCGGATCGGTTTCGAGTTTGAGCTCTTTTACGGCAGGTGCCACGACATCGGGCGAGACATAGCTCGCTTCGAGTATGATCCGCTTCTCATCACAGTCGGGCTTCACCTCCTCGCTCTGGTTCACACCTACTATGGAGGCGACTTTCGAATCGAACTCCACAGCCCCCAGACCGCACTCTATCTCTTTGAGCACCAGCTTCGCCTTCTCCTCCCCCCGAGAGATCTTGGAAAATCCGTAAGAGCGCAAAATAACACCGCTCGTATGGATGGCGTATCCCAAATATGCATCTACGGGAGATTCGAAAGGCTGTTCGACAAAAGCGAGCCTGAGCCTCATAAGGAGGGGGACTTCGATCGAGCGTATCTCGAACGCATGGCAGACTATACTCACTTTGGGGCTGCCGCTGTGGGTACACTGCAGAATCCTGCCTATCCCTATCTGTTCGGTAACATCTCCATCGAAATCAAGCCTCTTCAGTGTTCTGTTGAAACCTACGGCAAGCTCGCGCGCGACACCGTGGATACTCAGACAGTCGCCACGATTGGCGGTAAGCTCTATCTCTATGATATCGTCGCAAAGATCCCTGTACTCCAAAAGCTCACGCCCCGGCTCCAGGGCGCCTATGCTCTCGTCGAGCTCCAAAATCCCCTCTTCCGTCATCGGCAGCCCCAGCTCCCCGGCGGAGCATATCATTCCGTCGCTCTCGACACCTCGCAGCTTGGCATGTTTTATCTTCATGCCGTTTGGCATCACCGCACCCACCGTGGCCACGGGTACATAGAGCCCCTCTCTCACATTTTTCGCACCGCACACTATCTGTCTGGTAGCCGAGCCTATATCCACCCGGCAGACGCTCAGTTTGTCGGCGTCCGGATGCCTCTCGCAGGAGAGTACATGCCCTACCACTATCTTGGAGGGGATATCGATACTCTTTGAGGAGTCGACCTCCAGCCCGATACTGTTGAGCTTTTTGCAAATTTCGTCGGTGGTTATCCCCTCGAGGTCCACCCACTCTTCGAGCCATCTTCTTGTCACTATCATCTAAACTGCTCCAGCAAACGAAGGTCTCCCTCGAAAAGGGATCTCAGGTCCGGTATTCTGTGAATCAGCATCGCGAAACGCTCCACCCCCAGACCGAAGGCGTAGCCGCTGACATCTTCGTAGCCCACGGCCTTGAATACATTAGGGTCTACCATACCGCATCCCAGCACCTCGAGCCACCCCGTATGCGAACAGACGCGGCACCCTTTCCCTTCACAGAAGATGCAGCTTATGTCCACCTCCGCAGAGGGCTCCGTAAAAGGGAAGAAACTGGGGCGGAAACGTACATCGACATCGCCGAACATGGTATGGAGAAAGTCTTCGAGAATCCATTTGAGGTTGGCGAAAGAGACTTTCCCCTTTTCATCCACCATCAACCCCTCGACCTGGTGAAACTGCGGCGTGTGAGTAAGGTCGAAGTCGCGCCTGAACACCGCACCGGGGCTGATCATCCTTATAGGTGGCTTCTGCTTCATCATCGTTCTGATCTGTACGGGAGAAGTGTGCGTACGCAGAAGCTTTCCGTCCCTGAAGTAGAAGGTGTCCTGCATATCTCTGGCCGGATGGTAGTCGGGCAGATTCAGAGCCTCGAAGTTGTGAAACTCATCTTCCACCAGCGGGCCTGTCTCTACGGCGAAGTTGAGATCCGTGAAGTACTCTATGATCCTATCCATTGTCTGCATCACGGGATGCAGTGCGCCGCTCCCGGCCCTCGGTGAATAGAGCGATACATCGATGGCCTCTCTTTCAAGGCGCTCCTGCAGCTGCCTCTCCTGCAGCTCCGCCCTTTTTCTTTCGTAAGCCTCGGTGAGCGTCTGCTTCAAAGCGTTGAGCTCCTTGGCGATTTTCGGCTTCTCTTCGGCGCTCGCGTCTTTCAACCGAGCAAACGCCTTGGCAAGTTCTCCCTTTTTACCGAATATCGAGACCCTTACCGCTTCAAGATCGTCAAGATCGAGGGATTTTTCGATTCTGTCTATCAAACTGTTCTGCAAGCTATTTCCTTGAAAAAAGGTTCAAAATTCCCGTTTGACCATGAGGTGTCGTACATTCAAAATGTGACGGCACGATATACGCTCTCTCGTCAATGCGTGACGGTCAGTTCCGAGCGATTGTATTACAAAGTTCATTACAATACGCTGACGACCCGATTTTGGTATAATCATTCCGTATCGACAGCAATCGAAGGAGAGTCTCAATGTGTATATTCTGTAAAATAGTTGCCGGTGAGATCCCGTCCAACAAAGTTCTCGAAAACGACGAGTTCGTAGCTTTTCACGACATAAATCCGATAGCACCTGTACATATACTGGTGATCCCCAAGGTTCACGTAGAAAACTTCCAGTCTGTTTCCGGCGAATTGATGGCCAAGATGACACCTTTCATACAGAGTGTCGCAAAAGAGCTATGTCTGGATCAGACCGGATATAGGCTTATCGTAAACAACGGAAAAGACGGAGGGCAGGAGGTGCCACATCTCCACTTCCATCTGCTGGGCGGCGCAAGATTGAAGTGGACTCATCTGGCAAAAGACGAGACCCATAAAAGCCTCTAAAGCCGGGCGGGGTGCGGACCCTATCTCCGCACTTCGGCGCCCTTTCGCTCCTGCAGCCACCGCTTCATCGTATCGATCTGCTCCAGCGTTCTCTTCGTACTCGTTCCGCCTTCCGAATCCCTGGCATCCATAGATTTACGATTGTCGAGAACGGCGCATGCCCCTTCGTCTATCCGCTCGTCGACACTCTTTAGCTCCTGCGGTGTAAGCTCCGATATATCTTTGCCGAGCTCTTCGGCGTAGTTGACCACACTCCCCACGATATGATAGGCATCCCTGAAAGGCAAACCCTCACTCTTTACAAGATAGTCGGCAAGGTCGGTAGCACTCAGGTGGCCCCTGTTGCATGCACGCTCCATAGCCTCGCCGTTTACATACATCTCATCGATCATCTCTTTGAGTACGCGCAAAGATAGTTCCGCCGTTTTGACACTGTCGAAAACTCCCTCTTTGTCCTCCTGTGTATCCTTGTTGTAGGCAAGGGGGAGCCCCTTCATCACGGTCAGCAGCGATATGAGATTGCCGTATGTCCTGCCTGTCTTACCGCGAAGCAGCTCCGGAATATCCGGATTCTTTTTTTGAGGCATAATGGAGCTTCCGGTAGCGTGCTTGTCGCTCAGGCGCACGAATCCGAACTCGCTCGTACTCCACAAAATAAGCTCTTCGCTCAAGCGGCTGATATGCATCATAAGCGTAGCGATATTGAAGAGAATCTCCAGTGCGAAATCCCTGTCGCTTACCGTATCGAGGCAGTTTAGGGTGGGTGCCTTGAACCCAAGCATACGTGCCGTAAGCCTGCGGTCGATCGGGTGAGGTGTTCCCGCAAGAGCCGCACAACCCAGAGGTGAGAAGCTGTTGCGCTCATTGGAGTCGACAAAACGCTCGTAGTCTCGCCTGAACATAGATGCGTACGCCATCATATGGTATCCGAAGTTTATGGGCTGGGCATGCTGTAGATGGGTCATTCCGGGAAGAAGTAGATTGCTGCCCTTTTCGGCTCTGTCTAAGAGCGATTCGATCAGATCGAGAATAAGTTTGGATATCTCCTCTCCATGCCTCAAGACATAGAGTCTGAAATCGAGCGCAACCTGATCGTTGCGGCTCCTTGCAGTATGGAGCCTTTTGCCTGCATCACCGACAATCTCCGTGAGCCTCCTTTCGATCGCCATATGTATATCTTCATCGTCACCGTCGAGCGAAAACGCCCCGGACTCGATCTCTTCAAGCACCCTATCCAGTCCGCTGCTTATCTTATGATAATCCTCTTCCGATATTATGCCCTGCTGCCTGAGCATATAGGCGTGCGCTTTGGAACCCTCTATATCCTCCCTGTAGAGCGCTCTGTCGAAAGGAAGGGAGTTGTTCAGCTCTTTAAGAAGCTCTGAACTTGCGGTATCTATTCTGGCGGAAGCTATCTTTTTTGACACTATATTTCCTTTTATGGGATCGAAAAACATTGTGCGTATTTTATCGTAATCGGGATAATTATTGAATCTCTA
>JALWMA010000007.1:829-7902 GCA_027081015.1 Campylobacterales bacterium | reverse complement strand
GTATCGAAGAGGGTTGCGGCGTCTGGATCCTCTTCAAAGAGAGTGAAGTGGCGCTCGCCAAGGACTTGAGCGGTCTTATCAGCCTCAGAAACAGGTTCGAAGGCAGAATCGAATCTATAGAGCGCGGTGAGCTGCTGGCGGAGGTGGTGCTTGGATACGGAAACGATACGATCGTCTCGATAATCAGCCGCCGCGCATGCGACGCGATGAGGCTGAAGATCGGCGAACATGTCACCGCGCTCGTCAAGGCGAACGAGATCACGCTGATGGAGCTCTCATGAGCGATGCCGCATTCTGGTCTACGATGGCGCTGACATTCAAGCTGGCTGCGGTGACCACCCTGATACTTCTTCTTCTGGGTATACCTTTGGCCTACTATCTCTCGACGAGCAGATCGCGCATAAAGCCGGTCGTGGAGACGGTGGTGAGTATGCCGCTGGTGCTTCCCCCCACGGTTCTGGGCTTCTACCTGCTGGTCGCTTTCAGTCCTGAAAACGCTTTCGGCAGGTTTTGCGAAGAGGTTCTGGGTTTCAGGCTCGTCTTTTCGTTCTGGGGGCTGGTTCTGGGGTCGGTCATATTCAGCCTTCCTTTTATGGTACATCCTGTGCAGTCGGCTCTCCAGTCTCTTCCCGCCTCTTTGACCGAAGCCGCACAGATGCTGGGAAAATCGAAAACGACGACCCTCTTTAGGGTGCTGCTGCCAAACATCAAGCCCTCGCTTCTTACCGGGATCGTGATAACGTTCGCGCATACGGTCGGGGAGTTTGGAGTGGTTTTGATGATAGGGGGGAATATTCCGGGCGAGACCAGGGTCGCATCGATCGCAATCTACGATGAGGTGGAGGCGCTCAACTACGCCGCCGCCAACCACTATGCGATGGTACTCTTTGCGGTTACATTCTCAATTTTGCTGCTGGTCTACCTGGTAAACCGCTCCTTTTTGCAAAAGATGTAAATTATGGTAGAGATAGATGTTTCTAAACGGCTCCATTCGGCCGAAGGAGATATGGAGCTTAAGGTATCGGCCTCTTTCAAAAGAGGCGATTTCGTGGCCTTTTTCGGGGAGTCCGGCGCGGGTAAAACCACGATTTTGCGTATGATAGCCGGGCTTTTGAGACCGGACTCGGGGCGCATCGCGGTAGACGCAGAGGTGTGGTTCGACAGTAGCGAAGGGGTCGACCTGCCTCCGCAAAAAAGAGAGGTCGGATTCGTCTTTCAGGACTACGCCCTCTTTCCAAATATGAGCGTCGAAGAGAATCTGAAGTTCGCCCTTCAGAAAGGGGACGACCCCGCGATCGTCGATGAGCTAATAGAGACGGTCGGGCTCGGTGCGTTCGCTTCGAGGTACCCTTCGGCACTTTCGGGGGGGCAGAGACAGAGGGTCGCGGTAGCCCGCGCACTTGTAAGGCGGCCGAAGATCCTTCTGCTGGACGAGCCGCTCTCGGCGCTCGATCATACGATGCGCTCGAAGCTGCAGGAGGAGCTGGCCGATATCCACAGGAGATTCGGTCTGACCACGGTGCTCGTAAGCCACGACCCGAGCGAGATATTCAGGCTCTGCAACTACGTTTTCAAAATAGAGGGCGGCAGCGTAAAAAAGGAGGGGAGCCCGTCCGAACTATTCGTAAAAGAGAGGATTGGAAGCAGCTTCAAATTCACCGGAGAGGTGCTCGCCATAGAGAAGTGCGAGATGGTCTACCTGCTGAGCGTAGCGATAGGAACACAGATAGTAAAGATAATGGCTACGAAAAACGAGCGCGAAGGGCTTAAAATCGGAAGCAGGATTCAGATTGTATCGAAGGCGTTTCACCCGATGATTTTCAAAATTGAGTCTTGAGATTGGGGTGGTGGTTGTAGCTTTTTGAAGTGGTGGCCAGAGGCAGAATCGAACTGCCGACACGCAGATTTTCAGTCTGCTGCTCTACCGACTGAGCTATCTGGCCGCCGTTTGAGTGGTCGAAATTATAGGCGAAATCCCCTTAAAAACTGCTGATTGATTTTTTGAAAATTTCGCCTCTCTGGATGTAGGAGTCGAACTGATCAAGGCTCGCCGCCGCGGGAGAGAGCAGGGCTACGGAGTCGGCCGTATGCTCTTTGTCTATCTCTTCGACGGCCCTTTCGAGCTCTTTGCAAAGAAGGCACTCTATGGAGCGCTCTTTCGCCATTTCGCAGACTCTCTCGGCGTTTGAACCTATGGCGAAGATCTTGACGTCGTACTCTTTGAGCGTATCGAACAGAGGTGTCAGCTCTACACCCTTGTCGTCGCCGCCGAGAATCAGGAGAGTGCGCCTTTTTCTGTGCGGAACGAGAGCCTGCAGGGTCGCATCGATGTTTGTCGCCTTCGAGTCGTTTATCCAGAGCCTGCCTCTGGAGTCTCTCAGGCGCTCCTGGCGGTGCGGGTCTACCTCGAAGCTGTTTATCGCATCGTAATCCACTTCGTCGAAGAGTATTCTGCTGACTCCCAGAGCGAGAATGGCATCGAGCGCGAAAGCCCCCTCGAAATCGACCTTTTCAATATCTATGTCGAAGTAGCCAGCAAGGCTTCGCAGATCTTCGTAGGCTATCTTGAAGCCCCTGGAGGGTGTGTGGGCAAGGCTTTTGGGCAGAATTATCGCTTCTCCTTCGCGCATCGAAGCGAGCGGTTTGAGTTTGTCGGAAATATACCCCTCTTCGGAGCCGTGCCACCCCAGATGGTCCGGCGTAACCGGAAGGAGTAGGTATAGATCGGGTTTTGCATATTTTGTGTAATGGAGAGTGAAAGAGCTGGTCTCCAGCACCCATATGGGAGCCCTTTCGTCGAGCTCAGCAAGAGGGGTACCGATGTTGCCGCCGCTTACGGCTCCCCGTTTTTTGAGCAGATGGGTCACCATTTTGGTGGTAGTGGTTTTGCCGTTCGTGCCGGAGATCCAGATGGTGAACGGGTGTTCGTTGTTCGTTGTTCGTTGTTCGTTATTAGTAATTTGTTGGAGGTGGTTTCGGCCTTTTTCCGATAGGAAGAGGTCATATTCGCTTATCAGGTTTTTTGCCTTTTTTACAAGCGGGTGGTTCGGCGGGAAGCCGGGGCTCGGGATCTGCAGGTCGCTTTTGGTCTCATCGAAAAGCGAAGGGGGAAGCAGAAGGTTTCCATCTGTGTCCCGCTGGGGCACCGTCACCTTGTCGTCGAAAAAGGTAAAAGGGCCGAAACGCTTGGCGATGGCGCGCGTAGTCCTGCCGTACCCGAACATAGTGACTTTCATTGTGCAAAGCTCCCTTGCATATCACCAAAAAACCATCGACTATCGACCATCGACCAACGACCAAAAAAAACTATCATCTTATCTTCAGCGTTATCAGCGCGACGAGGTTGGCTATGAAGGCTATTATCCAAAACCTGACTATGATCTTGTTCTCCGCCCACTGCTTCATCTCGAAGTGGTGATGTATCGGTGCCATCAGGAATATCCTTTTGCCGCGCAGCTTGTAGCTTCCCACCTGGGCTATGACCGAAACGGTCTCTATTACGAAGATGAGCCCTATGAGTATGAGAAGGATTTCACTCTTACCCAGAATCGCCATATATCCCAGAAACGCACCGACGGCCAGGCTGCCGCTGTCTCCCATGAAGACCTCCGCCGGGTTGCAGTTGTACCACAAAAAACCTATCAGTGCGCCGCTCAGGGCTGCCGCTACCACGGCCACTTCGCCGACCCCTATGATTTTGGGCCAGAGCAGGTAGCTGCTCAATACCGCGTTACCGGTAACATATACTATGACACCCAGTGAGAAGAGTGCGAATATCGACGGAACGGTAGCGAGCCCGTCGAGCCCGTCGGTGAGGTTTACGGCGTTGCTGGCCGCCACTATCACCACCGCCCAGAATATGAGCGCACCCCACCCCATGTCGAAGATGGCGAATTTGACGAAAGGCACATAGAAGCTGCTGTCGAAGCCTATGTAATAGAGCAGGAAACTGCCGATGCCGAGCCCAAGCAGCATCTGAAGGGCGAATTTGGCCCGGGCGCTGAGGCCGTGGAGGTTGTTTTTGCTGACGATCTTTCCGAAGTCGTCGCCGAATCCCAACGCGCAAAACGATATGAGGGTAAAGAGAGCGCCTACCGTGTACGGGTTCGAAAGGTTGGCGCTCAGCAGCGTGGCTATGACTGTGGAGAAGACAAATATGACCCCTCCCATCGTGGGGGTGTCGCTCTTTTTCAGATGCGTTTTGGGTGCGAACTTGTTTATGGGCTGACTCGCCTTTTTCGATTTCGCCCATGTGATGAAAAGAGGCATAAGATAGATTGTCAAAACGAATGCGATGAAAAAAGCGAAGCCCGCCCGGACCGTGATGTATTGAAAGAGGTTTACGTCCATATGACGGAAGAACCAGTAGAGCATACCGTTTAATACCTGTACGTTAATATTTTAAAAGTATAATTTTAATATAGTTGCGCATAAAATTGCATAAATCCGCAACGGAGCTAGGTTAAGGAATATAAACGTGGCAAAAAAGTGCATACTGATAATAACCGACGGTATAGGGTACAAACCCAACGGCAGAGCGAACGCTTTCGAGTCGGCCGAAAAACCGACATACGATGAGCTCTTCAGGAGCGTACCCCACTCGCTCATCCATACATACGGCCTGCATGTCGGCCTTCCGGAAGGGCAGATGGGAAACTCCGAAGTGGGCCATATGACGATCGGCAGCGGAAGGGTTCTCTATCAGGATCTTGTAAAGATTTCGCTTGCGCTGAAGGATGGGACTCTCGAAGAGAACGAGGTGCTGCGGGAACTCCTTTCAAAAAGCGGCAGGATTCATCTAATCGGCCTGATGAGCGACGGCGGGGTCCATTCGCACATCGAGCATACGATCGGGCTTGCGAAGATCGCCGCAAAAGCCGGGAAAAGGGTCTTCTTGCACCTGATTACCGACGGGCGCGACGTATCTCCCACTTCGGCACCGGAGTATCTGAAACTGCTGGAGGAGATTCTGGACGACAACATAACCTTAGCCACCCTCGGCGGACGCTTCTACACGATGGACCGCGACCAGAGGTGGGAGCGCGTGGAGAAAGGGTACCGGGCCATAGCCCTGGCCGAACCGAAAACGGAGCTGTCGCCGCTTCGGTATGTGGAGAACTCATACGAAGAGGGGGTGACCGACGAGTTCATCCTGCCGACCGCGTTTGACGGATACGAAGGTCTGAAGGATGGTGACGGCGTGCTCTTCACCAACTTCCGCAGCGACAGGATGAGAGAGATCGTAACCGCCCTGGGTGACCCGAATTTCGACAGATTCGAGCGCAAGCCGCTCCACTTGCATATCGCCACGATGACGGAGTATGACAAGAGTTTCGCCTATCCCGTGCTATTTAGGAAAGAGGTGCCTAAAAATACGCTGGCGGAGGTTGTATCGGATGCGGGTCTAAGCCAGCTTCATACGGCCGAGACGGAGAAGTACGCCCATGTGACGTTCTTTTTCAACGGCGGGGTGGAGGAGCCGGTGGAGAACGAATCGCGCGTGCTGATTCCGAGCCCGAAGGTCAAGACCTACGATATGAAGCCCGAGATGAGCGCCCCGCAGGTGGGTGACGCGGTGCTTACGGCGATGGACGAAGAGTACGACTTCATCGTTGTCAACTTTGCAAACGGAGATATGGTGGGCCATACCGGAAACTTCGAAGCCGCCGTAAAGGCGGTCGAAGCGGTCGACAGGGAGCTTGGCCGTATCGTTGAGAAGGCGAAGCGGAAAGATTACCGCATGGTGCTCACTTCCGACCACGGCAACTGCGAAGAGATGGTGGACGATGAGGGTAACATCCTTACAAACCATACGGTGGGCGATGTCTGGTGTTTCGTGATGGCCCCGGGAGTCGAAGAGGTAAAACCCGGTGCGCTCAACAACATAGCCCCCACGGTTTTGAAACTGATGGAGCTGCCGATTCCCAAAGAGATGGATGAGCCGCTGATTTGAGCGAGAGAAAACGGCCATCAGGCACTATTCGTTTTTCGCTTTTCACTAACTGATTTTACGCAAAATGCGTAAAATCATCTCGAAATCATAGATTTCGAAGCTTCAGGGGGTTGTAGGGCCGTCCAGGCCCTGCCGAATTACGGGCTTTGCCCGGAATTTGCGTCTCATGAAATGGTTTACGCAAAATGCGTAAAATCATCTCGAAATCATAGATTTCGAAGCTTCAGGGGGTTGTAGGGCCGTCCAGGCCCTGCTAAATTACGGGCTTTGCCCGGAATTTGCGTAACATAAAATATAAAAGGAGTTTCGATGAAATTTACTGGAAAAAACGTCCTGGTCACCGGTGCGAGCCGCGGGATCGGCGCGGAGATCGCCAAAACACTGGCCGGTTACGGCCTGAAGGCCTGGGTCAACTACCGCAGCGGCGCCGAGGGGGCCGACGCCGTAAAGGCGGAGATAGAGGCGGCCGGCGGCGAAGCGGCGGTGATCGGGTTTGACGTAGGCGATGAAGCCGCGTATGTAGATGCGGTAAAGACCATCGTCGATGCCGACGGCGAACTCTCATATATCGTCAACAACGCCGGAATTACCAAAGACAAACTTGCGATGCGCATGAAGGTGGAGGAGTTCGAAGCCGTTATCCGCGCGAATCTCACATCGGCTTTCATAGGGTGCCGCGAGGCTATAAAGGTGATGGGCAGGAAGCGTTTCGGTGCCGTCGTCAACGTAGCTTCCATCGTGGGCGAGACGGGAAACGCGGGGCAGACCAACTACAGTGCTTCAAAAGGGGGGCTGATAGCGATGACAAAAAGCTTCGCCCTCGAGGGAGCGGCCCGCAACATACGTTTCAACACTGTTACACCCGGCTTCATAAAGACCGATATGACGGACGAGCTCAAAGAGGAGATAAAGCAGGCGTTTATCGACCGCATACCGCTTTCGCGCTTCGGGGACCCCAAAGAGGTGGCGGAGTCTATCGCCTTTTTGCTGAGTGACCATGCGAGCTACATAACAGGCGAAACCCTAAAAGTAAACGGCGGTATGAATATGGCATAACGCGTTAAGAAAACGACACCTGCGTGTCGTTTTTAGCGTTATGCGAGCTTGCGGTCTGCATACT
>JALWMA010000007.1:0-729 GCA_027081015.1 Campylobacterales bacterium | reverse complement strand
TGCAGCCGCAAGGTCCGGACTGCATGGACCGTGCCAGAAGTACCGTGAGGGTGAGAGCTGACTCGGCAAAGAGGGGAGTCTCAGAGAGCGTTAAGCGTTAAGAAAACGACACCTGCGTGTCGTTTTTAGCGTTATGCGAGCTTGCGGTCTGCATACTTGCAGCCGCAAGGTCCGGACTGCATGGACCGTGCCAGAAGTACCGTGAGGGTGAGAGCTGACTCGGCAAAGAGGGGAGTCTCAGAGAGCGTTAAGCGTTAAGAAAACGACACCTGCGTGTCGTTTTTCTCGAAGAGAGTGCAAGCACAAGAGCGCTATGCGAGCTTGCGCTCACGTTATGATTGCGGCCGCAACGGAGTCTTCCGTTTGGTCAGCCGCGGCCGGCGGCCGCCGGTTTGACGAAAAAACGGCCCCTTTTGCGCAAAATCAGTAGTTCGTTTAAAGAAAATTTTGCTACCATAATACGATTCATTTTAAAAGGAGAATGCAATGGCAATTTTTGACGATGTTAAAGAGGTAGTTGTAGAGCAACTGAACGTCAGCCCCGACGAAGTGAAGATGGAGTCCAAATTCGTCGAAGATCTCGGAGCGGACAGCCTCGACGTTGTTGAACTGGTAATGGCCCTTGAAGAGAAATTCAATATAGAGATTCCCGATGATCAGGCGGAGAAGATACAGACGGTCGGTGACGCGGTGAAGTTCATCGAAGAGAATAAGTAGAAACCCGATTAT
>JALWMA010000006.1 GCA_027081015.1 Campylobacterales bacterium | reverse complement strand
CTCGATCTCATGCCGCCCGAAGAGGCGGCCTGTTCGGAGATGGTGGCAGAGGCTTTTTTGGCGGCGCTGGATCACTACGAGGCCAAGAAGAGCGATCCCGACGCTCCGCCTCCTACGAGGATGATAACCAAAGCGTGCGCGGTAGAAAATGGTGAAAAAGAGAGGGGTGAAGATGGCTAAGAGACTATTTACATCGGTTCACGAGGGGTGGCTGAGGCTGCTTTTTGCCTCGTTTGCCATAAAAGACAGGGAGTTCGGCGAGAGGCTTTATGACTTCTCCGAGATTCTCTACAGGCATCTGCGTTTCATAGAGTCCGTTTACGTAAAAAAGGGCATAGAGTACAGCTATGAGCGGCCCGCCGTAGAGCTCGGCTTCAAAACCGAAGGCGAGGCAGCCATATTTTGTGACGAGGCGCTGGGGCGCATAGAGTCGCAGCTCGGTCCGAGTGCGGACCCCCTTGCAAACAGGATGATAAGCGATCTCGGCTACATACGCACCGTTTTAAAGAGAGAGAGCGAAAGAGATGCCGAAGTTACCGCTTTCGACAAGTCTTTGAAACTCGAGGGCAGGGAGCTCGACAAGAGGTCTCTGGATGCGCTTGTGATGTTTCTGTTCGAAGAGAGTTACAAGGAGTATGAGCTTATCGTCATCTACTCGTACGCCCAGACGCAGGTGGAGGACAAGAGGGTGGCCGAGATATTTCAGATACTCATAGAGGAGTCGAAGTTCCACCTGAAGTCTTTCGCGCTTATGATGGCGAAGATGGGTATTTTGGCGGTTCCGAGGATGGTGACACAGGAGATCTACCGTTTCGAGTCCCTGAAGAGGTTTCTCGAAAGCGGCATAGAGGAGGAGCTTGGAGCCAAGGAGCAGTGCAGGGCTTTGGCCGAAGCTGTCGACGACGAGGAGCTGAGCTCCTTTTTCGATTTCATAAATTTTCAGGAAGATTACCACATAGCGCTCATGAAAGAGGCGCTCGAGAGGATATAGATTGGCCAAAAAGCATATAACAAACACAGTATCGCAACTATTCGGAAAGTTCGCCGACCACGAGTTTCCATCCAAAATACAGTCGTTCATAAACCACGCCTATGTAAACCTGCTGGGGCTCGACATGAGCGAGTTCGCTCCCCCTTCGACCTACCCGACACTAAACAAACTCTTTACAAGGGAGCTTAAAAAGCCCCGCCCGATCGACCAGAGGGCCGGGGCGTTCATTTCGCCGGTGGACGCTTACGTAACCGAGTGCGGGAAGCTGATAAGAGATAAATCTATGCAGATAAAAGGGATGGAGTACAGCATAGACGACCTTCTGACGCTCCAGTACGGCAAAGAGGCGAAAAAGCTCTATGACGGCACATACATAAACCTCTATCTCTCACCCAAAGATTACCACCGCTACCATATGCCCTACAAGCTGCGCATAGCCTCCATTCTGCACCGGCCGGGCAAGCTCTATCCGGTCAACTTTCCGTCGCTCAGGCGCCGAAAGGAGCTGTTCGTAGAGAACGAGAGGGTCATACTGGAGTGTTTCACCGAAAAGGGCGGGCGGATCTTCATAGTTTTGGTCGGGGCTTTGAATGTGGGAAAGATGACGATAGCTTTCGACCACCGCATAAAGACAAACGCAGACAGATACGAGCCCACCTTCTACAGCTACGACAAAAAGCCGATGTGGCTCTACAAGGGCGATCTGCTCGGGATGTTTATGATGGGCTCTACAGTGCTGCTTTTTGCCGAGCCG
>JALWMA010000005.1 GCA_027081015.1 Campylobacterales bacterium | reverse complement strand
GTATTGAAAACTATAATTTTCAAACTATATTTTACACCCCCCTTCATTAAAAGAGCCTTTCGGATTACCATGAACGACTGTTCATTTCACTTTTATGGAAAATTAACATCTGTTCATATACAATATAGACTGCAAGAACGACTGTTCATCTTTTCAGTCCCGCAATAAAGGAGTTTATCGATGCCGAAACAGAAAAATACGAAAGAGAAAATCGTTGAAGCCGCTATAGATCTTATCGCTGAAAACGGATACAAAGGGGCTTCCGTAAGAAAGATCGCCTCAAAAGTGGGAATTCGTGAAAGCGCCATATACAACCACTTCAAAAACAAGGAGGATATTCTAAAAAAGATCTTTTCGGAGATCTTTTCCACCCCTATCGAGATGAAAGATATCGAAGAGAAGGCGAAAAAGGGAAAGTCGTTTCTTCATCAGTATGCGGTTGCGTACAAGCTTGTCTCTTTCGACAAAAAGATGGAGAAGCTCTTCAGGGTCATGATGATAGAGCTTTTTCAAAACGAAGATCTGAGAGAGAGTTTCCTGAAGGAGTTTCACCAAAAAGAGATTCAACTCCTCTCGAAAGCATTTTTCGTCATGATGCAGGAGGGAGTCGTACGGTCGGCAGATCCGATGTTTATGGCCCAGGAGTTTCTCTCTGCCCTATTCTACATCAGGATTACGGTATCGCTTCTGCGCATAGACTCGAAACCGACCGCACCGATAGCAACGCATTTTGAAAAACATGTAGATTTCTTTTGGGAGTCGGTGTCGACTTAAATGCTACTGCGCCGGCATTATATAGTGAACCCCCTCCTCTCTCAATATGTTGATGTTCTCTTCATGAACTCCCGTAACGATCAGCTTGATATCGAGACTGCCAAGAAGGGTTAGGAGGGCGTTTTTTGAACCTCCATCCATATCCAGATAGAGCGTCTCATGCATCTTTATATACGCCGGCGCGGTATACTTGAGATAGGTATAACCGCCCTGCTCTCCGCTGAATCTATCTATACCGAACCTTATACCGTGCTCTTTCAGTGTGAAGGTTATTCTCTCGGCTACGGCCGGGTCGAGCGAGAGTATGTCGAATTCCGATATCTCTATGAAGAGCTTCCCTTTCAAAACCTTGACAACCTCTTTTATAGACTCCTCGAAAGCGATATATTTGTTGCTGTCGATCAGTGTCTGGGCAAATATCTCAAGGCTCAAAGCGTTGTGTGTAAAGCGGTGCTGTTTTAGATATTCGAGCTCGTACATCACAAGATCGTGTTCGAGCCCCAGGTCGACTATCGCCGGCAGATAGTCTCCATAGCTGTAGCTGTAGGAGTCGTGGCGTATATCGAAGCTTATCGTATAAGCCACCTTCTCATCTTTTTTAAGGTTGATCACCGGTGAAAGCTCCGGTTCAAGCTTGCCGTTTTTCAGCGCTGAAGATATTATCTCTCTCCACTGCGACTTTCCAAGCACCAGAGAGCTCTTTTTCTCTTTCGTAAATACCGTTATATGGTTCTCCTTGTAAAGGGCGGCATCCGAAAGGGCATAGTCGGCGCTTGCAAGAAGTTTTGCTACGGGCTCGTTCCTGACATACTCCGTAATGCCGAAACTGAAATATACCAACTCTCTGAGGTTGAAACTATCGGTAAGCACGAGAGCATTCTTCATGATATTTCTTACAAGCTCTTTTGCCGTTTCAGCATTTAAAACGGGAAGGATAAGAATGATTTCGGTTCCGTTGATACGGCAAATCGTAGGCTCGTGCACCGACTCACACGCCTTTTGAAGTATTTCGGCAAACTTCTCGAAGAACTCGTCGACCCTTTTGTGGCCTATCTTTTTGTTGGCTTTGGAGATTCCGTTTATCCGCATCATGACAAGCATACCGCGTGAGCGGCTGTCGTTCGCCAGAAGATACTCAGGAAGCTTTACCTGAAAGTATCTCCTATTGAATAGTTTGGTTAACGGGTCTCGATATAGAATCTCCTGATTCTTTCTCATCGCTTCGGAGCTTCTTTGGAATAGCTCCTTTACCCGCTTCACCATCGAGTTCATCACCTCCGTAATCTCTTTGAGCTCTACGGTAGAGGGGAGCTCTTTTTGGATGACGAACTTGTTGTGAAGCACCCCTTCCGCCTGCTCTCTTATCTTGTCGAGGGACTTCAATACTATCTTCAATACAGAGCGCAGAAGCAGCAGAGCGAAAGCGCCGAAAAGCAGGAACATCAAAACGGTATATTTAAAAATGGAGTATAGCTGCCTGTAAGCTATCGAACTGTCGGCTTTTATCATCAAAACCCCTAAGGGTTGATTTTTCATCGAAACCAGAACCTCCGCCATCACCGTATTTATCGGAAGCCACCTCTTGAACCATAGCGGTACATCGTCACTCTGCGGGCTCCTGGTTTTTCGATAGATAGGCATTCTGTTGGAGTCTTCGAGCTCCACCATCTCATACGATCCGCGGCTGAAAACGGAATCTATCAGAGATTTGATCTGCTCCTCATCCTCTTTGGCGATGCTCAAAGCGAGACTGAGTGCCATGGCACTGTTTTTCGCATTCGTATTCAACTGCTCCTCGATATAGCCTTTGGAGTTGATGAAATTTATCGTCAAAACGGCACCAAGCAGCAGGAGCAGCAGAACCGATATCAGAATACCTATGCGTTTGTATATTGTCAAAGTAAGCCTTTTTGTCAATTATTCTATAAGAATATCGGTAATCTTTATCTTAACTTGATATGGAGCCACTCTGCTCTTTATGCCGAATCGCCCTTTTTTGCGGCGGTGCACTTTTTTACCAGATCACGGTAGTGGTCTACACCCCTGAAGCTCTTTTCGAGTCTCCAGCGCAGGACGAACTCGACTATCAGATCCTTCGTCTCCTTTTCAAGCTGCTCGACCCTGCCGAAGTAACGGAGGTTCATATTTTTGGCCCTCCTCTTCCCCTCCTGATCGACATACTTTATGCCTATGATCTGGGCGTACTTGCCTTCCGTTATCTCGCCGAGACCCTCCATCGTAAGGTTGATACCGGAAAGGTTGATGGCTTTGAAGTCGAAAATAGAGGAGAATTCGCCGCACTTCTGCCCAAGCTCCAGCCTATCGAAAAGCTCCCTGAGCCGCTTGAGACTCTTCTTTCTATCTGCCTCGTACGAGGTAAGCTCTTCGGCAAGGGCTCTCAATCTCTCGAGTTTATCGGACATTCTCTCTCCATATTAAAAAATATCATCCCAATTTTATCGATATTTTATGGTAAAATCAACCCATCTTTGCCGAGGAGATCTCCATGCCCATCAAAACTCCCTTCGTAGCGACCGACAGCATAATAGAGTGCTTCGACAGTTCCGGAAACTTCGAAGGAATCGTGCTGATCGAACGTAAAAACAGGCCATACGGCATAGCGCTGCCGGGAGGGTTCGTGGAGATCGGTGAGAGCGTAGAGAAGGCGTGCGAAAGAGAGATGAAGGAGGAGACGGGGCTCGATATATCTATCCGAAATCTTCTCGGTGTATATTCGGACCCGAAGCGCGACCCCCGTTTTCATACCGTATCGGTCGTCTACATAAGCCGCGCCACCGGAGTGCCCAAAGCCGGAGACGACGCAAAAAAGTGCCGACTCTACCACCTCTCGCAGATACCCTGGCAGGATCTCGTTTTCGATCATGAAAATATTTTGAGAGACTACATAAACTTCAAGGAAAAGTGCTAAATGGATTACCTATCTATAAAAGGACCCGTAAGACTCGAAGGAGAGGTCGATATATCGGGAGCTAAAAACGCCGCCCTGCCCCTCATCGCCGCGACACTGCTAAGCGACGAACCGTGCACCATAGAGAATGTCCCTGAGGTTGCGGACATTCATACCCTTTTGAAACTCTTCGGCAGGCTCGGAAGCAGGTTCATACTCGAAGACCACACACTTACCATAGACAACGAAGCCATAGAGAACACCAGGGCGACATACGAAATAGTCAAAACCATGCGGGCCTCCATACTGGTTCTGGGCCCCCTGCTGGCACGCTTCGGCCACTGCGAAGTGAGCCTTCCGGGAGGTTGCGCCATAGGCCAAAGACCCATAGATCTGCATCTCAAAGCGCTGGAGCAGATGGGCGCGCTCATAGAGATAAAGAACGGCTACGTGGTAGCCACGGCGCCGGAAGGGCTTGCCGGAACACGGATAATATTCGACAAGGTCACCGTTACCGGAAGCGAAAACATCATAATGGCCGCCGCTTTGGCACGTGGAAAGAGCGAGCTTATAAACGTGGCGAAAGAGCCCGAAGTTGTACAGCTGTGCGAAGTGCTTACTCAAGCGGGAGTTTCGATAGAGGGAATAGGTACGGATGAGCTCATCATCCACGGAACGGACAGAGAGCCGCTGAAGCTCGCCCCATTCTCCATCATACCCGACCGCATAGAGGCAGGAACCTACCTCTGTGCCGCGGCCATCACCTACGGATCGATCACTTTAAACGGGGTCATAGCCGACCACCTCGACGCCGTGACCGCAAAACTGCACGAAGCGGGCTGCCGTATAGAGACGGAGGACGACTCCATGACCATCTACCCCGCGGCCAAACTGAAGGCATTCGAGATTTCGACGACGGAGTACCCCGGCTTCCCCACCGACATGCAGGCACAGTTCATGGCGCTCGCCACGCAGGCCGAGGGTGTGAGCATTATAGAAGAGAGGCTCTTTGAAAACCGCTTCATGCACGTAAGCGAACTGCAGAGGCTCGGTGCCAGCATCCACCTCAAAGGTCACACCGCGACGCTGAACGGCCCCATCCAGCTCCTCGGTGCCGATGTGATGGCCACGGACCTTCGTGCGAGCAGCGCACTTGTTCTGGCGGGTCTCGCGGCAAGCGGGGAGACGAACGTGCACCGCATATACCATCTCGACAGAGGCTACGAAGCCCTGCACGAAAAACTTAAAAGACTCGGTGCCGATATACGAAGACTGAAAGAGTAGGACTCTACTCCTCTTCGAATATTATGATCTCGTAATTGTTTTTTGTAACGACAGCCTTATGGCTCGGAATCGTACTGGAGCTGTTCTCCATCTTCAGCTGCTCCCTTAGGGAGTCGATCTCCTCCTGCATCGCGTCGATCTTCTCTTTGAGCTGCATGATGATATCGACTCCCGCCAGGTTGACGCCCAGATCACGGGTTAGTCGTAGAATCAGCTTGATTCTGTCGATATCCCGCTGCGAATAGAGGCGCATCCTACCCTGCGTACGGGAAGGCTCCACGAGCCCCTCCCTCTCATACTGCCTCAGTGTCTGCGGATGGATGTTCAGCACCTTGGCAACGACGCTAATCAGATAAACCGGTTCGTCATAACTATGCATCTTCACCTCCCGGAAGCTTCTCCTGCATCATTTTAGCAAGTTCGGGATCAAGATCTTCAACTTTCGGAAGCACTATATTGGCAACCAGATAGAGATCCCCTTTCACCTTGCTCTTTCTATTGAGCACACCAAGCCCTTTTACCCTGAACTTCTGACCGTTCTTTGTATTTTTCGGCACCTTCAGGGTAATCTCTTTTTCGAGTGTAGGAACTTTTATTTTACCCCCGAACATAGCGGTTTTAAGCGGGATGTCTATGGTTTTGTAAAGATCATCACCTCTTCTCTCATATTCGGGGCTCGGCGCCACTTCTATCTTGAGCAGCAGATCCCCGCGCCGGTTGTTGTAGGCTTTCCCCTTTCCGCGTATGCGCAGGGTTTCGCCGCTCTTTACGCCGGCCGGTATGCGGATATCGAAGCTCTCGCCGTTAACGGAGACGGAGTGTGTACCGCCCTGAACGGCTACATTGAAAGGAATCGTGATCTTCGCATGTATGTCGAGGTCCATACCGCCCATATCGAAACCGCCGAACCCTCCGAAACCGCCGTGCGTTCCGCCGCTGAAGCCGCCGAACCCTCCGCCGCCTCCGAAGATGTTGCGCAAGATTTCGTCGAGGTCCACATTGGCACCCTGCCCTCTGGCGAAATCGCGGAAATCCTGACCGCCGAACATCTGGTCGCCGAACTGGTCATACTGCTTCTTTCTCTCTGGATCGCTCAGAACTTCATATGCGGCATTTATCTCTTTGAACTTCTCTTCGGCCTCGGGATCTTTGTTTATATCGGGGTGATACTTTCTCGCCAGTTTTCTGTATGCTCTCTTTATCTCGTCGGCACTGGCGTTTTCACTTACACCCAGTGTCTCGTAAAGGCTTTTGCTCATGCCCTGAACTCCTTGGTTTCTGCCTGTTTTTTGTCGAATTATATCATAAAACTTTAGTCTAAGTCAATCAACTTACACTATACACCAAGTAGCAATCTATACGATCATTATTATGTGCAAAATCGCTCTATCTGAACTATCGGCAGAAGCTGGAGATCAAAGAGCCCCTGTACACAAAAGGAGTGTACAGAGAGCCGTTAGTGCAGGAAGTGGCGCACACCTGTAAAGTAGAGGGCGATACCGTGTTCGTTCGCGGCCTCTATAACTTCATCGTCGCGAATGGAGCCGCCCGGCTCTATGATGGCTTTGACGCCCGCGGCGGCTGCAGAGTCTACGGAGTCTCTAAACGGAAAGAAGGCTTCGCTGGCCATCGCCGCACCGGTAACGTCGAGCCCCATCTCCTCGGCCTTTTTCAGAGCACACCTCGCCGCGTCGACCCGGCTCGTCATACCCATCCCCACGGCGACCATGGCGCCATCTTTCACATAGACCACACAGTTCGACTTCGTAAGCGCCGCAACCTTCCACGCTATCTGAAGATCCTTCATCACCTGCGCCGTAGCCTCACGCTCGCTCTTTCGCTCGGCGTTTTCGACCTCCTCGTCCCGGACCCTGTCGGCATCCTGGTAGACGAACCCGCCCGATACATGCTTGAAGTCGTACGCATCGTCGCTCACCTTCAGCCTCTCGTCGCCGAACTCGAAGAGCTTAATACGCTTTTTGGCTGCAAATACCTCCTGCGCCTCCTCGGTAATGCGCCCGGCTATGATCACTTCAAGAAATATTTCGTTCATCTTCTGTGCCAGCTCTCTGTCCACCACGCCGTTGACGGCCACGACCCCGCCGAAAGCGGATACAGGGTCGCACTTGAGCGCTTCGGTGTAGGCGTCTAACAGAGTATCGCGAATCGCGAATCCGCACGGGTTGCCGTGTTTGACTATACAGACTGCGTTTTCATCACCGAACGCAGCGGCGATCTTAACCGCTCCGCTGATATCCGTTAGGTTGTTGAAACTCGCCTCACCCTTTAGGGTTTTGAAGTTTTTGGAGTAGAAGTCGTCGAACTCGTAGAGCGCACCTTTTTGGTGCGGGTTCTCTCCGTAGCGGGTGTTGAACACTTTGGTGCCGACCACGAACTGCTTCTGCCCGAACCCTTCGTTGAAGCGGCGGTTCATGTAGTTGGCGATCATACTGTCGTAAGCCGCCGTATGCTCGAAAGCCTTTATCATCAGATTTCTGCGCATCTCGACGCTGTCGTTTCCGCTCTCAAGCGTCTCAATAACCGGCGCATAATCGCCCGGATCGGTCACGATGATGACACTCTCGAAGTTCTTAGCCGCACTGCGCACCATCGCGGGCCCGCCGATGTCTATATTCTCTATGATCTCCTCGAAATCGTCGGTTCTTTCGATCGTCGCCTTGAACGGGTAGAGATTCACGCACACGAGGTCTATGGCCTCCACACCGAGCTCTTTGGCCTGATCCAGATGGCTCTGCTTGTCCCTTCTGTGCAAGATTCCGCCGTGAATGTAGGGATTCAGAGTCTTCACGCGCCCCTCGAAACACTCCGGAAACTTCGTCACCTCGTCGATCTCTATGGCCTCTATGCCGCTCTCTTTCAAGATTCTGTAGGTACCGCCGGTGCTGACAATCTCGAAACCGAGCTTCTCGAGCCCTTTGGCGAACTCCACCACACCCCTCTTGTCGCTAACACTGATCAATGCACGCATAAACGTTCCTGTCAAAAAGATTTTCGCGATTATACCGTTTCGGTCTTTATGGGGAGGTTAGAGGG
>JALWMA010000004.1 GCA_027081015.1 Campylobacterales bacterium | reverse complement strand
CGTCGGGGTTGGTGATGACGAGGGTATCGCCTGCCGAAGAGCCGCTCACATCTATTCTGACATCCAGATCTCCGTTAAGCTCCGAAGAGTTTATGTAGCCGTCGTTGTTCGCATCCTCGGTTATCGTCACCACAGGGGCCCTTACGAGATAGACGATATTGTTTGTATCCTCTGCGGTAGCACTGTTTCCTGCACTGTCGGAGACCGTGGCGCTTACGCTGTATGCACCGTTCGGAAGCGGCTCGGGCACCTCTGCGGAAAACTTTCCATCCTGAACTACGGCTTCGACGGTCTGTACATTTCCATCGGCATCGGTTACCTCGATTGTCACCTTGGTGCCGTCAGGGGCATCGGTCCGGCCGGTTATGAGCGGTGTTATATCGTCGGTATTATCGGGTGCGTCCACACTTATTTTCGGAGGAGTGGTATCTTTCTCTATGGTATCGGTCGATGTCGCACTGTTTCCGAATCTGTCCGAACTGGTCACACTGATGGTGAGCCGGCCGTCGGAAAGATCGCTTATATCTACTCCGTCGATTTTGAAGTTTCCGGTTTGGGGGTCGTAGACTATTTTAGACTCGGGGACTATATATGTATGGACTCCGTCGCTGATCCTCACCGAATCTATCGTACTTCCCGGCTCTACACTTCCGGATAGGGAGAGGTTGGAAGCCTCTTGCGCGTTCAAAACGCCGTCGCCGCTCGGGTCGTGAATATCGATGGAGTTGTATGTGACCGCATCTATAATGGGTTGAACAGGCTGAACCGGGGTCTGCGCGGTATTGTCGTTTGTTGGGGTTACAGGGCTCACCGGTGTCGCGGGCTCGGCTGCATTCGCCGCTGCCGAGGCGGTAGAAGCGGAAAACAGCGAAGCGGCGAAGAGGTTGTCGCCGACACCCTGCCTATAGCCGTCTTCCAGGGCATAGCTGTGAGACTCGACATTTCGAAGAGATGACTTCACATCGGCTGCCGCGTTTTCCGATGCCGCAAATTTGTCCGTATAGGCCGACGAGACTACGCCCCCCTCCTCTTTCTCTTCTCCCGCAGCCGTCTCCTCTACATCTATATCGCCGAACTCTTTTAGAATCTCGTCTATAGAGTCCGCATCGGAGACCTCCGCTTTTGCCAGGGCCGATTTAACGTCGGCCTCCCTAAGGACAGATTCGGCCACAAGAGTATCGCGGGAGACAACCGACTCATCAAATACGATCTCCGTAGTCCCGCTGAAAGAGAGATCTTCATCCGAAGAGACGAGATCGATTATGATCTTGTCACTCATCGAGCCGGATGGGTCGTACACATAGTCGTATGCGTAGACGGGGTCTCCGACTTTGAGTATACGCTCCTCCCCGTTTGTCGATTTGGCGACGAAATTTCCCGTAACACTCTTTACATAACCTATTATCTGAGCCATAGAAACTCCTTTTGTGTGACTTTACCGGCCTTACACAAAAAATCTCGCAGCGGCGCGATCTTTACGTTCATGCCGCATACCCGATCTTTTGCATAAAGCCGGTACCCGATTTATTGATAATAGAGAATTTTATAAAATAGAGGCGATTCGTTTCTACTGTACCGAAGTACAACAGGAGTCATATACCGCTTTTCAGCCTCGTCACAAGCTCCAGCCTGTTGGTTACGCCCAGTTTTCTGTATGCGTTACCCAGATGCGCCTTTACGGTTCTTTCGGTAACGTCGAGCGCTTCCGAAATCTCTCTGTTGCTCTTACCTTTCAGAAGGAGAGATACGATCTGCTTCTCCCTCTCCGTAAAAATATCGGGAAGGGCGCCATTGTCGACCTCCCGGGCGTCCGGTTCAAAGTATGAGACCATCTCTCTGACGAGCTCCGGGTATACCCAGACAAATCCGCCGGCGACACTCTCTACGCACGACTTGAGATGAATAGGCTGCATATACGCGTTGCCGTACCCTTTAACACCGTTGATGAGCAGGGTTTTACCCCTCTCCGTGGAGGGAGCCCCTTCAAGCGCTATTATCGCGATTTCGCTCTGCGGAGAGCTTTTCAGATGGCTTGCTATATCTTTTGCGTTTGTAGCGAGGTCCGCCAGAACCACTTTTTCCCTTCCGTCCTCCACGATTCTCTCTATACATTTTGTCTCGTAATCTTTCAAGATGGAGCTCCACCTCTCAAGCAGCTCGATATTTTCACTCATCAACTCTACTACCATCAGTGCTCCGTAAAGATGTAGTCTTTGCTATGTATCAGCGGCTTGAGCAGGTACTCCAAAATGGTCCTCTCGCCGGTTACTATATCGGCATTTACAACCATTCCCGGAATGATTTTCAGTTTTTTCCCTCCCGAAAAGAGAAAGTTTCCGTCCGTCTGTATTCTCACTATGTAGAAGGTTCTATCTTTTCTATCCGTAACCGTATCGGGGCTTATGCCCACCACCCTGCCGGCAAGGCCGCCGTATATGGAGAAGTCGTAAGCGGTAAACTTTAGCAGGGCCTTCTGCCCGGGGTATATGAAGGCGATATCTTTTGGGCTGACCTTCACCTCGGCAATCAACTTCTTGTCGAGAGGAACTATCTCTACAAGATCCATGCCCGGCTTGACGACGCCGCCGATAGTGTTGACGAACACCCTCTTTACCACACCGTCTACAGGGGAGCGCACCAGTGTCCTCTCTACCGAATCCCTGAACGCTTTTATCTTCTCTTTCAGGCGCTCCATCTCTCCCAGCGCTTCGTTCATCTCCTTTTCGGAGGCGCTTTTAAACTCCAGCTTTGTCTCTTTTATTCGGCTCTCGATTTCGGATATGGCCGACTCTATTCTCGGAATGGAACCTCTCACGGTATCTATTTCGGTCTTTATGGAGTTGGCCTCCCTTTTGAGTTTCAGAAAGTCCACTTTCGACTTGACCCCCTCCTTGACCATCGGCTCGCTCATCTTTATCTCCTCCTCTATGAGCCTGTAGCTTCTGCGGAGATTCGCCAGTTTCGCCTTCGACTCGTCGAGCCGGTCCCTTTTTTGCTCTATCTGCTTTTTCAGCGTCTGTATCTGTGCATCGAGCCTCTTCATGTTTGCTTCATAAAGACTCCTCTCGCGCCGAACGAGATTCGGATGCTCTTTTATCATCTTGTCGTCGAATTTCAGGGGCTCCTCTTTGGCTTCGGCTTCCAGCCGCGCCGCCCGCGCTTTCAGCTCGTTGTACCTGCTTATATAACCGGCGAGTTCAGTTTTCGAGTGGATGTTCTTTATCTTCAAAAGTACCTGCCCCTTCTCGACCGTATCGCCCTCTTTGACCATTATCGCCTCGACTATCCCCCCTTCGAGGTTCTGAAGGACCTTGTTCTCGCCGGATGGCACAATCTTGCCTTCGGATCTCACTATCTCGTCCACTTTCGCTATCGAAGCCCACAACAGAAACAGAGCGACCGTAACCAGCCAGAAGTATAGAACCACCCTGTTGCGGCGAGGGGTGGTGTGAAGTACGGCACCGCTAAGGCTTTCGAGAAACTCCAGCTCCCTGGAGTGCGGCTCATTTTTGCGTCTGAACATCTCTGTCACCTCTCAAACGGGCCAGAACCTCATTTTTGGGACCGTCCAGATATACCTCGCCGTGATGCATGACTATCACTCGATCAACCGCATCGAGCAGCGATAGTTTCTGCGTGGAGAGTATGACGGTTCTATCTTTGAAGTGCCCCTTGAACATCTCGAGTATGCGCCCCTCCGTCACCTGGTCCATCGCATTCGTCGGCTCGTCCATCAGAACGATCGGACTCCTTCTCAAAACGGCACGCGCGATAGCTACCGCCTGCCTCTGCCCTCCGGAGAGGCCGTACCCCTGCTCCCCTATCGGCATCTCATACCCCTTCGGATGCAGCCGGACAAACTCGTCTACACCGGCGGCCGTGGCCGCTTCGAGCATGGCGGCGTCGTCGATGTACGGGTTGGCGAACTTGATATTCTCCTTGAGGGTCCCCCTAAAGAGTTTCACATGCTGGTCCACATACGATATGTTCGCCCTCAGATCGGCCGGATCGATCTGTTTGATATCGATATCGTCCAGAAGTATGGAGCCGCTGTCGGGCTCGTAGAGATGCATCAGCAGCTTCAGCAGCGTACTCTTGCCCGAACCTATGCGCCCTATAAGCCCCACCTTCTCCCCAGGTTCGATCTTGAACGAGACCCCGTTGAGTGCGGGCTTCTCCTCGTCCGGGTAGCGGAAAGTGACATCTTTGAACTCTATTTTGCCCTTGAACTGGGGCTTCTGTACGAACTCTTTGGCCCGCGGGCGCTCGACCGGTTTGTTGACTATCTCTTCCATCATCCCGTATACCGACCTGACATCTTCGTAGTTGGCAATCAAAGATGCCGCCTGCCCCATCGGCGCCACCGTTCTCGAAACGAGTATGACTATCGCGATCAGGTCGCCCATCGTCATCTCGCCCTCTTTTATGAGATATACCCCTACAACCACCACGAAAACGGTGTTGAACTGGACCAGAAAAGATGTAATGGCCGGCAGGGAGGCCGACATCAGCCTGGCCGAGAGGCTTCTGTCGGCCATCTCTCCCGTAGCCTCCTCCCACTCCCACTGAATCCTGCCCGCTGCACCCAATGTCTTTATGGTCTCGAGATTGTGAAGCGCCTCCACCAGAATGCCGTTTTTATGTGCCGCGGCCCGGTGTGTCTGCTCTATCCTCCTATACAGCGGTTTCCTGATAAAGAGCGCATAGCCCAGAATCAGTACGATCGTAGCTATGGGAACCCATACAACGGCACCGCCGAGATACCATATCACGAAGAGGAAGAGTATCGCGAACGGAATATCTATAAGGGTGGTCAGCGTGGCCGATGTAAGAAAATTCCTGATAGAGTCGAAATCTTTGAGGTTGCTTGCGAAGGAGCCGATAGATTTGGGCATCCCCTTCATCTTCATATCCAAAACCTTCTCGAAGATTACCGACGACATGATAATGTCCGACTTTTTGGCGGCAATCTCGAGAAAGTATGTACGAATCAGTTTCAGGAAAAGATCGAGAAGATATATGACTATAACGCCGCCTGCGAAATACCAAAGCGTCTCAATCGCCTGGTTTGGTATTACCCTGTTGTAGACCGTTCTCGTAAAAAGCGGGGTTGCGAGAACAAATATGTTTACGAGTAGGGAAGCGAGTATAACATCCCTGTAGATGCCGTATGAGTACTTTATGCTGTCCCAAAACCAGTGGCTGCTGTCGAGCTTGAGTCTTCTGTGCTCCCTGTCGCCGTAATCGTAGACCCTCTTTAGAAGAAATCCGTAACCCGTATACTCCTTTTCGAGCTTTTTAGTGTCGATCCATTCGTGAGTCTCCCCGGCATCGGGAAGGACAACCTTGGCCATTTTGCCGCTCTCGTCGAACTGTTCGAGTATAAGGGCCTGACCGTTTTTAAGCAGAAGTATCATCGGAAGATAGAGCTCCGAAATATCTTCCAGGCCCCTCTTAACGAGTGTAGACTTCAACCCCGCCCTCCCGGCGGCCCGCGACATTAGGCCTCTCGCCTTTTTCAGGCTGAACAGTACCGCCCTGCCGTTCTCCTCTTCGAGCGGAAGACCGTGTATGAGGGACTCCGCCGAGTAGGGTTTATGATATAGCTTGGTAAATATTACCAGTGATTTAAGTAGAGGATCGTACGCATCTTCAAACTCTTCCATTCACCTCACCGATCGTTTCGATTCTCATGCGGACTATTTGGAGACCACTTTTCCTGTGCGTCTCTTCTCGAGAGTCTGCAGAAATCTGTCGTTTCTCTCCAGTATATCGGCGGGAAGAGAGTCTTTTTCAACCTCCGCTTCGGGTACGAGTGCGACCCTCTCCCTGTATATCTGGGCCCTTCCGACGACCGCCGGCACCATTATGCCCATGGCGTCGAGAATTCTGAATTTCGAAAACAGGTAGTCGTACTTCGTGGCAGCTATCTGCGATTTCGCGTTTATGAGGTCGCTCTGGGCCGAAAGGAGGTCGAGCAGTGACCTTCTGCCCATCTCGTACTCTTTGGAGTAGAGTCTCAAGGTCCTTACCGCATGGAGCTTGTACTCCTGCAGGTTCGCAAGCTTCTCTTTCAGGTTTTTATAGGCGCTCCACGAAAGATCGAAACTCTCTTCGGTCTTTCTTTGCATATCGTCTCTCGTCATCACCTCCCGCCGGATGTTGCTGACACCTTTTTGGATCGCGGCGCTGTCCGCAAAGCCGTTGAAGAGATTGTATGTCGCCCAGAGCCCGACCCTCGCTCGGTCGTCTCGCCCGTAGTTGGCCCCGTTGGTGTTCCTGTTCCACGACCAGCTCGCCCTGAAGTCGAGTTTCGGATAGTAGCCGCTGAACTTCTCTTTGTAGTCCTCCTGCGCAACCCTGATATTGTATCTCTGCACCAGCAGGGAGGGGTTGTTTTTCAGTGCGAAGTCGACCCCCTCCCTGTAGCTTTTGGGAAGAGGCAGGTTTAGATCGGGCTCTTCAAGCCTCGCAGGGTCCACTTTTTTGCCGAAATAGTATTTATACTGATATACGGCATCCTGCAGATTGTTGCGCTGCACCACGCGGTTCGACCTTGCAAGAGCCAGCGACGCGGCGGCTTTCTCCATCTCCGACTTGGTGGTGAGACCGCTGTTGTAGAGCTTGTTTACCTTATTGAAAATCTCCTCGTTTATACGGATATTCTCCTCCGCTATCTTCAGGAGCTCCCTGTTTTTTATCACCTCCAGGTAGTATCTTGTGAGGTTGTACCCTACATCCTGCACACTCTCCACATAGCTGTACGCGGCGGCCAAGAGTCTCGCCTTCTGCGTCTCTATGCGGTGCGTGGTGCTCCAGCCGCTGAAAATGTTCTGAGTCAGCACCAAACTGTTTTCATATAGCGTGTAGTCGCTCCAGTCGTACCCGGAGTTTAGGTTGTTCGCACTTTCGAAACCTACATTCCCGCTGTAGTCCACCTTCGGAAGCCAGCCGCTTTTGGCAATTTCGACATCCTGCAGCGTAGCGTTGTAGTTCTTGATCCTCTCCTGAAGAACCGGATTGGTATCGAGTGTATGCAGCATCGCCTCTTTCAGCGTATACGACCAGCCCGAAACGGCTGCCGCGCAAAGCAGTGCCGCCACCTTTTTAAACAACTCTCCCTTCATACTCTTCCCCTTTTGCCGTAATTGGAAATAATTCGAAATGAATTATAACATATTACATATTCCATATATTAGCGGCGGTTATTTTCAAGATGCCATAAATATCTTGTTACTTTTTTGCCCATGTTCAGCTCGGATTTTGTTAAAATAGGGGTACCCTATACGCGGCAGACATTTTTAAAAAACCTGACGGTCGAGAGAGTGCTGCATTCGGAATTGGAGAGTTATGTCATCTTTTAGCTACCTGGACTCTCTTTTGAAGAGCGAGTTGGAGAGTTTTGTCACAAAAGGCGGTGAATCGGGGGCGGAGAACCCCTTTTTTCTCTCCGGGGAGAAGATCGTAAAAGAGCTCGACGAGCCTATGCCGGAGGGGTTCGACCTTTCCGAATTCGAAGAGCTTTGCGAGAGGTTCGGGCTCGACACTTTCGAGCGAAAAGTGGTGCTGCTTCTCTTTGCGGCGGAGGCCGACCCGAAGTATGGAAGGGTTTTCGCCTATCTTCAGGACAATATGGAGAAGTGCTACCCTACGGTCCACCTTGTCGCTTCGCTCTTCGGAAAAGATGGTAAAGAGTACAAAGATATTCTCGGCTACTTCAGAGACGAGAAGTCCCCCCTTCTACTCTTTGGGCTTTCAGAGATACGGCAGTTGCCGAACACCCCGTTTTTCGCCTCTCCTTTGTCTCTCTCCGATTCTGTGCTCACCTATCTGCTGGGTAAAAGCCGGCACGACGAGACCCTTCGCTCATTTTACACCGTGACGCCTCCCGACAGCTCTTTGGAAGCCGACGCCTCACTTTTGAAAAAGATAGAGCTGATGCGCGAGAGAAGAGAGCCGCTCATGGTGAATCTTTTCGGCGAAGACGAAGAGCAAAACCGTCTCGCGGCACTTGGGATCGCTTCGAAATTCGGATTCGGCTTGGGCACGCTGGAGCTCGACAGGGTCCCGGAGGAGCGAAAAAACCGTTCACTTATAAAGAGCCTGCTTCGAGATGCGCTTCTTGACGGGACACTGCTCTACATCAGGGGCGCAGGCTCCATTACCGATGATGAGTCCCCTTTTGCACGGGAGCTTTCCGATGCGCTTGAAACGCTCTCATGGCTTACCTTCGTATCGACACCACATGAGTGGGCACCGCATAGCATGAAGGGGCCAT
>JALWMA010000003.1 GCA_027081015.1 Campylobacterales bacterium | reverse complement strand
CGCTCTTTAGCGGATAGACCAGATACCTGTAACGCTCCTTCCTGGCATGATAGGCCTCGTCGACCTCTTTGTCGAGCCTGTGTACGAAAAAGTCGTCGCCGGCATCTATCTCGAAATCGAAAAACATTACCTTGGAGCTGTCTGTCTGGTTTATGTCGAATGTCACGACAAGAGGCTCTTTCAGGTAGAGTGAACGCTTTGAGAGGTGCAGAGTGTAGCTGTAGTCGGTCGCACCCATGAGCAGCGTTGCAAAGAGTATTGAGACGGTGAGGGTAAATCTACCAGGGCCTGCGTTCATCGAGGTATCCTTTATTGATAAGTTCGTAAGCCTTCGAGCCGAGCGGATGCTTCAGGGTAGAGCTCTTTGAAACGGCTGCGGCCGGACGGCTTCCGCTTTTGGCTTCGCCGCTGCCGCTTTGACCGCCGCCGGAACTTTTGGACTCCGCCCTTTTGCCCGAACTGCCCCCATTTTCGCCATTTTTCGCACCGCCGGGAGCCTTTTGCGTTTTGGCGGCGGCTTTGGGCCCGCTTCCCTCTTTTCTCTCCTTTTTGAAGAGTATTGCGGCCAGATTCTCCAGCGCCTTTTTGTCAGGATGGAGCTGCAGCGACTTGACATAGTACCCCCTTGCACTCCTGAAGCGTCCCAGTTTGACCGCGCAGTTGCCCAGATCGTAGTAAATCGCCGCTTTTACCGCCGCATCGTCACTCTTTATGCCCAAAAGAGTTCGGGCGGCTCTTTTGTAGGCACCAAGACGGTAGAGCGCGGACGCTTTTGCAAACGATTTCTGCAGCGAACTCTCTTTTGGATCGCGCAGCAGCATAAGAGTTCCGTTGTAGTCCCCCTTTTCGTAGGCTTCATACGCTTCATGAAGAGTCCAGAGCTCCGTTACGGAGGCATCGGCGCTCTGCATACCGAGCAGCGCCAATATCACCGCTACACCTTTTATCCTTAAACTCTCCGGCACCCTTACGACGCCGATAAAGAAGAGTATAAACGCAAAAAGAAGCGGAATCCAGAAAAACTCGGTCACACTCACCTCTACAGAGGCTTCCGCTTTCAAGTCGTCGTCCGCAAAAGCCGACTCCAGCTCGGCGGCCGCTTCCCGAGCATCTTCGGCATCTATAACGGCTCCGCCGCTGAGACGGGCGAGTTGCGCAAACGACGGGTTCTGCATCGAGATAACCAGACGCCCCTTTTCGTCGCGCACGAATCCTCCGTCTCTTTCGGGTATGGGGGAACCGCTTTTAGCGGCCGCTTCGACGGCATAGATGGTAATGCCGCCTTCACGGCATATCTGCAGCATACGGACGATATCGTGCTCATCCCCTCCGTCACTGAAAACGACCAGACGTTTACCCTTTTCGGGCAGTTTCGCAGCACTTTCAAGAAGCGATTTGAGACTCGTCGCATGCGATATGATGAAATCGGGGTTGATCGACTCAAGAGCGGTCGCAACCAGAGTGTGGTCCATCGTGGCGGGTGAGAGAATAAGAGTGTTCGAAGTGAAGCCGAAAAGACCGAACGGGTGGGAGGTGTCACGCTTCAACAGCTCCCTAATTATCTCTTTTGAGTACTCCAGCCTGGAGGGTCTCCTGTCGGTTGCGCGCATCGATGCGGAGAGATCGAGAGCCAGATAGATAGGGGCGTACCTGGGATGTTCAGCGACTGAGTGGCTCTTTACGACCGGCCTCGCAAGAGCGACGACCATAAGCGCCAAAGCTGCTATCTGTACGACTTTGAGCCGGGATCGTTTCGTTTCGTCAAGCACAATTTTTCTATGCAGCGGACTATTTTGGCGAGCACCTCTGTAGCTGCCGAGCAGTGCGAGAACGGCAACCGGTACAAGCAGCCAGAAAGCCCACGGATTCATGAAGCTCATGCCGCCCGCCTTCCGGGATAGGGGTATGAGAGATATATTTTTACACCCAGCAGCAGTATGGCAAGAAGAAGAGGATAGAGGTACAGAGGCCTGCGGTCTATACTATCTTCAGAGCGGAGCGGACTCGGTTCGAGGGCCTCTATCTTTTTGTAAACAGACCTGAGCTCATCCGCATCCGAGGCTGCAAACATCTCTGCCCCGCTCTCTTTCGCGATCCTCTTCAAAAGCCCTTCGTCGAACGCTCCGCTTCCGCCTATGCCTACGGTGTAGATTTTGATTCCGCTCTCTTTCGCCTCCTTCACCGCTTCGGCGACAGAGACGGAGCCCGAGTTTTGGCGGCCGTCGGTCAGAAGAATTACCGCCTTCTCTTTTGCACGGCCGAAGCTAAGCGACCTTACAGCCTGCGCTATACCTTCTCCTATGGCCGTATTTTGCCCGGCTATCCCGACATCCACCATATTCAGAATCTGCTTCAGGGCCGAAAGGTCGTATGTGACCGGAGAGGCCGTAAATGCGTATGTACCGAATATTACAAGCCCTATGTTGTCGTCGAAACGCCTTTTTATGAAGTCGGAGACTATCGACTCCACGACATCGAATTTCCGTTTGTCGGGTTTGTTTTTGTCAAAACCCGACTCCGCCATCGAGCCGCTCGCATCCAGAACCAGAACCAGATCACGCCCGCTTCGCTCGTGTGCGGCACGCTGTTTGTAAAGATATGGATATGTCAAAGAGAGCACCAGCAGCGTAAAAATAAGTGCATCGAGCCAGACTCTGAAATCTTTGTAAAATGCGGAGTTTCCGACAAGCTCTATGCGCGGGAAGAAGAATTTGAGATCCGCGCGGCGGCAGCGCCACAGGCACGGCAGTAGAATAAGCAGAGTGAAAAAGAGCGGGTACTGAAATGAAAACTCTATCCCTAACCCTCCGGAAAGTATCTCTCCAACACCGAGTCGAAATACTTTTTGACCCGTTCGGCCTTCTCTATCTTGTCCCGGAAAATAGGCGCAGAAGAGGGGTATGTCTCCATCATCTCCCTATAGGGTTCTATTTTGGCATCGATAAGTGATGAGAAAGCCCCGAGCAGCCTCTGCATCGTCTCTTTGTCATGAACGGATCGCATAAGCATCCTGTACATTCTCCCCCTCGCATCCATCGCTATGGAAGCATCTATCGCATCGCCGACCATTTTAAGATCCCATCTGCTTATGTATACTCCGCTCCTGTTGGGCGGCATCAGCTCGGAGTTTATGGCTTCCACATAGTCGGGGTAGTCGTAGCCGTCCTCCTCGGTTTCACACTCGCCGGCGACACAGCGCTCCTGCATAAAGTTCTCGAACTCTTTTCTCAAATCTTCCATCAGCTACCTCGTCAAAAATTTTTCCGCAGCTCTCTCGTAATCGCCGCACTCTATATGCGCACCCAGCCACTCACGGGCCGCACAGAGCGCCGTCGCGAGCATCCACTCGCCGCTACCGAGCTTTCGGCATCCGAGCTCCGAAGAGAGCCTGTCGAACGAACTCTCTCCCCGTACGAAGTCGACGAGCACGAGATCTCTGTTCTCTCCATCCGCAGTAATCGTACGCTTGTCGCTATGTGCATGAATATCTACTGCGTTTACAATCATATCATACCTGGAGATATCTACCCTCATTCCGTTTTTATACCAGAGTATGTCACACTCCACGGATGCCAGTGAGACACTGTTTTTCTCCAGCACTTCCGCCGCACGCTCCACCACCGTATCGGCCACGGCCACCCTTTTGGCACCCATTACACCCAGAAGAGGCAAAATGGCGCTCGCGACCGTACCGGCTCCAAGAAGAAGCACCCTAATACCGTCGAGATTTACACCCTCGCACGCCGTCATCAGTTCGAAAGCTTCCGGGTAGAAACATTTGCCGTAAAGCTTCCCGTTTTGCGCATAAGCCCCGTCGCATATTCCGCTTCTTCTTATGCAGTTTTCCGAATAGTCCAGAAGCGGAACCACAACCTCCTGATACTCCGGTTCGTAAAGCGCCATCGTCACCTTCGACTGGGGCATACCGCGCACCATATAGGGAAAATCCTCCGGGTTTATATTGAGACCGATCGCAAAATCGTTCAGCCCAAGGCTCTTGAACGTGCCGTTCAAGACCTTTAGAAACGGAGAGCTCTGGGCATCTATGCCGTAAAGGGCTACAAGACGGCTCTCTTTGGAGAGAATTCCTTCATCTATCATACAGTCTCATCCTTTTTTCCGGCCTTCCTGAACCTAACCGTACCATCTTCACCCTCTTCGACTCCCCACAGTTCGAATGCCTCCTCCTCTTCCTGCGCACAGCGTCGGCATACACTCTCTCCGTGCAGAGAGGTGAACGAGAGGCCGCACTCGTCACAATTCCTGATCGTAAAAGATGCCAAAAGGCGCTGCGTCGGTTCGAAAAACTCTTTCAGTTCGAAAACAGGCTGCAGCTTTATCGCATCCGGTTCGCACGTATCGTGACATGCGCGGCACTTTATGCAGAGCATCGCATCGAAATAGATGCGGCTCATTTTCGAATCGGAGCTCAAAGCTCCGGTGGGGCAGATGCGGTAGCACATCTGGCAGTTGGTACAGGTTTCAGCCTCTATGAATTTCTGGGAGACAAAAGATATCTCCCCTTCGGCAACTGTATGATAAATCGGCGGTTTGGGTAGCCGCTTAAGGGCGGTAAAGAGGATTTTGCGTCTGTCGGGCACCTCTTTTTGGCGAATCTTCGCCAGTGCTACAAGATCGATCTCGTGCACCCTCTTTTCTTCCTCACTCAACTCAACCAGCGTCTCGAACTCCCTTTTCGCCTCTACCGCACCCTTTAGAGAGAGGGCTTTCAAAAAAGAGCGTCTATCCGCTGCATCCGCCTCTTGAGACCCCTCCGGCTCGGCGGCCACATCTTTTAAGAGAATGACCTTTTCGCTGCCGCACGCATCGAGTATATGGTTCGCCTCTTCGACACTCTTTTCAATAAGCGAGTAGAGCGGGTCTTTATATGGACAATCGCCGCAGTGGCCGGTATCTACGACCGGGGTTTCCTCTTTCACTATGGCCAAAGAGATGAGGTGCTCGGTACCGAGGGCAGCTATGCAGGGAAGATTGAGGCGGCATGAAAGAAGTGTCTCGTCAGAAGCGGCAAACTCGAAAAAGAACTCCGTGGCGCTGAACGACTCGAGCCCGAAGGCTTCACCCGGACAGACCCCCATGCACCCGCCGCACTCTACACACTCCGCCGGTACGAAAGAGGGGAGATTGTTTTCTGCCATAACGACGGTATCTACCGGACACGCCTCTACACATGAGGTGCATTCGGAAAATTTTGTCACGGCCCTCACACATTTTGCGGGCTCGAACGAGAGTCCAGCCATACCGACTCGCTACTCCCCCTCTTCCAAAATCTCGTTCAGATACTCGTAGTCGTTGAGCATAAACTCGAGGGCCAGGGTCGCCGCATCGTAATATAGCGGCGTTCCGGCTTCGGCCTTTACATTCTGCAGAAACATCGGCGCCCATTCGAGCAGGTGATCTTTAAGAAAATCGCGCTCTATTCGCGCCAGCTCCTTCGCTGCCTCGTAGTCGTCGTTTTCGAGTGCCCTGTATTCGGAGCTTGCCAGCATATACATAAACTCGAGCTCTATGCCTATATGGTCGGGGCTGACCGAACGGGCCTTGTCGAGCTGGACCCTGAAGTCGTAACGGTTGTATATCTGAACGACCGGGTTGTCGCCGCCCGTTTCGAGCATCTGGTCGTCCCTGCGGTAGAAGCTCTCGTAAGGGATCATATGCAGAACGAAAAGGTTGCTGAAGTCTACATCGAGAAACTGCTCTTTGAGGCTCTTTTTGTCGAGCTCACTGCGCTTCTCCCACTGCATATAGTTGGGGAAAAAGGAGAGAATGATCTCGTCGTTATCCAGAGTCTCGAGAAACTCTTCGTCGACCTCTTTCATCAGCACTCTCGAGACCAGCGCATAGAGATTGATTCGTGCAATCTGTTTGGTAAGAAGTTCGTTCATCCGGCACCTTTGTCTTTGGGGAATGGAAGGAAGGAGTGAGGAGTATCAAAAATTTTTCGACGGCTACTCTTCACCTCTTGCTTCGTACATCGTGCATTATATCGTGCGGGGCTTATGCCCCGCTGTATGAGACTCTTTAGAGATCCTTGACCCTGAATTCGTAAGCCTTTTTGCTCAAAGGTACGACAGGCCGTTTTATCCACCACGGCCGGCGCTCCGTATCTTCCGAAGTGAGAGGTCTTGTCAGCTCGTCCCTCCACGCTTTGTAGGTCTTGAAGTTGTTTTCGTAGTTGACCCAGATATCGCCTATCCTGTCATCTTTTCCGGCCTTCTCGATAATGACCTTCTGGTGCCATGCGTGGTTGCCCGCCACCGGGTCGGGATGGACCGGTGCCACGGCATTCTGCCACGATCCGCTCAGTCCGTCCCACCAGATGTTGTCGAGATCTTTGTTGAACTCTTTGAACTGCCACGACTTCGGACGGCTCTTGATACCCTCGTCTATCCCCTCTTTCGGTTTGAGGGTGCCCACCTTGCCGTCCATAGTCATCTCGTAAAGCGGGGCTCCCACTCCCATTACGCCGAGCTTGTGCTCGAAACCGGGAATCTCGACGGCGTTTTTAAGCTTCCAGCGCCCGGCATGGTGGCTGCAGGCGAGAACTCCGGGAAGGGTCCCCTCGGTTGGTACCGCCATAGCGACGAAGTAACCGCTCTCGAGGTTGCTGACGGTATCCACTATCCTCACTTTTATAGCATCACCCCTTTTAATGCCGAGTCGCTCGGCATCTTTGGTGTTTATCCAGACCGGGTTGTGGTTCTGGCTGATCTCCATAAGGTGCTTGGAGTTCACGCTCCTTGTATGGATGTTATAGGGGAGCCTGAAAACGGTATTGAGCGCAAATTCGTTATCCTTCTTCATGTAGCGGTGGTGAACCTGCGAGACGATATGTATCATCTTGTCGTACTCACGCTCGCTTCTGGGGTAGATCGGAAGTGCGTACTCCGGCCATTTCCAGTCGATGAGCCACTCGCAGAAGAGATCGAGCTTCTTATCGGGAGTGTGGAAGCCCTGGTAGAGTTTTCCGTCTATCTCAATGCCTATCGATTTTCGGCGGCCGTCATGCTCAATCCACAAGACACCGAACCTGTCTTTCTCCACCTCGTATGCCGGGTACCTGTGTCCATGCGCATAGTAGTAGGCACCGTCGAACCTGAGCTCCTTCTCCTGCGGTCTGTATATATTCGTATTCTCCGTCCACGCTCCGCGATCACGCATAAACTCGTAGCAGGGGTACTCGCTCTTCGGATATGCCGCTTTTGCCGCTTTTTTTAGCTTCGGGAGGAGGCTGAATGCCGCATCGTAGTACTCTTTTACCGTAACAGGCTGACCGGGATGCTTCGCACTCTCCCAATGTTTGCGCACACCCAGGGAGCCGTCCGGATCGGCGTGCAGACAGAGAAGCTCGGCGAAGAACTCATTCTCTTCCCAGACCTCCCCGAGCCCCGCTTTCATATGTGCCTCGAGCGTTCCTCGGTAGGGGACTTTCGGTTTCCATCCCATCTTCTCCATCGCCACACGCAGAACCGGCTGCCTGAAGGCTGTCCACTGCTCCGGCTTGGTAGGTGCCGACTGCTGGTCGTGGCGCTCTCCGGCAAGTCCTACCGGCAGAACGTAGTCGCAGTACCAGTTGGTCTCGGACCATGTCGGGGAGAGGTTGAACGTAAGCTCCATACGGTTTTCGTCTTTGAGGCACTCGATCCACCTGAACCCGTCGGGGTTGATCCAGACCGGGTTGTACATTCGCGGGATCCATACCGCAAGCCTGTCGGGAATCTTCAACCCCCTGGCATTCCATTTGTTTCTCCACTCGTCGTCCATCATCAGGTGCGGAAGAAGCATACTCATCTCGTAGGTGCTCAAAGGATACTCCGGCGGCCATGCAAGCTCGTTCCATACATCGACCTTGTCGGGGCGCCTTCCGGCCACCGTCGCCTTGTCACCCTTCCCGCCTACGGAGACCTCGTGCCAGTGGTGCCAGCTGACACCGCCTATATCACCGGCCAGAGCGCCTCTTAGCGCGAGAGGCAGGAAAGCGGCACGGGTGATCATCCATCCGCCCCTGTGGCTTATCGGACCTGCACGCCACATATATGTGGCAACCCTGGGACCCGCGTCTATAAACAGCTCAAAAAGGCGGTCGAGCTTGTACTCCATACCTTCGAGTTTGCACTCTTTTACGACGAACTCCTTCGTATAGGGCGAGTAGAGCTCCCTCATAAGCTCCATGAAGCTCTCGTAGCTCTCATCTTCGGGCATCTTGGAGATATACCCTTTTGCAATCATGAACTTCAGGTAGGCACGGTTGGCCATCAGCCTCTCCCAGTTGATCCAGTCCTTTACGAATCTGTGGTCTACAAGATCGTCGCCGTTTTTGTCTTTCTCGTTCAGGATCCTGTTGGCAAGGTAGAGATAGAGCGCCGTCTCGGTACCCGGCCAGACAGGGAGCCAGAGGTCGGCGATACCGGCGGAGTTCGACAGGCGCGGGTCGAGCACGACCATCTTGGCACCCTTTTTGCGTGCATCTGCGATCAATCCGGCAGACTGCTGGAAATAGTGACCCGCGTCGGCGGCGTGAGACGACTGCAAAAAGACGAGCTTTGCGTTGGCCCAGTCGGGGGAGTTTCTGTCGTCGTTCGCCCACTGGATCGAACCTTCACGAGCCCCCGCCGAGCATATATTGGTATGAGAATCATATCCGTCTATTCCCATAGTGTGCGGCACACGCCCGGAGAAGCCGTTTTCGTTCGGTCTTCCGACATGGTAGATGATCATCTTTTTGGAGATTTCGTCTCCTCTTTTGAGAGTCTCGTTGATCTTCTTGCCGATAGTCTGAAGCGCTTCGTCCCAAGTGGTTCTGATCCATTTGCCCTCTCCGCGCTTCGATCCGGGAGCCCTTTTGATAGGAAACGGTATCCTGTCCGGGTCGTACATCTGCGATTCGGCGGCGTAACCCTTCGCGCAGTTTCTTCCGCGACTTCCGCTATGCAGCGGATTGCCCATATACTTTCTGACCGTCATCGTCTTCTTGTCTACCCATGCGGTAAGGCCGCAGCCCGCTTCGCAGTTGGAGCAGACGCTCGGAACGATCGTATAGTCGTGCACCAGAATCCCGTCGGGATTATCCTCGCTTCTTACGCCGTTGCGCTCTATGCCGCCTCTTTTCCAGTCGTCGCCGTCGAGCTCCCTGAAGCTGTCCCACTTCTCGAGCGGCGGGTAGAAGTCCAGATTGGCAGGGGTGTTTGTAAACTCGCTCTGAGCCTCTGCAGAAGCCTCCACGACACTCTCGAAAACCCCTGTAGCCAGAGTCGCGCCGGCAACCGTAAAGGCCGCGCCCTTTAGAAAAGTTCTTCTTTGTTCGTTTATCATCGTTTCTCTCTCCTGCTGTTTAACTGAGGTTCAAAAGCTGCGGAATCACAAGCCACACATGTTTGGCGACCCAAAGACCTGCCAGTGCCAGAACCGATGCCAGTGCCAATAGACTTTGGGAACGGTTCTTGAGACCAAAAACCACCAGTAGCACCGGAATTATGTAGCCCAGATACTGACCGGCCCAGAACATCGTATGGTACTCTCCGCCGCTTTTGACGAAGGCTATAGTCGCCGCTACCTCTTCGGCTTTCATCGCACCGAAGTAGTACTCGCCCATATATATTATGAAAGAGAGTGATGCACTGACGGCAAGAACTATGGCAAGATCACGCTTTACGTTTCTGTCGCCGACCCCGAGAACCAGATAGACGGCGGAGCCGCCTATGAACGCGGCAAGTGCCATCTGCATCAGCTCCGTCGGAGTCTGCCACAGCTCACGCGCCGCAGCTTCACCCATGATCGTAGCCGTATAGAGCGTTACCGGAATCGCGAGTATGAACGCCGCCCAGAGCAGTTTGTTGTAAAGCTCGTCATCGAGCTTGTTAAGCAGCCTTCCGGCCGCCATGACGAAGATGACTCCCGTAAGAATCGTAGCCAGCCATGCGCCGACCGTGATGGCCGAAGTGAAGTGCGGATGGAGGAAGATATTGAGCATCCTGAACGGGTGGTGCAGGTCGAGCAGCGTGAAGAGCAGGAATATGTTCAGGAAGATGAACGAAACCACAGGCATCAGCGTCTTGACACCGCCTACCCGGTCACCATACTTCTTTAGAAGGTAGAGACCCACCAGGATCACTCCGGTAGCGATACTTTTGGCCCACATATTGAGGGTGATCATCCAGCCCCATACGATGCCCGGGAGAGCAACGTCCAGAGTAACCACCGCATTGGTCGCGGCTGTAGCATGTTCTACCATCTTAGTGACCTCCTATATGTTTTAGGTGCGTTATGTTGTCAAAGAGGCTGAACCCTTCGACCCGTTCGCTCGCAAGAGGATTGAGGTTCACCTCGCCGCCGCCGACGTAGAAGTGTTTTGGAGCGGTGTTCTTCTCCGGCTTTCTCACCTTGACGTTGCCCTGGTGTTCCATGATATAGCGGCTTATACCGCTTGCGGGGTCGTCCAGGTCTCCGAATATGTTGGCCTCAACGGGGCACGCCACAACACATGCGGGCATCATGCCGCCGGCAACACGGTGCGCGCAGTATGTACATTTGTCGGCCGAATTTGTCTCGGGGTCTATATATATGGCTCCGTACGGGCACGCCATCACACAACCCGCACATCCTATGCAGCGCTCCTTGTCGACATTGACGATGCCGTTGTCGAGGTAGTGCAGCGCGCTGACGGGACATATGCGCTCACACGGTGCATTCTCACAGTGGTTGCACCTCAGCGGAGTGAAGGTCCGTTTCGCTTCGGGAAACGTTCCGACATCCACATATTTGACCCGAAGTCTCCACATTCCGATGGGAACGCTGTTTTCCACTTTGCACGAGACCTCGCAGCCCTTGCATCCCATGCAGAGCCCAAGATCTACCAAAAAGCCGAGCTTCATAAACCCCTCCTCATAATTTTTATACGATTAAATCGTCACTTTTTCGTTTTCGATTACGGCCGTGCGGTAAAATCGGCAAAAAGAGCCGACTATCGATACAACTTATATATCGATGCTTCGCGAAACGGCGACATACAGCCATCTCTGCATAGCTGTAAACCGGAGATAATTCAGTCTAACAATAGTTTTTTTAATCGAAGCTTTATCTTGTACCGAAGGCCGTTTTGAAGGCGTCGGGAGCGGTAGATTTATAATTTTTGGCTATTTTAATCAGGGCGGCTGGGATCAGACTTCACTTTTATTGATGATGCTGCAGACGGATGGAAGCCCGAAGCTGACCGTCGTCCCCTCCCCACGTTTGGAAGATATCTGAAACTCCAGGTTGTGAAGCTTGAGTATATACTTCACTATCGCCAGTCCGAGCCCCATAGAGTTGTCCCAGCTGTTTCCGTGGATTCGGTAGAACTTTTTCGTAACGGCACCTATCTCACTCTCGTCAATACCCTCTCCACTGTCCGTTACACTAAAAGATTCGGAGTCTATGCGCACCTCAACATCACTATCCGAATACTTCAGGGCGTTGTCTATGAGGTTTACCACGACCATCTCCATCATCGTCCTGTCGGCATGGATCAACACCTCTTTCTCCGCTTTTACGACTACCCTCCTGTCCGGATACTTCTGCATCAGTGCACTCGCAGCCGCCTGTACTACGCCGTTGAGTTCGAAATCGCCCATCTGCGGCTTTATCTCGCTGCTCTCAAGACGTGTCAGAAAACTTAGCCTGTCGATCATTTCGGTTATTCGCCTCGTGTTCTCCTCTATTCGCTCGAGAAACCTCTTTCTGATGGAGAGAGGGAGACTCTCATCGTCAAGAAGCGTCTCGGTATACCCCATGATAGCCGCTACAGGATTTTTGAACTCGTGGCTTATGGCTGAGATGATATCGCTGCGCTGGCGGCTTGCAAGACGCAGTTTGGCCGTATATTTGCGCTTCTTCTTTTCACTCTTTTCGAGCCTTTTGGCAAGCTTTTTCAAAAGTGCGGCGATCTTCGAAAACTCTTTAGAGAAACCGGCCGAAATGGTCGCCCTGTAGTTTTTGGCGGCGATCGCTTTGAGATACTCCGTAACCTTCCCGAGCTCCGTGTCGATCTTGCGCTGAATGAGCCTGCTTATTACGAAGCCCACGGCAGTCGCCGCAAGAAAGACGAGCGCTATGCGCACCCAAAGCTGGGCGAAATCCTTCATCACCCGGTCCAGTGAGACCGAGAGGCGCAAAACGGCATCTTTTCCGTTCCAGCGTATCTTTTTTGCGGCGTATATTCGGTCGTTTTTAACGGTATTTGAGTAGCGTACGGCCGCCCCGAAACCGCTGCGGCGCGCCTCCATCACTTCGGGCCTGTTGGCGTGGTTCTCCATCTGCGATACATCTGCTTCGTTGTCGAAAAGCGGTGTGCCGTCCATCGCTATGAGCGTCACGCGAAGAGGTCTTCCCATAACTTCACTCATCTCTTTCGCGGCCTGATCGAGCGACTTCCCTTCATCCATACGTGAACGCACATAGGCTATCTCACTCTTGAGCTGGTTCGTGAACTGCTTGATCTCTATCTGTTCGATCGAGTAGTATATGATCAGCGAGGCGAACGCAAGCGTTCCCACAAGAAGAAATATGAAATTCAGATAGAAGATCTGTGAAAGTTTGAAGCGAGAGTTCAGCACATCTGGTACCCCACCCCTCTAACGGACTTGATGTAGTTTTTACTCTTGTCGGGGTCTATCTTCTCTTTGAGGCGGTTCACCGCCACATTCACGGTACGGTCCTGGTAGTCGCCTACATCACCCCATACCCTCTCGAGCAGCTGGTCGCGGCTTAGGACTATATTGCGGTTTTTCACCAGTTCCAGAAGCAGGTCGAACTCGAGTTTCGTCAGCTCCACCGGCCTCTCCCCTACAAATACTTCATGGCTTCTGGGTCTGATCGTTATATCCCTGTATCTGACCGCCCCGCTCTCTTCCGGCTTGCTCCTTCTGAGCACGGCGCGTACCCTGAGAAGAAGCTCTTTGAAGTTGAACGGTTTCGTTATATAGTCGTCTCCGCCGCGCAAAAACCCCTCTTCTATCTCCGACTCAGCCACTTTCGCCGTGAGGAATATTACCGGAACCTCTATGCCCTGCTCCCGCAGCTGCCGGACAAACTCACTCCCCTCGACACCGGGGAGGTTTCTGTCTACTATCATCAGATCGGGCATCTCCTCTTCGAGCAGCTTCTTCACGGGCCCTACGGTGAGCGATGCGAATGTTTCGTAACCCTCTTTCTCAAGATGGTACTCCAAAAGATCGAGCAGATCCCTCTCATCCTCTATAATGACGATCAGTGCCATCTCAGTTGCTCTCCAGATCTCCGCCGGTTTTGATGAAAAGAAGCAGCTTCGCTACATTCGTAGCGTGGTCGCTGATGCGCTCGAGCTTGCGTGCGAGCTTGAGTACCGTCATGAAATCGAGCGGGTCGATATCTGTATGGTATAGCGTATCGGAAAGATCTTTCTGCACTATGGAGTAGAGGTCGTCGCCTTTCGACTCCTCCACCTTGATGGAGCGGTAGAGATTTCGCAGCTCCTCTTCGCTTTGTGATATATCTATCATCGTTACCATATATGTTATTGCGTTCAGAGCGCTTTGGTGGAGCGTCTGAAGCGATGCCTTGATCTTACCGAGATCGAACCCGCCCGCTATCAGCGATTTGTTGTTCTTGATATAGGATTTCAGGGTAGAACAGGTATTTACCAGTTCGTTGGTCATCTTAAGGTATCCGACCATCTCCCGAAGCTCCGTCGCTTCCGGTCCGTACAGCGCCAGGGTCTTGATAACCTCGTTGTCGATATCGTTGGCTTTTAAGCCGCACCCTTTAAGAGCCTCTTTCGCCTCATCGAGCCTCTCTATATCGGACTCTTTGAACCCCTCAAAAGCGATTCGCTGCGCCTTTTCGACAGTGGCGGCGAGCTCCTGCATGGAGCTGTTGACCTGCCGCAGCCTCTCCTGGTAACTCGAGAGCATCTCTATCCTTGTTTTATATTAATGTTACGCAAATTCCGGGCAGAGCCCGTAATTTGGCAGGGCCTGACCGGCCCTACAACCCCCTAAAGCTTCGAAATCTTAGATTTCGAGACGATTTTACGCTTTCTGCATAAAATCAGTTATATATTTAGGTAGGAGTATTCTACGCAGAAACGGTAACGATTCGGTAACAGAGATTATAACCGATGTTACGCATTTTTGTAACCGTTTCGTATCTTGTAGCTTTTACAATAGCAGCGTCAAAAACGAATCGAGAAGGAGCGACACAATGCTTAAGAAGACGGTTGCGGCACTGGCCGCAGGTGTAATGGCGGCCGCCGCGGCAAACATCAGCGGAGCGGGTGCATCGTTTCCCGCACCGGTATACTTCGACTGGGCCTACCTCTACCAGAAGGAGACCGGCAACCGGGTGAACTACCAGTCCATCGGTTCAGGCGGAGGAATCAAGCAGATCTCCGCACGTACAGTCGATTTCGGCGCAAGCGACAAGCCGCTTAAAAAACGCAAACTCGACAAAAAGAGGCTCTACCAGTTTCCTGCGGTTATAGGCTCTATAGTCGCGGCCTACAACATACCCGGCATAAAAGACGGCGAACTGAAGCTCGAGAACAGCGACCTCGCCGACATCTTTCTCGGCAAGATCAGGTATTGGGACGACAAACGCATAGCGGAAGACAACCCGGGTCTGAAACTTCCCCACAAAGAGATAGTGGTCTGCCGCAGGGCGGACGGTTCGGGCACCACATTCAACTTCAGCTACTTTCTTTCACACGTAAGTTCGGAGTGGGCGGACAGCGTAGGTATAGGAAAAGCTCTCGACTGGCCTACCGGACTCGGCGGAAAAGGGAACGAGGGAGTCTCGAGTCTCATAACACAGAACCCGTACAGCATCGGCTATGTGGAGTATGCATACAAGGTCAAAAACGGATTCGGAGCCGCAGTTTTGCAGACAAAGAGCGGCAAGTGGGTAGAGGCGAAAGAGGAGAACTTCAAAGCGGCGGCAAAATATGCAAAATGGTCTCCCGAAAACCACTTCCATCAGATTTTGGCACTCCAGCCGGGAGATGAGAGCTACCCTATAGTAGCCGCCACCTTCATACTACTTCCAAGGGAGAATAGCGAAATGAACAAAGAGGTGGTCAGGTTTTTCGACTTCGCCTTCAAAAAAGGAGACGAAGATGCAAGAAAACTGGGCTATATCCCACTTCCTGCCGAAACCAAGGAAATGGTGAGGAGGTATTGGATGGAGCACGGAATATATTGACCCATAGACAACTTGGCAAAGAGAAAAAAGAGTGTTACGTTTTTACCGAAAAGAACGTAACCTCATATAAAAAAGTCGAAATTCGATCCTTTTTACGGAATGATTCGATAAATTAAATTAATTTCATAACATCGTTATGAAATCGGTCAAAATAACAATGAAGAGAAAGGGGTAACAAGATGAAAAAGATCACTCTATCAGCTGTCGCGGCGTCACTCGCCGTATCCACACTTTCGGCCGGAGCAGTCACGCTCTATCAGGACAAAAAGAGCGGTGCCATCTACACAAAGCCGGGTCCGGATCGGGTGGAGCTTGGAGATTTCATAAGCGTAAAAGATGAGTACGCAGATAATCAGACCGCACTTTCAAAACTGAACAAAAAACTCGGTGTGAAGGTGAAAGCGAAAGTGCCTCTGCTCAAATTCAGCGGAAAACACTACATCGGCTACACCTATACCGACGACAAAACCGCCGCAAACGAAGACAGCAGCACTTTTGAGACGCGCAGAAACTACCTCCAGGTAAAAGCATACTGGAACAAAAAAGATTATATGAGGCTGACACTCGACACCTATCAAAACACCACCACATACGACTGGGCTGTACGTCTCAAATATGCTTATATTTTTATAAGCGATATACTTCCAAACACTGGAGTGGAGTTCGGTCAGGCTCATCGATCATGGATCGACTGGGAAGAGCACCACGGCTGGTGGTACCGATCTATCTCGAAAACTTTTATCGAAGACAAACATGCGGCCGACCTTACGAACTCTGCGGATATCGGTATAAACTTCAAAACCAAAACTCCTTATTTCAGCTCCGAAATAGGTGTTTATAACGGAGAGGGGTACCACGGCAAACATGAGGGAACCGAGATGTCATACGAATGGAGGCTTACGGCCAACGTTCTCGGAACCGGAAAGAAGAAGGTTCATATGGATGACGAATATTTCGATATTTCGTTCCTTGGACAGTACAACAACGACAACTACTACAAAACAGACATGTACGGCAACCCGTCCAAAAAGCAGTGGTGGGGTGTACATGCGGTCTATAACCGGCCGCAGTTTCTTGTTGCAGGTATCTATGTCGATTCTAGTTCAAGTACCTACAACTCGGGCAAGGGTCGCGGTACAGGCTACAGCTTCAACGGCGAGTTCCGCCCGGTCAAAAAGTGGTCGATCCTGGGCAGATATGACTACTGGAAAGTCGAAAGCGATGCTGAAGCAGGCTCTTATGCCGGGAAAGAGAAAACCCAGTACATTGCGGGCGTAGCCTACGACTACAACAAAAACGTCAAGTTTATCGGAAACGTAACCTCCTATGACGACAAGGTCAACTATAACAAAGCCGACAAATTCATGTTCACCGCAGAAGTTCACTGGTAAGAGCTTTTTCCGGGCCCTGCCCGGAAAGAGACCATCGATAGCTCCGTAAAGAGTCTCTACCTTCCATTGAGGGTAAAAATTTTCACTATAGTGCCGATGTTATTGTCCCGTAGATAATAACGGTGCCGGTTTTAACGAGCCATCAAAAGATGGCTCGGAGAGCTTGCAAATTTCACTCTTACTCCCTTGCGGCCGGAGACTCATACTCCGGCCGCTTCACCACCCCTTTTTGTAACAGTTTCGTAACCGAGCCCCCATATAATTGCGCATATTTTAATTATCGCACCGACCAACATACCGAAAGGTTACATTGTGAATAGAGCCATCGATCTCATATTCCACAACACGACACGATTCTTCGCCATATCCGTACTAATCGTGCTTGTCGCACTTTTCGCGGTACTCTTCAACGAAGCCAAACCGGCCATGGACGCCTTTGGTCTCGACTTCGTAGTCAACAGCAAATGGGCACCCAACATGGAGATATTCGGCGGCTTTCCGGCCATATACGGATCGATCGTCTCAACCCTTATCGCCATGCTGATAGCCACACCGATAGCCATAGGCATCGCCATTTTCCTCAGCGAACTCGCCCCGCCGTGGTTAGCCGTACCGGTAGGCATGGCCATAGAGCTGCTGGCCGCAATTCCATCCATCATCTACGGAATGTGGGGTCTTTTCTATCTGGCCCCGATACTGAGAGATATATGGGGAGGAAACGGCCTGGGACTGATGACGGCCGGAATAGTCCTTTCGATAATGATCCTCCCTTTTATGGCCGCGATAACAAGGGATGCCATGAAGACGACGCCCGATATTCTGAAAGAGTCGGCTTACGGCATGGGTGCGACTCGCTGGGAGGTGCTCAAAGATGTAGTCATACCTTACGTCAAAAGTGGCATCATCGGCTCTATCATCCTGGCTTTGGGACGCGCCGTCGGAGAGACGATGGCGGTAACGTTCGTCATGGGCAACGCACACAAGGTTCCCGACTCCATCTTCAAACCTGCAACGTCCATCCCGGTGACTCTGGCTAACGAATTTACCGAGGCCGATACCGATCTTTACTATTCCAGCCTCTTCTATCTCGCGCTTATACTGCTTCTGATAAGCTTCACGGTAATCGCGACGGCAAAGTTCTGGTTCCTCAGAAACCTCCGGGAGCGGCGCATATGACAAGACAGAACAGGCGCATACTCGTCAACAAGGTCGTAATGGCACTCTCCACCGCAGCGGCTGTGGCGGGTCTTATATTTCTCTTCTGGATCATCGGAGTACTCTTCTACAAAGGGTTCGGCGCCCTGAATCTCGACATATTCACATACGATATGGCACCTCCCGGCAGGGAGCCGAGCGGCCTTAGGAACGCACTTGTAGGGCAGCTTTTGCTGGTTCTGGGTGCATCTTTCATAGGGGTTCCCGTCGGCATACTCGCAGGAACCTACCTAAGCGAATACGGCGGGAAAAAGAGCAGACTCGCAAGGCTGATACGGGACATATCGGACATCATGATGAGCACGCCGAGTATCGTGATAGGCGCATTCGTATACGCAGTACTGGTAGAGCCGTTCGGCCACTTCAGCGGATGGGCGGGAATAGCCGCGCTGGCGGTGATTATGGTGCCCATTGTACTGCGGACGACCGACGATATGCTCCAACTGGTCCCAGGAAGCCTTCGCGAAGCGGCGGCGGCCCTTGGCGCACCCAAATACAAGGTGATTCTGCAGGTTGTTTTCCGCGGAGCGAAAGCGGGCATCTTGACCGGAGTCCTCCTTTCGGTCGCAAGGGTGGCCGGCGAGACGGCTCCGCTTCTCTTTACGTCGTTTAGCAACAACTTCTTCTCTACAGATCTCGACCGGCCAATCGCATCGCTGACAGTGACGATGTTCAACTACGCCACAAGCCCTTATGAGGAGTGGATAGACCGGGGGTGGGCCGCCGCGCTGATTCTGGCACTCTTCGTATTGGGCGCAAATATCGCGGGGCGCATGATTGTGCGGCGTAAAAGGTAGACAATTAATGGATATTTTTAAAAAGGAGAGTCTCTATGGCGACAATTTGTGAAGTGGCGCAGAATCATATAATAGAGGTAAAGGGTTTCAGCTTCTACTACGCCGGTGTAGATAGCCCGAATCTCAAAAATATAAACATGCCGATAGGGGAAGGAGCAGTCACGGCCCTCATCGGCCCGAGCGGATGCGGCAAAACCACACTCCTTAGATGTTTCAACCGCATGCACGACCTCTACCCCGGCAACCGCTACAGGGGTGAAATTGTCTTTGAAGGGCGCAACATCCTTACCAAAAAAGAGGACCTGATAAAACTTAGAACCCGTATCGGCATGATATTTCAAAAACCGACACCCTTTCCGATGAGCATCTACGACAATGTCGCCTACGGGCTGCGCCTTCAGGGGATAAAGAGCCGAAGCGAACTCGACGGCCGTGTCGAACAGGCGCTCAAAGACGCCGCACTGTGGAAAGAGGTCGGCGACAGGCTCAAAGAGAGCGGCACCGCGCTTTCGGGCGGCCAGCAGCAGAGGCTCTGCATCGCAAGGGCCATAGCGGTCGAACCGGATGTGCTGCTCTTCGACGAACCGACATCGGCGCTCGACCCCATAAGCACACAGGCCATAGAGGAGCTGATTATAAAGCTCAAAGAGAGAGTCACCATAGTCATAGTGACGCACAACATGCAGCAGGCCGCCCGAGTAAGCGACTACACCGCCTTCATGTACCTGGGCGACCTTATAGAGATGGGAGTGACGGAAGAGCTCTTCATCACCCCCAAAGAGGAGATGACAGAGCAGTATATTACAGGCAAATTCGGCTGATTCGCCCTCGACCGGGGAGCGTTCAGCCGCCGTAAGCGGCCATCTTCGACCCCAGTTTCTCCATACGTGAAAATAGCCGCATAATGGAGTCTCTCTGAATACTCCTCAAAGAGGCCTCCTCCTCTTCCAAAAGCATCTGCTTTTCGAGGATCTTCTCCTCTTTCGCGACAAGCTTTTCATAACGCCTCTTCAACTCTTCGTACTCGTTCTCAAGAGCCCCGAGCTCCTTGACAAGCCTTCTGTAGTCACGATCGAGGGCTTTGAGTTTTCTGCCGCTTTCGGTCTTAAGAATCTCCTTTTTGACCCTGGCTATTTTGTTGACTCTTTTGTGTATCTTTCGCTCCAGCTTTCGCATCTTCGAAACTGTCTGTACGACCTCCTCTTCGATTTCGGAAACCTTCTCGTGAAATTTGTGGATCAGAGCCTCTATATCGTCGAGCCTCCCTTCACTCTCTCCGAGCAGCTCCATGAGCTCCTCTATCGCTTTTTTTGTCCTTTTCAGCTCTTTTTGCATCTACATCCTTTTTTTTCCATATATTTTACAAAACCATTTTTCAAAATACTGCTACCTGAAGTACAGAACGGCCGCCTTTAAACAAGGCTTTCATCGAAAACAGACTTCTATCACGAAGACATCGTCAAACAGTTTTGCGATACAATCGCATTAAACCGGTTTTTGGAGAGAGCATGTTCGAAACGGACAAAGAGTGCACAGGCAGGGAGTACCATGAGGCCACCAAACACTCGTGGCTTTCGGTAAGGCGCAGCCCGAACCGGCTCGAGTGGGAAAACCGACCCTCTTCCATGAAGTTCTACCCCGAGTCGATGCCCCGTACCAGGCTTTTAAAAAGTGTGCCCGCCCACAACTTCATCTACCACATAGGCGGCATAACGGCAAAAAAGAGCTACCCCGGAGTCGAGTACTACCTAAGAACCAACCCGAGTGCCGGAGCTCTATACCCGAACGAGCTATATTTTCAGGCTGTGGGTGTAGAAGGGTTCGAAGACGGTATCTACCACTTCGAGGTCGGCTCATCTTCGGCGGTGCTTCTGTACCCCATAAAAGAGGATGAGGGTATAGAGCCGCTGCTCGGGATCCCGTGGAGGATGAGGGGGCTGCTTTTTCTCGTAAGCTCTCCATACTACCGCTCGGCGTGGAAATATAGGGAGAGGGCTTTTCGCTACTGTCTGCTTGATGCGGGCCATATACTCGGCTCCATAGAGGCGGCGAGCCGGCTCTATAACCACGCCTACCGCATAGCATACGACATAGAGCTCGAGAGACTAAACACGCTTTTTGGCTTCGGCAGGGAGGAGTTTTTTCTCTCCACCGCAATCTGCGCCGTCCCGGAAAAGGAGATGATCGTAAAAGTTCCCGATACTGCCATTATAAACGCCGATGCTACGGGAGTCTTCGAACCCGTACCTCTCATAGAGGCGGCGTACCGCGACTGTATGGAGCTAAAAGGGTGCAAAAAGAAGCCCGGCTATCCGAAGTTTGCTTTCGATGAAAGAAGATGGGAAGAGGCTATACTCAATAGGCGCTCTATAAGGGAGTTTTCCAAAAAAGCCGTAAGTGCTGCGCAGTTCGAGGCCATCATGAACCATCTAACGCAGCCGGTTCCGAGCGACTGCGACGAACCGGTACAGATCTACGCCGTCGTCAACCGGGTAGAGGGGATGCAAAGCGGCATCCGGCATGACGGCGGGTTTGTAAAGATCGGGGATTTCAGCGAAAGAGCCGGATATCTCTGCCTCGAGCAGCGGCTCGGAAGCGATAGTGCGGTTACGATATTTCTGCTCTCGAACGGCTGTAACTACAGGGCCCTTTACCAGAAGGCGGGAGTGATCGGCCACAGGGCCTATCTCGTTTCCGAGTATCTGGGTCTGGGGTGCAGCGGTATCGGGGCCTACTACGACGACGATGTAAACAGATTTCTGGAAGCTGGCGGCATGGTTCTGTATGCTCTGGCTATAGGAGCCTGAAGTTCTCTTTTTCAGCCTCAAGGCTGTACGAGGTATTTGAATTCCGGCGACTTTCTCAGGCGGTATACGGCCGCTTTTTCACGGTAGTCTCTCTTTTTGATAGTTATGGCTTTAAAAGCCATTTTCCACCTCTTTTTCATCTTGCAATCCCTCCTGTATGTCTCTCTTTTTTTGGAATTTCGGCTCTTTTGCAAAGATGCAGTCAAGCAACGGTTCTTGAACAGGATTTCCCCGTTCCCGTAGAAAGTATCGGACAGATATGTTTCAGCATAGACACCGAACGGTTGCGACCCGATTACAGACAAAATAACCGCATCTCTTTGGCTACTTTAATCAATGCTTTGCTAATATTTGTCATTAATTACCGCACCGACTAACTACCTTAAAGATTGAGATAATTAGTCGGTGCGGTAATAATTTCATATAGGTGGAAAGAATGCAGATCAACACATTCGAAAAGATGCAGAAGAAGGCGGTAAAAAAGAGCCGCTCCGACTTTCTGTATCTGGGAATTTCCCTTATTTTCATGGCTATCGTACTCATAGCCACGTACAACAAGATACCGGGCAACCCCTTTCTTGCGATAGCGGCGGTATTCGGCGCATACATGGCCATGAATATCGGTGCGAACGATGTGGCAAACAACGTAGGCCCGGCCGTCGGCTCGAAAGCACTTACGATGACAGGCGCCATAATAATCGCCGTAATATTCGAATCTGCCGGAGCCCTGATAGCCGGCGGGGATGTGACCGGAACGATCAAGAAAGGGATAATAGACCCCGCGGCTTTCGCGGACCCGCTATATTTTGTATGGGCCATGACCGCCGCGCTTCTTGCCGCCGCTTTGTGGCTCAACCTGGCAACATGGCTCAAGGCCCCCGTTTCCACCACCCACTCCATCGTAGGGGGCGTAATGGGCGGAGGTATAGCGGCTGCGGGGACATTTGGGATCGTCGCATGGGGAACTATGGGCAAAATAGCCGCAAGCTGGGTCATCTCCCCGATACTCGGAGGTCTTATAGCCGCAGGATTCCTTTTTGCGATAAAAAAGAGCATCCTCTTCAAAGAGAGGACAAAAGAGGCTGCTATGAAGTTCGTCCCCCTATACGTAGCCGTAATGGGATGGGCATTCGTTACGTACCTTATATTGAAGGGCATGAAAAAGGTGGTGAAGCTCGGCTTCCCCACGGCTGCCGGAATCGGGCTGGTCGCCGCGGTTATCATCTTTTTCGCGGTAAAAAAGGTGATAGAGAGATATTCGCATAATCTCAGCGACGAACGCAGCAGTGTAAACAGCCTCTTCACCATCCCGCTCATATTCGCCGCCGCACTGCTAAGCTTCGCTCACGGCGCCAACGACGTAGCCAACGCCGTGGGGCCCCTGGCGGGAATCTATGACGCGCTTGCACACCAGACGATCTCCACGAAAGCGGCCATCCCCCTATGGGTTATGGTGATAGGTGCCGTCGGTATATCGCTCGGACTGGCCCTTTACGGTCCCAAACTGATAAAGACTGTCGGCAGCGAAATTACCGAACTGGACCAGATAAGGGCCTTCTGTATCGCTCTCGCCGCCGCCATCACGGTAATCATAGCGTCTCAGCTGGGTCTGCCGGTAAGCTCGACTCACATAGCGCTGGGCGGTGTTTTCGGTGTAGGATTCCTAAGGGAGTGGCTCGACAGGACGCAGAGGCTGGAGTACCGCATAAAAGAGGAGAAGGAGAAGCTCGAAGAGCTGAAAAAGAGGCTGGAAGCCTACAGAAGCGAACTAGAAAGCTTGGAGTCTAAAGAGAAGAAAACGCAGCAGGATTACGAGCGCATCGTCCACCTCTTCGAGCTCATATCGGACCATGAAAAAATGGTCAAAAAGGAGAACAAGGCCCTGAAGTCCGTCTACAAAACCAAGTATGTACAGCGAAATGCCCTGAAGAAGATCGTAGCCGCCTGGGTCATAACCGTTCCCGCAGCCGCTCTGATTTCGGCGATGATATTCTATATAATCAAAGGAATAATGATTTAATAGTCCCATACCCTGGTAAGTGAGAAACGGCTGTTCGGCACAAATTATTGTATATTATGGTTATCATAAACCATACTCTTTAACAAATCTATTGTTGGCCGATAATTATGAATATAACTTTTGGATGGAAATAGCATATGACAAAAAAACTGATTTTGCTAATCACTCTTCTTTACAGCGCGACGCTCGCCCTTTCGTCCGAGAACATGGACGATCTGCTGCAGGCTTTCAAAAGCGAATCGGAGCTGTCGAAGATAACCAAAAGCGAGTCGGCCGGCTTCCTCGACATCTATACCCGTGAAGAGCTGGAGAAGATGCAGGTTCGCACACTCATGGACGTGCTGAAACTCTTTACAATACCCTATATAACCAGAAGCTCCAACAACATAAACCAGTTTACAAAACCGACCTTCCCCGTGATGCCTCCCTTCGCGATACGCCTCTATGTAAACGACCACGATATGACCTCCACATCGTACGGAAGCGCACTGATGCTCTGGAGCGATATGCCGGTCGAATATATCGACCATATAGAGGTATACAAGAGCGCATCTTCGGTGGAGTTCGGCAACGAGCCCGGCAGCGTTATAATAAAACTCTACACAAAAAAACCCGAAAGAGAAGAAGGAGGGAAGGTTAGAGTGACGGCCGACCAGCGCGGCAGTACGGAAGCAGACCTTTACTACGCCCATACAACCAGAGACGGCCTCTCCTACTTCTTTTTCGCAAATGCAGACAACATAAAGCGTAAAACCTATGAAAACCTCGGGCACGAACTCGATGCAGACAACCACGGGCAGAGTTTTTATGCAAACATCTTCAAAGACGGATGGCGCCTGGAGGGGGGATCTTACAGAAAAGTCAAAGACACATTCCTCGGACTCGGCAGAGCCTACACTCCCAACGACGGCGAGATCGATAACCGCCACAACTACATACAACTCGAAAAGATATATGACAACGGTTTGAAAATAAGAGCAGGTTACGACCATCTCGACAGTTATGAAGAGGAGTCCGACGACAGCAAAATAGCGGCAGGCGCGGCAGGGTATGTAACGAATTACGCCCTACAGCTCCACGACAAAATTGCCTCTTTTATAGCCGAAAAGAGTTTCACCCACACAAACGGAAAACTCCTCGTGGGAGGATTTTACAAATATAAAGGGCTGGAAGCCGAAGGGGAGTTCGACAGCTACTCCACTTCTTTCACAAATGCACTCCACCTCTACTCCGTATATCTGGAAGAGAGTTACAACTTCAACCCTACAACAACCTTCATAGGCTCTTTCAAAGGCGATTATTACAGATATGAGAAACAGATAGAGGCAAAAAAGAAACACATTATGCGCGCCGGCCTAATAAAGAACTACGGTCCGGTACAGATAAAAGCGTTCTATACAAAAACCTACTATGCAGTACCTTTTCTCTATCTCTATGGACCGGACAATATGCCGTACAAGGTAAACCCGAAGCTTAAATTTCCGGAGCCGACGCTTACATCACTCGGTGTACGATACAAAGATGGTCACCACATGCTGGACACGAGAATCTCGCTAATTACCGTCAAAAACAAAATTCTATACAAACCGGATGGCACTCTTTTCAACTATCCCAAAGGCTGGTATCACCAATACGAACTGAGATACAGCTACACTTTTGATAGAAAAAACAAACTTAAGATGGATATATACATGGGAGAAAATACTTCCGGAGCTACGATGAGCCCCAAATACGGCGGCCATATTGAACTCTTCAACAGTTTTGACAAAATAGATCTTTACAACCAGTTCGGTTATAGAAGCAATTACTACTATTATGGTGTAAATATCGATCCTACATACGATTACACCGCATCGGTAAAGTATCATATCACCAAAGATCTATCTGTAGGACTTAGAGGTGAAAATATCTTCGGAACGGGCTACAGGCAAAGCTATGCCGGGTTGCCCTACTCAATGCCGATTTTCGACAGAAAATTTTGGCTGAATATGGAGTACCTATTTTGAAAAAGCTACTACTGTTTTTAATGGCGGCAATATTTTTGAGCGCCTCTCCGGTAGATAAAGAGAGAAGCATTTACCGAACTATTCTAAATGCCATATTTCCGGATAAAGAGGTAATTCATGTCTGGTTAGACAACCCGAAAAAGAGAGCTATCTTTGAAAAGATAAAGCGGGTCGAAGTCGTAAACGACCACAAGAGAGCCGATATACTGATTCTTTACAACTCGTTCGACGTGCCTGCAGACAACAAGATCATATTTGCAGACGGCTACCTCGTTTTCGAACACTTCAAAAACAGACTGGTAGGAGGCTTCTACTGGCAAAAGGGTCGTCCCAATCTCGTCTTCATAAAAAAGAATCTGAAAGATCACAACATAAGCCTTCCTCCAACTCTAAAAGAGTATATTGAGGACGATATGTGAAATCGATAAGCCGTATCTACTTCTTTCTGATAGCGTCCATCGTTGCAGCCGTTATCTATCTGTACTACGGAGTATCAACAACCAATATCAAACTTATCAAAAACCTCGAAAATATATTTGTGATCCAGGCGGGTAATTTCGCCGAAAATATAGAGCAGGAGATAAAAAAACATACCGACCAGGACAAAAGGCTATACGATCTTCTCAAAGAGAATGAAGATGTGAGGAAGGAGCTCGAGCACACCCTTTCGGCGCTTGTCACACCATCTTTCAAATATGTATATGTCCTCTACAGAGACGAAAAAGGAAAGTACCGATATCTACTCGACGGCAGTAAGGAAGACAAGGGAAGTTTCAATCAGAAGCTCGACGTAGACAAACAGAAGTGGAACCGCTGCTACGAAACGAAAAAAGATCAGGTGCTCATGCAGAACAACCTCGAGGGTTTATGGATCACATACCTTAAACCCGTAGTGTGGGGTAGCGGCGTGGAGGGAGTCATAGCGATAGACTTCTCTACGCGCCTTCCGTCTACCATAGCACAGGCGACAAGACCGCTCGAAAATATCTTCTTCTACATTTTCGCCGCCATGGGAATACTGGTACTCATTCTTCTGTATCAGACAATTTTGAGCATAAGGACAAAAAAAGAGAGCATCATAGACCCGCTTACCTCTACATACAACCGAAACTTCCTAAGATCGTTCCTAAAATCGATCAACCCTGCCAAATACCAGATAATGATGCTCGATATAGACCACTTCAAAAAGATAAACGACAACTTCGGACATAAAGCGGGCGACTTGGTTCTTCGCGAAGTAGCCTCTGTCATAAAGAGCCAACTTAGGGAGAAAGATCACATAATCCGCTTTGGAGGGGAGGAGTTTTTGATATTCCTTCACAAACAGAATAAAGAGTGCACGGCAGCGGAAAATATATCGAAACGCCTCAAAGAGAGTATAGAGAAGAGAACTTTCACATACGAAAACACCCCCATTCACATAACGGTCTCCATAGGTATAACCTCCAACCCGGAACACTTCAAGAGCGTACCGGATGCCATAAAGAGGGCCGATGAGATGCTCTACATCGCCAAACGCGAAGGACGTAACAGGATCATATTCGACAATCCCGACAAAGAGGCGCACGTTAGCGAGAAGAAGACTATTTCCGAAGTAAAAGAGGCTCTCGAAGAGAACAGAATCGTCTGCCACTATCAGCCGATCGTCGATATCAAAACTGGAGATGTAGTCAAGTACGAAGCACTTGTACGCATGATAGACAAAGATGGAAAAACGCTTTTGCCATATCTTTTTTTGGAGTCCATAGCCTATACGAACATCTATACGGATCTGACCAAAAGGGTGCTTACGATAGTCTTCGACCAGATCAAGCTGCACCATCTGCCAATTAGCATCAATATGAACATTTCAGATATACTCGACAACAAGATTTTCACGATAATAGTAGACGAGATCGAAGAGAACATTCAGCTCGCAAAGTGGCTCGTAATCGAGCTGCTGGAAAACGAACACATAAGTAGTGTAGAGAGTATGAGAGAGAGACTATCGAAACTGAAGTCTTACGGTGTAAAGATCGCAATCGACGACTTCGGAAGCGGCTTTTCAAACTTCTCTATCTTTCAGAATCTGCCTATAGACATCCTAAAGATCGACGGTTCACTGATAAAAGATCTCGACTCCTCCAAGATCTCCTACTCCATAACCGAGTCTATCACACACTTTGCGAAAAAGCTTGAGATAGAGAGTGTGGCGGAATTCATTCACAGTGAAGAGATTTTACACATTGTAAAAGATATGGGAATAAAAGAGGGCCAGGGCTTCTACCTGGGAAAACCTTCCGACACTATCAAACCTGAAAAAAGCGGCCTTAAACAGGCATCTGAAATTTCTGCGTAATCAATTCACCCTCGTCGTTGAAATATAGGTAGTAGAGCAGATCCCTCTTAACACTCTCGCCTGCAAGATACCTCAGAGCCAGATTCGCCTGCAAAGATGCGATGTGCATAACGATCGGAGCAGCAATTCCGGCGGGCCGGCGATCCATTATCTTGAAAGCGTCGAAGCTGCTTCTGTCTATGAAGCAGACCTGACCGTTGAAAGCCTCTACAGAGCCGTATATCCAGGGAGTTTCGATCTGCTTCGCATAGCGGTCTATCTGCGCACGGCTCGGCAGATTGTCCGTAGCGTCGAGTATCAGGTCGTACTCCCGTGGCACCTTTGCAAACTCTTCAAACCTGACCGTATGGGGCGTGACCTTCACGTATGGGCAGCGGCTCTCTACCAGTTCGGCCGCCGCTTCGGCCTTGAGCCTCCCTTCGTCACCTACCCTGAATGCGATCTGACGGTGGATATTGTGCACGGAGACCTCATCGAAATCTACAAGGTCGATATGTCCTATTCCGCTGGCTCCCAGGGCTATGGCGAGAGAACTTCCGAGCCCGCCTGAACCTACGATGACGATCTTTCTCTTTTGCAGCGAGGCCTGCACATCCTCCCCCCAGAGCATCACCTGGCGATTGAAGTAGTGGAAGTAATCTTGCATATTCCGCTCCGTTTTCTATAGATTATAGCATATCGATTACATCCACTTGTCAAAATCGTGCATAAATTCCGGGCAAAGCCCGGAATTGGACGGGTCTGTAGGGGTTGGCGGTTTTTATGGATATAACAGCGGGATGGATTTTTTTAAATTATCTCTCTTAGACGGCTCTGCTTTTAAGCTGCTTCTCGAAACCCCATACTCTTTTTGCTTCCCTGGTCGTTTTTCTATCTACCGAAACGACCATCAGAGCCTCTTTCTCTCCGAGTACGCTCACCACCTCACCGTATGGATCGATAAGCATTGAGTCTCCGTAAAACTTCCACTTAAGCTCTCTGTCGGTGTAGTCTCCGACCCGGTTGGCTCTAAGTATGTATATGTTGTGCAAAAATGCCCGGGTTTTGAGAATCTCTCTCCATCTGTTGTGAGATTCGAATGTCGAAGAGGTCGGCAGCAGCA
>JALWMA010000002.1 GCA_027081015.1 Campylobacterales bacterium | reverse complement strand
ATGCCGAAGAGCCGGTGCGAGTGGGCCCTTATATGTGCGTCGAGACCGAAGCCGAACTCCGGTCCCTGAATTTCGGCGGCGTATCTTCTGCTCACCGTGGTTACCGCATCCGCGTTCGCTATGCCCCCTTTAAGAAAGTTCATGCCGTCCATAGCCTCGAACTCATGGGGATTGAAGCGCTCCCATCCGATCTCCGCCGCATCTACGCCCCTTTTGGAAAAGTGGCCCTGATGCTGGAGGTTGTGTATAGTAAGTATCGACGCCGTATCTTTGAACCGCTCGTCGAAAGCGTATCCGGTTTTTAGCAGCGCGGGCTGGAGTGCGGTGTGCCAGTCGTTGGAGTGGATTATGTCTGGGGTGAAGCCGAGTTTGCGGGCCAGTTCGAAAGCGGCTTTGCTGAAGAAGATGAATCTGATGTCGTTGTCGTCGTAGCTGAAGCCGTTCTCGTCGGCATAGAGTCCCGAGCGGCCGAAGAAGGCCTCGTGATCGACGAAGTAGACCTCCACGCCGCTACCCGGCAGGACGCTTTTGTAGATACCTGCCCAGAGCGTCCCCATAGGGCCCATAGGAACGCCGAGAGCACCCGGAATATGCTCGAGTTTCGAGCGGTCTATGGAGTAGTATCTGGGCAGCACCATCTTCACATCGTGCCCAAGCCCGCTCAAAGCCTTGGGAAGCGCTCCGGCCACATCTGCCAGCCCGCCGGTCTTTGCGAACGGAACCGCCTCCGATGCGCAAAAAAGAATCTTCAGTCCACTCTTCATCTCTCTCCCTCTCTAATCGATCAGTGTCGTCATTGTATCCAACAGCAGCTTCGCTCCCTGCATCGAGGCGTTTTCCATGCGGCTTCGCACGATCTTCAAGCCGTTCAGACTCTCGGCAAGCGCATACTCCGCTATATCTCTCTCGATTCTATCTACGACCTCCGGATTGTGCTCTATCACGCCGCCGCCGAGAACGAGAATTTTGGGGTTGAAGAGCGTAACGGCGGTAGCCGATGCCGCAAGCATCGCTTCTATGTACCCCTCCGCGATCTTGCGACACTCCGCTTTTTGCGAAGCCGCAAGCATGCGCAGGTCCGGTTTGCCCTCACAGCCGAGATACCCCATCCACTTCTCGATGCCGCTGCCGGAAGCGTAGAGCTCCAGGCAGTTGTCTTTTCCGCAGCCGCAGCGAAGAGGCGTCTTTTTGTAGGGTATGTGCCCTATCTCGCCGGCGAGGCTCCTCCACCCGTGAAATATCTCTCCGCCGGCCACTATGCCGCACCCGAGACCCGTACCGGAGTAGAGTGCCGTCACATCCTTCTCGTTCCAGTAGATCGACTCGGCCAGGGCCGCGCAGTTGAGGTCGTTCTCTATTTTCAGAGGTATGCCGAATGTACTCTCCGCCATGTTTTCGATCTCCGGCTCGTCGATCTCGATGTTCGGAGCCGAAAGTATGACACCTTCGTGCACCTGACCCGCGAAAGAGATCGCAGCCGCGTCTATGTCCGGGAACCTTTTCAGCAGTGAAGAGAGGAAAGACCATAGCGGAGTCTCTTGCGAAGGGACCCTGCCGCACTCCTCCCTCTCTCCCACTATCTCGTAACGGAGCCAGGTACCCCCCGCATCTATCGCGAGCCTGCTCACACGAGCCTCCTGTATAGCTCAAGGTAACGGGATGCACACCTCTCGATCGAGAAGTCGCACTCCATATTGAACTCGACGATCCGCTCGAGTACGGTTCCTCTTTTATGCAGGGCGATCGCACTATCCACGCACTCCACAAGCGCAGAGGAGTCCATAGTGTCGAAAAGAAATCCCAAACCGCAAATATCCTGCGCACCACCGAGCGGGTGCACCGTATCGCGAAGCCCTCCGACGGCATGAACGACAGGGACGGCACCGTAGCGCATGGCGATCATCTGGTTGAGCCCGCAAGGCTCGAAACGCGAGGGCATAAGCAGAAAGTCGGCCGCGGCGTACATTCTGTGCGAAAGAGCCTCGTCGTAGCCGACCCGCAGGTGGAAGTTTTCGTACCTTTCCGATATTCGCCGCAGCTCGTCGACATAGCCGGGATCACCCTCTCCGAGTATCGAAAAGAGCGCCTGCCGCTTCGCCAGCTCACCTGCCGCCTCAATTATTAGCTCTACCCCCTTCTGTTCGGTAAAGCGGCCTATGAATATGAAGAGGGGTAGTTCATATTTGTCCATATCAATCTCTTTCAGGAGGCTCTCTTTGCAGATCCGTTTACCGTCAAGGCATCCCGCACCGTAACCGGCCGCGAGGGCGGGGTCGTTCATCGGGTCGAAAACGGTTGTCTCTATGCCGTTGAGAATGCCCGAAAGCTTCTCTTTGTGTCTTCGCAAAAAACCGTCCAGACCGCAGCCGTATTCGGGCTCCTGTATCTCCACGGCGTAGCTGGGGCTTACCGTGGTGACCGCATCGGCGTGTGCGATACCGCACTTCATCCAGTTCACTCTGCCGTAGAACTCGCACTCCTCCATATCGAAGTGTCTCTTTGCTATTCCGGTTCTTTTTAGCGAGGCTGGGTCGAAAACCCCCTGATATGCGAGATTGTGTATCGTAAAAAGAGTTTTTGCCCTCAGCCCGGCGTCGCGGGCGAGTACGGCGGCAGGGGCCGTATGCCAGTCGTTCAGATGGAGCAGATCGAAAGAGTGCCTCTTCGTCAGCTCCACGAGAGCGTGGCAGAAGACGGCGAAGCGCAGGTCGTTATCTTCGTACGCTTCGCCGGGCGGACCGTAGAGGTGGTCACGGTCGCAAAGAAGGGTGTTGTATACGAAAACGAACTCCGCCCCTTCATACGTGCCGACAAATATCTCCACCCCGTATCGGCCGCCTCCGAACTTTAGAGTGAAGCGCTCACCGGTAGCCCTTACGTTGAAACGCTCCTTTTCGATAAAACGGTAGAGCGGCATCACGGCGGTAACATCCGCCTCCGCGCTCAAAGCCTTCGGAAGCGCATAGGCGATATCGGCCAATCCTCCGCTCTTTGCGAACGGAAATATCTCCGCGGCGGCGTAAAGTACTCTCATCTCATCTCCTCGATACTCTCTCTCAAAAGCGACGCCGCCTCTTCGGGCGCCACGGGATTTATCTGCATACCGCTGCCGAGCTCGAATCCGCCGAGCCTGAAAAGGCGCGGAACTATGCGAATGCCGAGGTGCCATATGTCGGGTATGTCGTCGAAAAACTCCTCCGTAGCGAAGTTTTTCTGAAGGGGCGGTGTGTTAAGGGTTATGTTGAAGTCGAAATCGCCAAGCTGAATGTAGAGGGCGGCTATGACCCTCTTTGTCAATCGGGCCAGTTCGTGCAGGTCGGAGTCGCTTAATCCCCCGAGGTCGCTTACCCTCTTTTTGGAGTATATAGCCGTCTCGAACGCGAAACCGGAAGCGTACGGGGATAGGGCGGTGAAGCCGGGGCTCTCCGCCACTATACGATCACCCTCCTCCCTCTCAGACGCCAGAAGCGCATCGAAAAGGCTTCGTCCGTGCTCACGGAAGAAACTGCGAGCGTGTCTGATCTGCCGAAGGGAGCCGAGCGGCGGAGCGGGCAGCGCTATCAGCTGGGTATGGGGGTGCTGCTGGGTAGCCGCTCCGTAGTGGCCATGGTTTTTAAAGAGGCCGATATAGAGGAGTCTGATATCGTTTCTAAGGTCGTTAAGGCGGGCACGCATGGTATATAGCCAGTTGAAGTACTCCTCTTCGCTCCACTCGTCCATTCTGAGGCGGTGGTGCGGCATATCGATTATAACCTCGTGCGCTCCGAAGCCGTCCCATACCCTGTAGACTCCCCTCTCGTGCATGCTCCACGGAGCCTCTATCTTCACCGCTTTGTAGAGGTTGGGCACCACTCGGGTTTTCCATCCCGGAGTGTCGGGGTCATTTTCCCGGATCGCGAAGATCTCGGGCGGGGTCATGGATTCGTGCCCCTCGCAGAACGGGCACTCCCTGATCTTTTTGCGCCTCTTTTTCTCCGCAGGCGCGTAGCAGTCGGGCCTGTGCAGCCGTTCCGGCGCGATTACGGAGTACTCGTCGAGAATCGGATCGTAGCGGATTTCAGACATCAAGTACCTTCAATGAGCCCCTTATCGAGAGCCTTTTTGAAAATGGAAATACAGCCATGACGGTTACGCCCTGCGTCATCAGTTCGAACCCCTCCTCGCTCTGCGATACGGTCTGAAGCTCCGTCGTCAGGAGTGAAAAGTAGTGGTCCGTCTCGAACCTGAGGAGCCTGCCGGTATAGCTGTCCGACATCTCGAAAGAACGGAGCTCGTGGAGCGTGGCTGTTCCGATCGGCCCGCTTTCGAGTTCCACATCTTCGAGATTTGCGAAATGGAGGTTCAACTCTACTCCATATTCATAAATATGAGGGCTTTCGCTCTCCAGTTCGATCGTAAAGTCGAACCCGTTTTTTTGAAAATCGTACCGCTTCTTCAGCAGTGTGTCGAATTTTCGGTAGTCGTATATGCCTCCCCTTCTTTCGAAGGCGGCCGATTTGCTGTCGACACGCATCTTGAAAGGCTGATTGGCGAAATCGGAGAGCTCTTTGAAGCTGCACTTTCGAAGAGTCTGAACGTCGAGGGAGTGGTCGCTTATGTGGTCTATGAAGGAGTTTTTTACGTACCAGTCGTATACGAGCGCTTCACGTATCTTCTCATCCGCGCGGTGCGCGGCTGTGTGGATCGTGCTTATCCCCTCCTCTTCCGGTTTTGCTTCCCGTTTCTGCGTGCCGCTTTCGGCTATCTTCTCGTGGTAGGCCTCTTTTCGGCGTGTCAGGACATTCTGAAAATTGAAGAGTTTTTCTCTGTCGCAAAACTCCACCATCTGCCCGCCGTAGCGGCTCTCGAACCTCGCTATTATCTCCTCGCCGACCCACTTGACCTCTTCATGGCCGTCGAGGTCGGTATCGGCACGCTCGAGGGCGGAGGAGGCGCTGTAGCGCATATTTTCGCACTCGATCAGGTACCTGTAGGCGTTGTCGCGCAGGTTGGGCAGGTAGAGTCCGCCGAAGACCCCGTGCCAGAATACGTCGTTCGTCTGGAGTCTGTGGAGTCTATCTTGATACTCGAGCGTATCAATCCCTTTTGCGGAACACTCGAGCATCCTCTTGTGAAGACGGTTCGACTCATCGTATTTGACGAAGAAGTTCTTCCAGATCCCTCCTTTTAGAAACTTGATCCCCTCACGCTCGAACCGCTCTTCGCCCATCCGGGCCCTCAGTCTCTCCAGAGCCAGGGCGTCGTCGGCCTTAAGGCTCCACTCCCCCATCTCGTAGTAGGAGACGCTCGGAAGATAGGCTACGCCTTTCGCCCGATTTTTCGAAAGATACTCCCTGTAGTGCCGCGTCTGAATCTCTTCATCTTCGAGCACGCTCTCCACAAAGCTCCTCAGCCACCCTTTCCGGTGTACCCACTCGTTGGTGCCGGGCCACATACCGAACTTTTCGGCATCGTCGAAGATCACGGCCGCACCGCCGCCGCTGTGCGTACACGCCTTTATAGCCTCTATGGCACCCTCCACCGGTTTGAAAGGGATCGCATACCTGAGAGCCTGCGATATCGGAAAGAGCGCGATCTCCGCGCCCCCCTCCTCACTCATGAAGAATCCGTCGAGCACCTCTTTGTCGAATCCTGCGGATATGAAGTGGTAGTCGTCCACGATCGCATACTTCACGCCCGCTTTAACGATATCGGGGACGATCCCCGACTCCCACACCCTCTCGGTAAGCCACAGGCCTTCGGGCCGCTGTGCAAAGTTTTTCTCGACGCTTTCGGAGAGCTTTCGAATCTGCGCCACGCGATCGGATGATGGTATGGAGCTCAAAACCGGCTCGTAGAAGCCGGCGGTCAGGATCTCCACCGACCCTTCGCGGGATAGCGAGAGCATATCGTCGAAAAGGTCGCCATACTCGTTCTTGATCTTCTGCAGGAGCCATCCGCTGCAGTGCAGTGCGAAACGGAACTCCGGGTATTTACGCATCGTCGCGAAGAAGGGGGCGTAGCAGCTCTCTACAGCCCTCTCGACCGCTTCGTCGAAATTGTCCACGGGCTGGTGCATATGCACACCGAAAAGAAGTGACGTTACATGCTTTTCCACTCTCAAATCCTTATACGAACCAGTTTTCGCTGTAGTCATCGCCAAGATCGATGCGCAGCTCGTAAACTCCCGGCAATGTCTGCACCGCCTCAGACCCTATCTCTATCTCCATTCGCAGAGTCACCGCACCTGCTCCTTGAAATCGGCGCTTGTCTATCGATATCTCCACTATCTTATCGAGTGCCGCTTTTACGTAGCCCCTTTTGGGTAGCCGTTTGGTATCGAGAGCTATCGGCTCCTCTTCCGAATCGGTATAGATTCTTACGGTCGCACCCCTTTCGAGTCTGCCCATATCACCGTCGAGACGCAGGTATATATGCGCCTCGTCCTGCCCCCAGTAGATCCTCTCTATCGGGCCTCTCGCCCCCTCCATCGTGGAGAAGGCGGCACTCTCGTCCATCATACCGCTTCCGAGCCACTCGAAAAATGAGCTCACTTTTCCGTCTATTACCGGGTGTATGGGGAATTTGGGCTCGCTGATGAGCGACCGAAGATCCCGGTCGGCGACGATGGGCACAAAGAGGTCGGACGGCACCGCCAGCTCCATGAGCCTGTAGATCTCAATGAGGTGCCCCCTGAAGAGCCGGTCGAAATCTTCGGCATATTCGGTGTGGTGGTCGTCACCGTACCACCAGAACCAGTCGGAACACTCGCATACGAGAAAGTGCTCCTCTATCTCACCTTTTACATCCCTGTCGAGCTCACCTTCATGGTGTTTGAAATCGGCTTTCGTCTGAAAGAGCAGCTCCCACGCGGCGTTCTTCTGCGGATGGCCCACCCATGTATCGAAACTGCCGTCTATCCACGACCCCGGATGGAGCCGCTCCAGAGAGGAGGAGCGCTCTTTTGATGCCTCCTCCATAGTGACGGTTTTGCACCACTCGGCACGCTCCAGTTTCGAATAGAGCTTTTCGAAAAAGTCGCGTCCGTTGTTTTCGTAAAACTCCCACGCGTTTTCGCCGTCGAGAATTACCGGGACGACAGCGTTACCGGCTCTCTTTGCGATACCTTCGAGCCTCGATACGAAGTCGACGGCGGCGACACCCGCCTCTTTGAACCTGTACGCAAAGCCTATCAGGTCGCTCAGGGGGTGGTCCCTGAAGAGGATTTTCAGCCCGCCGAAGCCGTAGGGGCGGTAGAGCCTCCCTCTATCCTCCTCTCCTGTCGACTTGAAGAGGATCTCCTCGTCCGTGGCTATCCACTCTATGCCCCGCTCGGCATACAACCGAACGCTCTCTTCGTCCACCGCCCCCTCCGCGGGCCAAAAGCCCCTCGGCGGAGTGCCGAAGAGTTCCACATAGAGCTCGACGGCCCTATCGACCTGCTCTTTCGCATCTTCCGCAAGCGGGATGCTGTTGGAGGGTATCTTCGTTTTCGGATTCGACACTACCGCACTCTTCATATCGATCAGAAGCGGCAGGATCGGGTGGTTCATCGGCGTCGTCGAGATCGAGATCAGCCCCCTTTTTTGAAGCTCTGAGTAAAACGGCAGGATCGAAGGTATGAACCCGAGAAGCGCTTCGATCAGATCTCTTTTGTCGGCACCGTCGAATCCGCTCCCTTTTTCGAGAAGTCCGGCTACCGTGTCGCAGTTTTCTCTAAGGTAGTTTCCGCACCACGAGAGCAGAAAGAGCACCTCGAGCTCCACGAGTTCGGAGTCTTTGTAGGATGAGTTTCCGAAAAGTTCCGCAAAGCGCGGCAGAGGCTTCACCATCGTATCGAAACGGCTGCTTTTGCAGATCTTTACAACCCACTCCCGCTCTTCGCTCCCGAGCTCGTGGGGCTCCTTGAGAAGGAGGCTCAAAAAGCGGTCGCACCCGATACCCTCCTTTTCATAGAGCGTCAGCTGCTCTATAAGGGGCGGCGTCAGGTTGAACGTGGCCCTGATCCCATTTTGCCGCGACAGCAGCCACGGCATTTCGTAGTAGTCCTTTATCGCATGCAGGAATACCCACGGCATCCTCATCACCCCGTCGCTTCCCCTGTAGTCTGGCTGATGCATATGCCATAAAAACGCGAGTTTGAGCATGGCTAATTTATCTTCATCCACTCGTCTATCTTGTTCCTGTAGTAGTCGTGCAGCTTTTTGCCCCTCTTCTGATCCAGCGCCTGGATATAGAAGTTGAGATGTTCGCTGTACTGGTCGGGTATCATCAGTATCCAGTCCGTCTCGTTCTCCCAAATCTTCACTCCGTCGGTGGTGGAGGCCTTTTTCCCTTTCGCATACTCGAG
>JALWMA010000001.1:26023-29382 GCA_027081015.1 Campylobacterales bacterium | reverse complement strand
TTCCCGCTGCTGAAGCTGATGGGTGCGAAAGATATAACGACCTATTCGTTCCCGCCAGATACGAACACGACTACGATCTACCCGACCACCAATGTAACCTCCACCGTTTTCAAAAGCGGAAACCACCGCTCTCTCCTGGTTCCCGACTACAACCGGAATACTACGGAAGAGATGCAGACAGAGATGGCCTCCTTCATCTTCTCGGAAGGAGCAGCGATAGAGGCGAACCTTACAAAAATAGCGAACTGAGTTAAGTAAATTGCGGGCAGAGCCCGCAACTTAGCAGGCGGTTGGCGTCCCTGCAAGCCCCTAAAGACTCTATATCTCAGGTTTTGTCGACAAGGTCGTAGAGGGCGCGGATCTCCTGCGCCCATATAGAGTCGTCTATAGTTTCCAGAATGAGAGGAATATCATCCATTCTGGGGTCGTTCATTATGAAGCCGAAGGCGTCCCACCCTATCTCTCCGCATCCGAGCGAGTGGTGACGGTCCACCCTGCTTCCGAGTTTCGGCTTCGAATCGTTTAGGTGCATCCCCTTCAGATACTCGAAACCCACGATCCTGTCGAACTCCTCCATCGTCTCTTCGTACGCCTCTTTCGACCTCAGATCGTAGCCGGCCGTAAACGTATGACACGTATCGAGGCAGACACCCACCCTGCTTCTGTCGGCCGTCCTCTCTATAAGGTAGGCAAGATGCTCGAACCTGTACCCCAGGTTGCTCCCCTGGCCGGCGGTATTCTCGATGACAAGGGTGACACCTTCGGTTTCGTCAAGCGCTATATTCATAGATTCGGCAATCAAATCGAGGCACGCCTCTTCGTCGATCTTTTTCAGATGGCTGCCGGGATGGAAATTGAGCTTGTCGAGCCCGAGCTGTTCGCACCTTTTCACTTCGTCTATGAAAGCGTCGAGGCTCTTTCTGCGCTTCTCCTCTTCCGGATGGCCGAGGTTTATCAGGTAGCTGTCGTGCGGAAGCACATGTTCGGGCTCTATGCCGCTCTCTTCCAGATTCTTCTTAAAAAGGGCTATCGTCTCTTCGTCGAGCGGCTTGGCGCTCCACTGGCGCTGGTTTTTGGTAAAGAGCGCAAAAGCTTTCGCACCTATCGCTTTGGCGTTCAGAGGGGCGTTGAAGACTCCCCCCGAAGCCGAGACGTGCGCTCCTACATATTTTTGCGACATTTTCTACATCTCCGTTATCTTAATAAATATACGATTCAGCCTGTCCCTGAATCGGGCCGAGGCGCTATCGAAAGTGTAGATTATATCGAATCTGCCTTCCTCATATATACGCTGCACCATCCTGCCGCTCTCGTTCTCCAGCCCCTCCCCGCCGAAAATGGGCCGCTTCGAGAGTATACGGGCCAGGGTTCCCGGCGGATAGTCGGCCTTCAGATACTTCCTGTAAAACTCCCGCTCCGACATACACTTGGAGTCTACACATACCCTCTTGCCCACACTAAGGGCAAAGACGGGGCGCCCGGAGGAGTAGATCTGAACCTTTACGATATTTTTACCGCGATATATGAACCCCATATCCGCGTACTTCAAAGAGTCCGACTTGATCACTATCAGAGCCGGCTGCGGCTTTTCATAATACTTTGCACCGCAGCCTCCCAATACAAAAACTGTAATCAAAAAAAGCAGATATCTCACTACATTCCCTCTTCCCAAGCCTGCAGTGCGGCTTCATAATTGAATATGGATACAATTTTATAATAGTTTAAGTAAAATTCACTATAATTTCACCCACAAACCGTTGATGGCCCCTTCATCTAGCGGTCCAGGATGCAAGGTTTTCATCCTTGTCACAGGGGTTCGAGTCCCCTAGGGGTCACCACTTTCTCTTCAATCGAAAATTTTGATTCCTACTCTTTTTTTGATAAACCCAACAACTCATAGATTTTTTCGCGCATGCGTTTTGCATGCGTTCCCTGCCAATATATCTTTCTGCACTTCGGGCACTGCCAGAAGCCGTCGAGCCAGCGGTATGTCTCTTTCGGAATCGATGTAAAGCTCCCCTCCTTTTCGACCGGCACCAGCTCCCTGTTGCAGCAGAGAGAGCGGCGAAACGGCCTTGCATACCTCGCAAGATCGAATATAGCTGCCACCCTCCTTACCTGGCTATTCGCCTCTTCGCACCTCAACACCACAATGGCTTCGGGCGACCTCTCCTGAAGCCTCCGGTCGCAGGTAAGGCCTATGCGCCCGAATCTACACCTGGCTACGATCTCATCGTCCGATATATCGTCTCTGTAGTATGTATCGAACCCCAGCAGCCTCAGATACTTCGCGACCTTCGAAAGATGAACGTCGCATACAAACCTGATCTTTATGTCGACTCCTTCAACTACCCATACAAGATTCAGCCCATCGGGTACAAAACCGCCCGGTGAACGCTGTCGCAGGCTTTCAATATCTCGTCGTCGAGAGTCACATCGAGTGCGGCTAGCGTCTCGTCGAGCTGACTCTCGTCGGTCGCACCTATGATGGATGAGGCGACGAAGTCGTGGTTCATGCTCCACGCTACGGCGAGTGTGGTCAGACTCATGCCCGCCGCCTGCGCTATCTCGAGATAGAGGGCCGTAGCCTCGAGCGTCTTTTCGTTCAGGTATTTCTGAGCCTGGGCCCTGACTCTCGGGTTTTTCTCTTCCAGGTATTTCGTAAAGCGCGCGTCCGGAGGGTAGAACTCACCGTTGTATTTACCGCTGAGCACCCCTCCGGCGAGCGGAGCGTACGGCAGCAGCGATATACTCTCTTTGCGGCACACCTCCGCAAGCTCATCCATAAAGCGGCGATTCAGAAGCGAAAAGTTGTTTTGAATCGACTCGAAACAGGCAAAGCCCCTGTAACGACTGGTCTCGTTCGCTTTGGTAAGGCCGTAGGCGGTGTCGTTCGAGGTTCCTATATACCGCACCTTACCGCTTTGAACGAGCCTGTCGAACGCCTCCAGGCTCTCCTCTATAGGCACCACGCTGTCGGGCCAGTGCATCTGGTACAGATCGATATAGTCGGTTTTGAGCCTCCTTAGGCTCCCCTCTACGGCCCTCTCGATATGAAAACGGTCTATCGCCGTCATTCCGTGGCGTATAGGAGGCACGAACCATCCGCTTGCGGCACCCGCGACCTTGGTGGCCAATATGATGGAGTCGCGCGGTTTGCCGGCCATCCACTCGCCTACGATCTCCTCCGTCGCACCGGCCCACGAACTTCTGGGAGGGACCGGATAGAGCTCGGCCGTATCGAAAAAGTTGATCCCGCGATCGTACGCCTTGTCCATTATCGCAAACGACTCTTTTTTGTCGCAGAAAGAGCCGAACGTCATGGTCCCCATGCAAATCGGCGTTACCCGCAGGCCGCT
>JALWMA010000001.1:0-25923 GCA_027081015.1 Campylobacterales bacterium | reverse complement strand
GCCAGCTGCGTCTCATTTTCGACCCCTTCGGCTACCGTCTTCATCCCGAAATGTGAGGCTATGTCTATAATGGTCCTGGTCAGTACCTCGTCGTTAGGGCTGATACCTATATCCTGAACGAAGCCCCTATCGATCTTGAGCGTCTTTATCGAGAGGTTTTTAAGATACGAGAGCGAGGAGTACCCGGTACCGAAATCGTCTATGCTGAACCTGAAGCCCATCTCTCTGAGCTCCTGCAGCTTCTCGTTGGTCTTCGCATAGCTTCCCACAAAGACAGACTCCGTCATCTCCAGCTCTATCCTGGAAGGATCGATCTCGCCCCTCTCCTTCATGGTTCTGATAACCTCTATAAAATCGCTGCGGACGAACTCTTTTATGCTTACATTTACAGCTATGTAGTCGAGTTGGAGGTCGGAACAATCCCTGGCCACGGTTTTCAGAACCCACTGGCCAAGCTCATGTATGACCCCGCTCTCCTCCGCAAGGGGAATGAAAACATCTGGCGAAACCGCTCCTCTTTTTGGATGATCCCAGCGCAAAAGTGCCTCCGCCCCCAGACACCTGCCGCTGGAGATCTCGATCTGCGGATGGTAGAGCAGCTTCAGCTGCCCCTTCTCTATAGCATTGTGCAGATCCTGCATCATCTCTGTCTTGTCGACGGTCAGCTTCTCCAGTTTAGTATCGAAAAGCCTGACACAGTTTTTTCCCGCCGACTTCGCTTCGTACATCGCCACGTCGGCCTCTTTGAGCAGACTGAAAAAGTCGCGTCCATGGTTGAAGAGGGTGATCCCTATGCTGACGCTGAAGTGGAGCTTTCTACCGTTGATAACGAAAGGTCTCGCGATCTCTTCTCTTATTTTTCGGGCGACTATCTCGCTCTTGACGGCCGCCTCTTCGGCATCGCCCTCCAGATCGGCAAGCAGAATGACAAATTCGTCGCCGCCGAGCCTGGATACGATATCTCCGGTCCTCATAAGGGCGGTGAGACGTTTGGCCAGCTGCTTGAGCAGATGGTCCCCTATGTCGTGCCCCATCGAGTCGTTGATCTGTTTGAAGTTGTCGAGGTCCAAAAAGAGGAGCGCATTGTATGTATCGTTGCGCTCGGCGCGCATCATCGCGATCTTTATATGCTCGAAGAGCAGTTTGCGCCTCGGAAGGCCGGTCAGTTCGTCGTAGTAGGCGAGATAGTCGGCCCTCTCCCTTGCAAGAAGCTCCTTCGTCACGTCGCGCCCGTAGAGATTTACACGCTCGTTTCCTATAGAGACGACATCGAACTGATAGATGGTCTCGCCATCTCTCAGGGTGACACTCTTGTCGCCGCCGTCGCACACCTTTCTCAAGAAGTGATCCCACCTCTTCCTGGCACTCGCCTCTACGCAAAAGCGTATCTTCCTGGCCGCATCGTTCTCCACGAGAACTTCACGAGAGGGGCAAGAAACCTGAAAAACCGGGTTGGGGTTGCGGGTATAAAACTGTGCGAACGACTCGATCTTCTGCTTGTCCTCGAGCTCCTGCGCTATATCTTCGACTATCCCGATAGCGCCTACGAGCCTGTTTTTCGAGTCTTTGAGAGCGGTCGTCCTGATTCTTATATCTACATCCACATCGCTTGTCGTGGTATGGTACTTACCTTCGTAACTGCCGTCTTCGAGGCCGCTGTAGTCTATGGGTGCGCGAATGCTCTGTACAATACGCCTGTCGACGAGACTTTCGAGATTCAGCCCTATCAGCTTCTCGCGCTCCGATTTGAAGATCTCGACGAAATATTGGTTGACGTTTACGATATTGAAATCGGTATCGTAGAAGAATATGCCCACCGGCACACTGTCGAATATCAGATCCATCTCCGCCTTGTGGGCTTTGAGTGCACGGATCACATGGGTATTTTTCTTCCGCAGCGTCAGGGCATCCAGAATGGTCCGGTTTATGCGCCCCGAACTGGATATCAGAAAGGCCAGATAGGCCAGCACCAAAACCCCCATCATCAGCTCCGTCGGCTCACTGCTTAGAAAGAGCCACGCCGCCGTTCCGCCCAATATCGTGAAGATATAGGTGGCCGCCGTTATGCGGTCGGCAGAGAGCGTGGTTACGGCTCCAGATGCGAGACCCCCCATGATAAAGGCCATGAGAAAGTCGAGCGCTATATTCTGCCTTCCGAGAAAATACCAGAGACTGCTCACCCATACGATGGCGCTTAGAAACATCCCTATCCAAAGAAGGAGCCAGGCGCGTTTTACCGCGATCTCCTCCTGATTCGCCTTGTAGTAGAGATATGCGACCAGGCGGTAGAACATCACCGCGACGATCAGGCTGAACCATATCGCCACACTGTTCTCCGAAGTGGGCCAGTAGACCACCAACACCACCATAGCCGCGAGAACATTTATCACTATGCTGAAAGGCGCGGAGTTGTAGATCATATCGATCGTCTGGCGGCGGAGCTTCTCTTCTTGTGCTATCATCAAGACTCCTTCTGCATAACGGCTACCGCTTCACCCAGAATATGCAGTTCCGACGGCTCCGCCTCTATGGCGGGGTATGCGCTGTTGAGAGAGGTGCAGATCCACCCTCTCTCCCCTTCGCCGCGCTCGAGCCGCTTTATGAAGAGCTCTTCACCGATTCTGATCACATATATTCCCCCGCTTCTCACCTCGCAGCGGCTTCTGTCCACCGCCACTATATCCCCGTCGTGCAGCAGGGGCTCCATCGAGTCGCCCTTCACCTCGAGAGCCTCTATATACTTCAGACGGCTTCTGCCGCCCAGCAGATCGACGAGATCTTCCCCTATACGGATGGTCTCGTACTCCTCCTCCCAGTTGAGCGCACCGCTTCCGGCGGATGCGTTTATCTGCCTGAAGTACCTGATAGCGGCATACTTTTCGGTACTCTCTTCCAGCGATCTCGGAGCCTGGTCGTATAGCAGCCAGTTTATGCTGATTTTTCTCTTCGCGCAGAAGTCGGATATCTGTGCGAGCGGAAGCGTCCCCCGCTTCTTGAGTACGGAGAAGTAGGCCGGCACTATCCCCAGTGCTTCGGCCACATCTTTATCCAAAACTTTCCGTTCCCCCACCTCGGCACTCAAAATATCCTTCAGCCGAGTCAAGACTTCATCGAAAGATAGCATTTCACATCTTTAGAAATTGATATATTTTGGCCCTATCATACCATACGGGCCTACAATTGTATCTGATATTCAACCCCGTTTAAACAGTTACCCAACCGAATAACCGAAAAAGGAGGCCAAATGATAATACATCTCGATCTCGACTCCTTCTTCGCCTCCTGCGAGAGGCTTTTGAACCCCTCTTTAAAGGGGGCTCCCATAGCGGTCGGGGGAAGGGGTGACCCGTTCATCTTCGACAGCGGCAGCCGAAACATCGACATCACCCTCGAAAACAGCGGCGCCTTCGTACCGACCATATTCTACGACTCCGAAAGCTCTTTTGAGGAGTACTTCGTAGAGGGGCGCAAAATACGCGGTATAGTCATCACATCGAGTTACGAAGCGAGAGCCTTCGGCGTAAAGACCGGTATGACCGTAAGGGAGGCACTCCAGCGCTGCCCGAACCTTACGGTGCTTCCTCCCAACCACCTCTTCTACCACGAGTGCTCACACAACCTGAAGCTCTACCTCGAGACGAAGATCCCGGTCTTGGAACAGTACAGCATAGACGAATTTTTCGGCGACCTCGGAGGATGGGTGGATGATAGGGAGGTTCCCGCCTTCATAGATGAACTGCGAACGGATATAGAGGCGAGGTTCGGGCTGCCGGTATCCATAGGGGCCGCCCCGTCGAAGTGGATAGCGAAGATGGCTACAAGCGCGGCCAAACCCAACGGCTGCAAAACGCTTTTCAGAGAGGATGTCGACAGCTTCGTAGACCCGCTCCCGATAGAGGCTTTTCCGGGTATAGGCAGAGGCTTTTCCGGGCGGCTCCGCTCCTATAAAATAGAGACGCTGAAGGATCTGAAGGAGTCTAAACACCTTCTGTACCGCTGGAAAAAGCCCGGCATCACCCTCTACCACCGCGTAAACGGAGACGACAAAGAGCCCGTGATCCCCGGACGTGACAGGCGCTCCATAGGGATATCGCGCACGATAGATCCGCTCTTCGACAGAAAAGAGGCCAAAAGGCGGCTTGCGGTTTTGTGCCGCCACCTCTCACAGCTGCTCGCAAAGATAGAGAGCAGGCCGAAAACCCTGTTTCTGGGCATCAAATACCAGTTCGGCCAGAGGGCCAAGAGGAGCGTGAGCGAGACGTTCATCTTCAGCGAATCGGCTCTCAGAGAGCGTGTAACAGAGCTCTTCGAGACGATAGACATATACCGCTCGCTGGCTATAGTGCGCCTGGCGGTCAGCTGCGGGAACTTCGAGACGAAGGTGACCGAGAGGGGGTCTCTCTTTACCTGCGAGAGAGAGACGAAGATGCAAAAGGTATGGCTTCAGGCCGTAAAGGTGCGCAGGAAATACGGCGTGGACGCCATAAAGTCGGGTATAGAGCTTCTATAGGCCGTTGGCCTCTTCGAAGATCTTTCTGCTCTCGTCGCTATGAAAGATAAATGTAACACCCATCCGAGGACGGCTCTTTAGAAACTCCTTCACCGTTCGGTAGGCGATCCTGGCCGCACGTTCGGGCGGAAAGCCGTATACGCCCGTAGAGATCGCCGGAAACACCACAGAGTCGCATCCGAGCTCCGCCGCCCTCTTCAGAGAGTTCCTGTAGGCATCAGCGAGAAGCTCGTCGCACCTTTCGCCGCACCTGCCCCAGACGGGCCCTACCGTATGTATCACATATTTCACCGGAAGGTTTCCGCCCGTAGTGGCTACCGCCTCACCGGTGGGCAGGCCGTCTGGATACTCCCTGCCGCGAATCTCTCTGCACTCCTGCAAAATCTTCGGCCCGCCCGCCCTGTGTATGGCGCCGTCGACTCCCCCTCCGCCCATCAAAGAGCTGTTGGCGGCATTGACTATCGCGCAGGCATGCTCTTTCGTTATATCTCCGGTTTTTATCTCTATTCCCACTATTTATCCTTTATAACTATCTCTCTTCCAAACGGCACTTCGGACTCCTCCTTCACCACCCAGATCGTCTCATAAAGCGGCTCGTTTTGCGGAAAGGTACCCTTCGCGTCGGTAAAGTAGATGAGCATGGAGGTCTCCGGAAGCTCCCTCTCTATATAGTCGAAGACCGGCCTGAAATCGGTGCCGCCTCCACCCTTTATAGAAAAGTCGAGGATCTCCCCCGAGACGAACCTGTAGACGTTCTGTATCTTCGCGTCGCATACCAGAAGATCTAACTGCACATCGGGAAAGCTCAGAAAAAGCGCCTCCAGCTCACCGGCAAAGAGGCTCAAAAGCTCCTCCTCCACCGAGCCGCTGGAGTCTATGGCCACCACGACTCCGAGCCGCTCGCTGCACGTAGATGGAAGATATATGCCGCTCGAGATCCCTTTTTTGTTCGGGCGCGCAAAGGTGTAGTCGCTCTTTAGGTGGCGGTTTATCGCCTGGTAGAGTTCGCTTCGCCAATCGACGGAGCTTTGGGCACGGAGAGTAAAGAGCCGCTCGATACCGGCAGGCTCTTCGCCCTCTTCGGCCGCTTTATCGAGCGCCTCCCTCATCGCCCTCGCCCACTCCTGCTCGAGTTCGGGCTCCAGCTCCGCCGGAGGCAGGGGGAGGCTCTGGCGATCTTTACCGCTATTTTCCGGCGGCTTCTCCTCTCTTATCCTGTTTTTGTTCTGCTCGTTGAACCCATCTTCGTTGCTCTCGTCGTCGTTGTAATCTTCGTTTCTTATCTCATCTTTCAAGACGGCGTATATCTCTTCGGCATACATGCCGTCGAACCGCTCGTCATAGTTCACCCGAAACGGGATCTTGAATCCATTCTCCTTGAGCATCGAGTTGACGGCGTAGTCTGTCGCCAGCTGCCAGAGCCACCCCTGGCGCGACATCTTTCTGTTTTCGTGGGCGAGAACATGATGCATCACGCTGTTTGCGAGGGCGAACTCGACGGTCTCTACCGGCTCTTTCTCGAAGTACTCCTCGTTGTACTGAAGGGTGCGGCCGTCGCTCAAAAAGGCCTCCACATCGCCCGGTTCAACCCTGAGACGGCTTGCGAGCATCCCGAAATAGGGGTGCTTCAGCACAAGCCGGCTCTTCGCTTTGGTAATCTTGCTCTCCACCATCATGCCAGCAGGTAGCCAAACTCCCTTATCCAGCTCTTCCATACGGAAGACTTCTCGACCAGAACGCCTCTTTTTTGCAGCTCTTTCAGCGTCATCACCGAAAACTCCCCGGGCATCCCCATAATGTAGTTCAACACATTGTCGAGCAGCTCCACGGAGCTCTGAGCTCCTACACGCTGCACTATCATCGACGAGACGACATAGAGCGCATTTGCGCTTTCGGGTACCGTTGTCTCCCTGCCGGCAAGGATATCGTCAATATCGGGAAGCTCTCCCGCCGCATCTCTCCAGCCGAGAAACTCGGCCGCAAGCTCTTCTCCGACTGTACCGGCGATCAGCGGCATCAGAAGCTCCGGCTCAGGAGTCGATTTGACTATCCTGTCGACATACTCCCAGCTTCTCGGCGTGGCAAAACTTCTGTGGGACGATTTGGCATCGAACGCAAAAAGCGCATCGGGGCGGGCCGCTATAAAGCCCACAACCGACGCATCGAAACCGTTCTCCAGAGCCCAGCTCCTCCACTGCGAAGCATCTATCTCCATCTCCAGATGGACAAATCGGTTGGCGAGCGGAGCGGGCATCCTGAACACCACCCCCCTGTCGCTCTCACGGTTACCGGCCGCCACTATGGCCCACCCTTCGGGAAGCTCGTACTCTCCTATGCGGCGATCCAGAATCAGCTGGTATGCGCTCGCCTGCACCATCGGCGCCGCCGTATTCAGCTCGTCGAGAAACAGAATACCCTCTTTGCGGCTGCCGTCGGGCAAAAATACCGGCTCCGCCCAGACAGCTTTACGGGACTCCTGGTCGAAAAAGGGCATACCGCGCAGATCGGTCGGATCAAGCAGGGTGAGCCTGAGGTCCATAAAGCCTATGCCCCTCTCTTCGGCGATCTGGCGCACGATGGACGATTTTCCGATCCCGGGCGGCCCCCACAAAAAGATCGGAACCCTCTGCTCTATAAGGTGTGTCAGCGCCCTCTTCACCTCCACCGGCCTCAACCTGCCGCTCCTATGCAATCAAGATATCTTTTCATCAAACTACCACCCTATATTGCGTTTTATATACTCCGTAAACGCTTCGTTTCTTTTGAGTATGTTGGAGAGCTCGGCATCGGTCTGGTAGCCGAGCAGTATCTCTATCGGTGTGGAGGGGTTGGATGCCAGCGCCGCCATAACGTCCCTGTCTCTTATTTTCGAAAAGTTCTGCAGGTGGTTTTCCGGCATCGAGGGGTTGGATGCCAGAGCGACAAATATCTCTTTGTCGCGTATGCGCGTCATACCCTGCAGAATCTCCCCGCAGACCGATCGGTTCGCGGCGAGGCGCCGCCTGATGCCGAGATCGTCCAGGTCGTAAAGCTCCCTATATACGGCATCCGTCAATGTCTCGTTCGACGCCATCTCTTCGAGAAGAGGCTTCAAGCCGCTTTTTACAAGCTTCATCGCGCTATCTTCGTCGAGCCGTACATTCCTGCCGACCGCTCTTTGGCTCTCTTCATCCAGCTCGTCGAGCCTCTCCAGAAGCCTCCCCGGGGGCTGGTGGGCCAAAAATGCGAGCCTTACCTCCCCATATTCGCTTCCAAGCAGCCTCTCGTACAGTTCGTCGAGCAGGCTCCAGTTTCTTGCCAGAGCTTCGAGAACCTGTTTCGAACCGCTCTTTGCGAACTGCCGCTGCCTCTTGGCGCTCAAGGCGGGATGCATCGCCGCAAAAGCTCTCTTTCTCTCATCTTTCGAGTCGCAAAAGCGCTCCAGCACTTCGCCTCCGAGAGCCGGATTGAGAAGCAGAGACTCGTGCAGCGTGGCGGGCATCCATCTATCCGCACTTCGCTGGGTTATCTCGTAATCGGGAATCGTCGAGATCGCTTCGAGAAGATTCTCGTTGTCGCTGTGAGCCGCAACGAGAAACGGGCCCACCGGCGAGTACTGAATATTGTGGTTTCTCTCGATTTCCGGGTAGAAACGTGCGACCATCGCCCCGGCAACATCCCTGTTCTCGTCGCTCTCGAAAGGTCCTCTCCCCTCCCAGTCGTAGAGTTTCAGAATATCGCAGAAGAGATCGTCGTCGAGGAAACTGTTGTGCAGCAGGTTTATGATCCTGCTCCTGTTTCTAAATAGCATCAGACTGCCGAGCAGCGCCTCCCTCTCTATGTTGGCGGCGTAGTAGGCCTCCACACCCTCGATACCGACAACCGCGACCCCGCTCTTTTCGAGATCGTCGCACATCCGCTCCTCTACCGGGTTCAGGAGCCTCCCCCGTACCGCCATACCCAAAGCTGGGTCATTCTCATCCGTTGCCGCCTCGGCACCGCACTGCTGCAAAAAGAGCTCTATATCTTCGGGGCTCATCGTCTTTGTCTTTCCGACAAAAAGGATCTTTCGGCCCTTTACGCCCTCTACGATGCTACCTATATCCATACCGGACCTCAAAACGGATCGGCGATCTTCTCATCCAGCCACCTCTTCGCTTTTATCCTGCCGAGCTTTCTTGCATAGTCGCTCGCACTAAGCCCCTGTCCATCCACAGCAAAAAGATCAGCACCCTTTTCGCAAAGAAGCTCCATCATATCGATGTAGTCGAAACTTGCGGCCAGCATAAGGGCCGTCATGCCGCTGCCCCGTCTGGTGACCGCCGGATCGATCCCCCTCTCTATAAATAGCTCGGCAAGGTCGATCCTGTTTCTCTCCACGGCCTCGTCAAGAAGGCCTACACCCTCTTCGGTAGTCCACCCGAGATCGGCGCCTCTCTCCAGAAGAAGCTCGACCGCCTCTCTGCTCGCTCCGCTCTTTACGGCAAGCAGTAGAAGCGGCCGCCCCTCCTCGTCCGTACTGTTCGCGTCACACCCCTCGTTCAGCAGTGCCTCTATGCGCTCTACATCATCATATTTAACGGCTTCGATAATTTCATTTTTTAGAGTTTTCATGTCTGAGATTATACCAGTAACAAAAGCGAAGAAACATCCGACGGAGCTTTTAGTTTAGAGTTTTTAGTTTCAGGAGAAAAGGTGGTGACCCCGGCGCGATTCGAACGCGCGGCCTTCGGATTAGGAATCCGACGCTCTATCCGGCTGAGCTACGGGGTCGGCGGTTGAAGCAGTATCGGCAGAGGAAGAGAGGCCGCATCTTGAAGACCGCGACTATACGGTGGTAGAGAGCGGCGACCGGAGATACTCCGGTCCACCTCTTCTTTAGCCGTTTCGTTTTTTGATAATCTCGTCGGCGACGTTTTTCGGAACCTCTTCGTAGTGGTCGAACTCCATTGCGTATGTACCGCGTCCCTGTGTCGCAGACCGCAGGTCTGTCGAGTAGCCGAACATCTCGGCAAGAGGAACGAAGGCGTTGACTATCTTGTTTCCGTGGCGGTCTTCCATACTGTTGATCTGTCCACGGCGTCGGTTCAGGTCGCCTATTACGTCACCCATGTAATCTTCGGGAATCTCTACCTCCACCTTCATGATGGGTTCGAGTATTACCGGGTTCGCCTTTTTGGCACCCTCTTTGAACGCCATCGAACCGGCAAGCTTGAACGCCATCTCGGAAGAGTCGACATCGTGGTAGCTACCGTCGTAAAGGGTAACTTTTACATCCTCGACGGGATAGCCGGCCAGAACACCGTTTTGCATAGCCTCCTGCACACCTTTGTCTACCGCCGGAATGAACTCTTTTGGAACGACACCGCCCTTGATCGCATCTACAAACTCATATCCGCTGCCCGGATCTTTAGGTTCGAGTTTAAGGAACACATGGCCGTACTGTCCGCGACCGCCGGACTGCTTCGCATACTTGTACTCCTGCTCTACAGGCATCTTGATGGTTTCTCGGTATGCAACCTGAGGCTGGCCGACTTCTGCTTCGACCTTGAACTCTCTCATCATACGGTCTACGAGAATCTCGAGGTGGAGCTCACCCATACCGGAGATGATGGTCTGACCGCTCTCTTCGTCGGTATGGACCCGGAAGCTCGGATCCTCCTCCGCAAGCTTCTGCAGCGCGATAGACATCTTCTCCTGGTCGGCTTTTGTCTTGGGCTCGACAGCAACCGAGATAACAGGATCCGGAAACTCCATGCGCTCCAGAATAACCTTCTCCTTCTCGTCGCAGAGGGTATCTCCCGTAAGGGTGTTTTTAAGACCGACGCACGCTCCGATCTCTCCCGCGTGGATCTCTTTGATCTCTTCACGCTTGTTGGAGTGCATCTGAAGCAGTCGTCCGATACGCTCCTTTTTGCCTTTGGTGGAGTTGTAGACATAGCTTCCCGCTTCGGCAATACCGCGATAGACACGTATAAACGTAAGCTGTCCTACGAACGGGTCGGTCATGATCTTGAACGCGAGAGCGGCGAACGGTCCGTCGTCTGTAGATCTGACCTCTACCTCGTTGCCTTCGAGATCTTCGGCATGAATGTTTCTAACCTCCGTCGGTGCCGGCAGATAGTCGACAACGGCGTCGAGCATGGGCTGGACACCTTTGTTCTTGAATGCCGTTCCGCAGAGCATCGGAACCATGGTCATATCGAGAGTGGCCTGCTTGATCCCCTTTTTGATCTCGTCCACAGTCAGCTCTTCTCCGCCGAAATACTTCTCCATCAGCTCTTCGCTCGTTTCGGCTACTGCTTCGATAAGCTTTTCTCGATACTCGTTCGCTTTATCTACAAGGTCGGCGGGAATATCGGTAATTTCAAACTTCTGTCCAAAGCCCTCATCTTCCCAGATTATCGCTTTCATCTCCACAAGATCGACGACACCCTGGAAATCGTCCTCGGCGCCTATAGGAATCTGAATCGGCACTGCGTTGGATTTGAGTCGCTCTTTTATCTGGCGCTCAACTTCAAAAAAGTCGGCACCGATCCTATCCATCTTGTTTACAAACGCCATACGGGGTACGCCGTATTTGTTCGCCTGTCGCCATACCGTCTCTGACTGCGGCTGAACCCCGCCGACGGCACAAAAGACGGCAACCGCACCGTCAAGAACCCTCATCGAACGTTCAACTTCGATAGTGAAGTCGACGTGACCGGGTGTGTCGATAATGTTGATCTGGTGATTTTTCCAGAAACATGTCGTCGCAGCCGAGGTGATAGTGATGCCGCGCTCCTGCTCCTGCTCCATCCAGTCCATCGTCGCCGCACCGTCGTGAACCTCTCCGATCTTATGCGAGAGTCCGGTATAAAACAGAATACGTTCGGTCGTTGTCGTTTTTCCGGCATCGATGTGTGCAGCGATACCGATGTTTCGTACACGTTCGATAGGTGTTTTTCGTGCCATCGTTGTTTCCTTTTAAGCGTTGGTAAATTTTGTCGTGATTATAGCGAAGCGAAGTTTAAAAAAGACCAAACAGGCCGTGCCTGTTCGGTATGCAAGCGTTCCGGAGGGTCCGGCCGCTTACCAACGGTAGTGGGCAAACGCTTTGTTCGCCTCTGCCATTTTGTAGGTGTCTTCTTTCTTCTTGTAAGCCGCGCCGCGTTTTTCAGCCGCTTCCATCAGCTCGTTGGCGAGTCGTGCAGCCATGGTTCGTTCGTTTCGCTTGCGTGCCGCATCGATAATCCACCTGATCGCGAGTGCCTGCTGACGAACAGGTCTTACTTCGATCGGCACCTGATATGTCGCACCACCCACACGCCTGCTCTTCACTTCCATAAGAGGTTTGACGTTTTCGATCGCCTCATTGAAAATCTCGATCCCTTTTTTGCCGGTCTTCTCCTCGGCGATCTTCAAAGCACTGTACATTACTGTTTCTGCAACGGATTTCTTGCCGTCAAGCATAATCCCGTTGATAAACTTGGTGACCACTTTCGAGTTGTAGATAGGGTCAGGCATCACTTCACGAACCGGTGCTCGTCGTCTTCTCATTATTCTTTTCCTCTTGTCTTTCTAAATTATTTGGGGCGTTTCGCACCATATTTCGAGCGTGAAACTCGTCTGTTGGCGACACCTGCCGTGTCGAGTGCGCCGCGAACGATGTGGTATTTGACACCCGGAAGGTCTTTTACACGGCCTCCGCGTACGAGTACGATGGAGTGCTCCTGCAGGTTGTGCCCCTCTCCGGGAATATAGCTGATCACTTCGAATCCGCTCGTAAGTCGGACTTTGGCGACTTTCCTAAGTGCCGAGTTCGGCTTCTTCGGTGTAGTCGTATATACACGCGTACATACCCCGCGGCGCTGCGGACACTTCACGAGCGCTGGAGATTTAGACTTTTTGATTACCTTTTTGCGTTCTTTACGAACCAGTTGGTTGATGGTAGGCACTCAAATTCCTTTCATAATTTTTAATAGTTGTAGAAATTGATGGCAAATAATATCCAAACAATTATTATACTTAACTTAAATTAAGTATATTTTAATTTTGCAGCTCTGCCGCTTACCGCTTCAAAGGGGGCCGCGTCACTGCGGCGTACCCTCTTGAAGCTTTATCTCGTCCTGGCGGTAGAGTCCCGTACCGACAGGAATGAGCCTTCCGATAATCACGTTCTCTTTCAGATCGTCGAGAGGGTCGACCTTGGCTGAGATGCTCGCTTCGGTAAGAACCTTCGTGGTATCCTGGAAGGATGCCGCCGAGATGAAACTGTCGGAACTGACCGCCGCACGCGTAATTCCCACAAGGACCGGCTCCGCAATCGCCGGCTCGCCTCCGAGTTTGATAATTCGCCTGTTCTCTTCCATGAACTGGCGCCTGCTCACAAGGTCGCCTGCAATGAACTTCGTATTGCCGCTCTCTATGATCTTCACCTGCCTGAGCATCTGTGAGAAGATTATCTCGATATGCTTGTCGGAGATGTTGACCCCCTGGCGGCGGTATACCTGCTGAATCTCGCTCACCATATAGTAGTGCAACGCCTTTTCACCCAGTATCCTGAGTATGTCGTAACTGCTGACCGTACCGTCGGTAAGCTTTTCACCTGCATGGACGAATTCGCCGTTGTGTACGAGAATCTGCCTGTTTTTGTCCACCAGGTACTCGCTCGACTGGCCGTTTTCGCCTGAGATGATGATTCGCTCCTTGCCTCTAAGCGGCTTGCCGAAAGATACGACCCCGTCCATCTCGGCGATAAGAGCCGGGTTTTTGGGCCTTCTGGCTTCGAAGAGTTCGCTGACCCTCGGAAGACCCCCGGTAATGTCGCGCGACTTTATCACCGCCTTCGGAGTCTTGGCCAAAACATCCGCCGTCTTGACCTCCTGGCCGTCTACGACATAGATCGCCGTCTTCGGCTCCATCGTATAGCGGATAAGCTCTCCGTCGTCGGCAGCCAGAACGATCGCGGGTTTGTACCCCGGCGGTATATACTCATGTATTTCGAGCCTCGTCTGGCCGGTGATCTCGTCGAACTGTTCACTCGCCGTAATGCCGGGTATGATATCTTCGAATGAAACTTTACCGCTCTTTTCTGCGATGATCGGATCCGTATACGGATCCCACTCGGCGATAATGGTATGCTCCGCACTCACCGGTTCGGCGATGATCGTGCTGTTTTCTACCTTCTCGTCGTCGCCTGTCTTTATTATCGACCCGCGAGCTATATAGTGCCTGTTGGCTTCGCGGCCCTCGTCATCCGCCACAACGGCAAAGAGCCCCTTCTCGTCGATCTTGTCGCCGGCCCTTACGCCGTCGTATCTCTCGAGGTAGTCGCCCTTGAGGTGGAAATATTTGACGGTACCGTTGGCTTCGGCTCTGATCGTCTGTGTTATCGGAGCGCCGTTTTCCACACGCAGTTCGGCGGCGTACGGAATACGGTTGGGAACGTTCCAGCCGTCTTTGATCACTTCGACGATCGAATCTTTCTCTTCGACTTTGGTTCCGCTCGAGTAGGGCAGGAAGAACTTCCCTTCTATCTTTCCGCTCACTCCCGCGAGCTCGTTCGGCTTGGCGACATCGCTCTTGCGCAGCGCGTACCGGACCTTCTCGTCACCGTTTTTGAGTGTAAGGATAATCTCCTCGTGAACGGTCTGCACATCGAGCTCCCCGCTGAACGGAGCTTTTATCTTCGGCTCCACGAGCAGAATACCGGCGTTCCTTCTGTTCGCGACCAGAAGCTTTCCTTCGCTGTTGCGGTAGGTCTTCAGGTTGTAGTACCTGATGAATCCCTCTTTGGTCGCGACCGCCTGCCTCTCCGTCTTTTCGCTCGACGCGGTTCCTCCGATGTGGAAGGTACGCAGCGTCAGCTGGGTCCCCGGTTCACCGATCGACTGCGCCGCGATGATTCCGATCGCTTCACCCGGTTTGACGAGTTTACCCTCTCCCATATTGAGGCCGTAGCACTTGGCACACACACCGTTCTCCGCCTTGCATGTGATAGGTGTTCTTATTGTTACCGCACGAACTCCCGCATCTTTGATGAGCTGTGCCTTCTCGTCGTCTATCAGGGTGCCTTCCGAGATCAGAATCTCATTGCTGATCGGGTCGATTACATCATCGGCCAGCACGCGTCCGTGCACGCGATCTTCGAGACTTTCGATCATCTCCGAGCCTATGGTTATGTCGGTAATCTCGATACCCTCGTGCGTACCGCAATCCTCGATGGTGACCTTCACATTCTGTGCAACGTCGATCAGCTTCCTGGTCAGGTAACCGGCGTTCGCCGTTTTGAGAGCCGTATCCGCGAGACCTTTACGCGCGCCGTGTGTCGAAATGAAGTACTCCAGAACGTTCAGACCCTCTTTGAAGTTCGAGATGATCGGTGTCTCGATAATCGCGCCGTTCGGTTTCGCCATAAGTCCGCGCATACCGGCAAGCTGTCTTATCTGCGCCGCCGATCCCCTCGCACCAGAGTCCGCCATCATGTAGATCGAGTTGAAGCCGCCTTTATCCTCCTGGATCAGCTTCATCATCTCGGCAGCGACCGCGTTGTTGGTGTCTGTCCAGACATCTACGATCTTGTTGTAGCGCTCCTGCTCCGTCAAAAGACCGGCACTGAACTGCTGCTGAATCTCCCTGACCCGTTTCTTCGCATCTTCAACCAGCTTGTACTTCGCCTCCGGGATCCTTATGTCGTCGGAAGAGATCGATACGCCGGCCATCGTCGCGTATTTGAAGCCGAGATCCTTGAGGTTGTCGAGGAACTCCGCCGTTATCTCGAGCCCGCCGTGCTTGTAGACGTAGTCGATAAGCGTACCTATGTCTTTCTTCTTAAGCACCTTGTTCCACATATGCTCCGGAACGAAATCGGGAAGTATCGACTTCAAAATCAGACGTCCGGCCGTCGTATAGACTATGCGGCCGTCGACTATGGTGCGCACCCTCGCGTGTATGTCGAGATGCTCTCCGTCGAGCGCTGTCAGAACCTCTTTCACGTTTGCGAATAGCTTGTTGGAGCCTTTTACATCCTGCTTCTCGAGGGAGAGGTAGTAGAGACCCAGAATCATATCCTGGCTCGGTACCGTAATCGCCTTTCCGCTCGCCGGAAGCAGAATGTTCATGGAGCTGAGCATGAGAAGCTTGCACTCGGCCACAGCCTCCTGTCCAAGCGGTACGTGAACCGCCATCTGGTCACCGTCGAAGTCGGCGTTGAAGGCGGCACAGACGAGGGGATGGAGCTGTATCGCCTTGCCGTCTATCAGAACCGGGTGGAAGGCCTGAATCGAAAGCTTGTGGAGTGTAGGTGCACGGTTTAGCATTACCGGATACTCGTCTACGATCTCCTGAAGGCACTCCCAGACTTCGTTGGTCTTCTCCTCTATCATATTCTTGGCCGCTTTCAGCGTCGTGGCGTAGCCCTTCTCTTCGAGCTTGGCCAGAAGGTGGGGCTTGAAGAGCTCCAGAGCCATGTTTTTGGGCAGACCGCACTGATCCATTCGGAGGTTCGGACCCACGACGATAACAGAACGTCCCGAGAAGTCGACACGCTTACCCAGAAGGTTCTGCCTGAACCGCCCCTGCTTCCCTTTGATCACCTCGCTCAATGATTTGAGAGGCCGCTTATTGGCGCCCTTTACCGCGTTGCCGCGCCTGCCGTTGTCGAAGAGTGCATCGACGGACTCCTGCAGCATACGCTTCTCGTTGCGGATGATTATCTCGGGTGCATCGAGCTCCATCAGGCGCTTCAGACGCTGATTTCTGTTGATTACCCGTCGGTAGAGGTCGTTTACGTCGGATACGGCGAACTTACCCCCATCGAGCGCTACAAGCGGCCGCAGATCGGGCGGAAGAACGGGAAGCACGTCGAGCATCATCCACTCGGGACGGTTGTTGGATGTAAGAAACGACTCTATAACCTTCAGACGCTTTACGAGAGTCTTCCTCTTGGCTTCGGAACCTGTCTGCTCCACCTCCGACTTCAGGGAGTGGAAAAGTTCGGTCAGATCGAGATCCGCAAGGAGCCGCTTTATGACTTCCCCGCCCATCTCGGCATGGAAGCCGGTGTCAGCGAAACGCTGGTATATCGACTGAAACTGCTCCTCGTTCAGAATATCGTACTTCAAAACGGGAGCTTTTCCTTCGTTGTCGTAACTCGCTTCACCCGGGTTTTCGACGATATACGCCTCATAATAAAGCACCCTCTCCAGATCTTTCATCTTCACACCCAGCAGGGTGCCGATTCTCGAGGGAAGCGAGTTGACGTACCAGATATGGGCGACCGGTGTCACAAGATCGATATGGCCCATTCTGTAGCGTCTCACTTTCGAGCTTGTAACCTCGACGCCGCACTTTTCGCACACTACGCCCTTGTAGCGCATCTTCTTGTACTTTCCGCATAGACACTCGTAGTCTCGTACGGGACCGAAGATCTTGGCGCAGAAGAGCCCGTCTCTCTCCGGCTTGAGGGTTCGGTAGTTTATGGTCTCCGGCTTCTTGACCTCTCCGAAACTCCAGGAGAGGATCTTTTCCGGGCTCGCCAATCTTAACTGAATCGCCTTTATATCCTTCGGGCGCTTATCTTCGGTTACTTCAATCGGTACCAGTTTCTTCATTCTCTTCTTCCTCATCTAAAAGCTCTACATCTAATGCGAGTGCCTGAAGTTCCTTGGTAAGAACGAACAGGGTCTCCGGAATACCGGCAGCAGGTACGTTTTCTCCTCTCGTGAGCGCTTTGTATGCGCGCAGTCGCCCCTCTACGTCGTCGGACTTGATCGTCAGCATCTCTTTAAGGACATTCGCCGCTCCGTACGCCTCGAGGGCCCACACTTCCATCTCTCCGAATCTCTGGCCTCCGAAGAGCGCCTTACCGCCGACCGGCTGCTGCGTAACGAGGCTGTACGGTCCGGTGGAGCGTGCATGCATCTTCTCGTCTACGAGGTGGTGCAGCTTGAGCATATACATATAGCCCACATTGACGCGCTCTTTCATCCTCTCCCCGGTCTTGCCGTCGTAAAGAACGCACTTGCCGTCGGAGTCGATCTTCGCCATCTCGAAGAGTTTAGCGAACTCTTCGGCATTGACGCTCTCGAATACCGGTGTCGCGAACTTGACCCCCTTCGACCAGTCTCTCGCGTACTCTATCAGCTCCTCGTCGCTCATCTTGTCGAGCGTCTCTTTGGCGTTCATCAGCTTCGCCACATCCGCTATCTCGGCCATTTTGGCCCTCAGCTCCTTGACAAACCCCTCTCTCTTCTCGTCGAAGATCGCCTGAATCTGCTGCCCCAGACGCTTGCCGACAAGCCCCAGGTGTACCTCGAGAATCTGCCCGATGTTCATACGAGACGGAACCCCCAGCGGGTTGAGAATAATCTCTACAGGCGTACCGTCTTCGAGGTAGGGCATATCCATCTCCGGTACGATATTGGAGACGATACCCTTGTTTCCGTGGCGTCCCGCCATCTTGTCCCCCACCTTCAGTTTGCGTTTGGTGGTCACATACACCTTGACAAGCTTCGTTACGCCGTTAGGCAGGATGTCATCCTTTTCAAGAATATTGAGCTTCTCCTCATGATCTTCACGCAGCTTCCGCTTCTCCGCCTGAAAGTGGTTCTTCAGTGCGGCATAGCGGTTCTGGACCTCTTCGTCGAAGTGCTTCGCGATAGTGTTGAGGGCGAAGCGGTTGACGCTCTCGAGAGCCTCCCTGCCGATCTTCTCACCCTTTTTGAACTCTTTGCCCTCTATCTCGAGATCCTCCTGCAGGATCGCATTTCCGAGAAGGGAGTAGATTCTTAGCATCTCCTCCCTGTCGAGCATCAGGAGTTTGTCGTGGTGCTCTCTATCGAGTTCCGCCTTCTCCTCTTCGTATGCCCGAATCGCGCGCTGATCCTTCTCGTAGCCCTTTTTTGTAAATATTTTTACATCTACGACGACACCCTCCATCGAAGGCGGACAGTAGAGCGACTTGTTGACGACATGCCCCGCCTTTTCGCCGAAAATCGCGCGGAGCAGGCGCTCTTCCGGAGTAGGCTTCACCTCACCTTTGGGCGAAACCTTTCCTACCATGATCATACCCGGTTTGATATAGGTCCCGATCTTAACGATTCCGCTCTCGTCGAGATGCTGGATATCCTCCTCCCTGACGTTGGGGATATCGCGCGTGATCTCTTCGACACCGTGCTTGAGCTCTCTCGCCTCCACCTCTTTTTCGTAGATGTGGACCGACGTAAACGTATCTTCACGAATCAGCTTCTCGCTCACGACGATCGCATCCTCGAAGTTGTAGCCGTTCCACGGCATAAAGGCGACCATTATGTTCCTTCCGATGGCAAGCTCGCCCTGGTCCATATTCGGGCCGTCCGCTATTACCTGCCCGGCCTCTACTCGGTCGCCTTTTTTGACGATGGGCACCTGACTGAACGTGGTGTTCTGGTTGGTACGCATATTCTTCTGCGGGCGGTAGTGGTCTATGAAGGCCCCCTCTTCATCTTCGCCCATGATATAGATGTTTTTGGAGTCGACCTTCTCCACAATACCGCTTCGCTTCGCCTTTATGCTCACCCATGCGTCCCTCGCGATCAGCTTCTCTACACCTGTGCCTACTATCGGGGCTTCGGAGATCAGAAGAGGAACCCCCTGCCGCTGCATGTTCGACCCCATCAGGGCGCGGTTCGCATCGTCGTGCTCAAGAAACGGAATCAGGCTCGCCGCCACACCCACGACCATCAGCGGGCTGAGGTCGATATAGTCGACTTCGTTTCTGTCTACAAGCAGAATCTCGCCGTCGCGCCGCGCCTCTATCAGATCTTCGACGATCTCCCCCTCCTCCGTCAGCTTGGTGCTCGCGGGAGCTATCGTGAGACCCTCTTCCTGCGTGGCCGTCATATAGACGATCTCGCTGGTCACTTTACCGTCCACGACCTTTTTGTATGGGGCCTCGATAAATCCCAGCTCGTTTACCTTCGCATAAGAAGAGAGCGTATTTATAAGTCCGATGTTCTGGCCTTCCGGCGTCTCGATCGGACAGATTCGACCGTAGTGTGTCGGGTGGACGTCTCGAACCTCGAATCCTGCCCTCTCTTTCACAAGACCGCCCTCACCGAGTGCCGAGAGACGCCTTTTGTGGGTAACTTCCGAAAGCGGATTGGTCTGATCCATGAACTGACTAAGCTGTCCGCTCGTAAAGAACTCCAGGATAGTATTCGTGATCATCTTGGAGTTGATCAGATCGTGCGGCATAAGCTCGTCGAGACTTCCGCTCATCGTGCTCATCTTGTCCCGGATCGCCTTCTGCATCTTAATAAGACCGGTCTGCAGCTCGTTGCCGAGAAGTTCGCCTATCGCACGGATCCTTCTGTTTCCGAGGTGATCGCGATCGTCGATATGCCCCTGCCCGTTTCTGACCCTTATAAGATACTGAACGGTCTTTATGATATCTTCGTCGGTCATCACCGTCACATACTCCGGAACCTCCACGCCAAGCTTGTGGTTCATCTTCATACGTCCGACGCGAGTCAGGTCGTAGCGCTCCGGATCGAAGAAGAGCTGCTTGACGAACGCTTTCGCCGCATCTTTGGTAACTGGCTCGCCGGGTCTCATCACCTTGTAGATTCTTATCGCGGAAAGATCGTTCTCATCCTCTATCTGCTCTGTCTGCCTAAGCAGCTTGAGGCTCTCCTGGTCGGCATTGAAAGCGTTGATTATCGAACGGTCCACTCCGCTTGCCAGATCGTCTGCTATGACGAACTCTTTCACCTTGGCGTCGAGAATCTTTTTAAGCTTGTTCTCGTCGAGCTGCGTAAGCGTGTCGAGCAAAACCTCCCCGCTCTCCTGGTCGATGATCGGTTCGGCAAGGTGGCGCTCGATCAGAATGTCGACAGGATACTCGACCCACTTCAGCCCGTCTTCGACGAGTTTTTTTGCCCTCTTGGAAGAGAGCCTCTTGCCCATTGCGATAATCAGGTTGCCGTCTTCGTCTTTTACGTCGTGTTCTACGCGCCCCGCGAAGTTTTCCGGCTTGAATGGCATCAGGAACTTGTTGTTCTTTACACGTATGGTCATCAGGGGGTAGAAGAGCTTCAGGATATCCTGCTTGCCGTAGCCCAGCGCCCTAAACAGGATCGTGACGGGAATCTTTCTCCTTTTGTTTATGCGTACATAGAGGATATCCTTCGCATCGTACTCGAAGTAGAGCCACGATCCGCGGTCGGGAATAATCTGGGCCGTATATAGCAGCTTGCTGCTACCGGTAGCAGCCTCCTCCTCCTTGAAAATGACGCCGGGACTTCTGTGGAGCTGGTTGACGACGACCCTCTCCACCCCGTTGATGATAAATGATGTACGATCGGTCATCAGCGGGATATCTCTAACGAATATCGCCTGCTCTTTGATATCTTTGACACCGGTTTTCTCACCTGTCTTGTCGTTTCTCTCCCATAGAACCAGCCTTACCTTCATTTTGAGTGAAACGGCGTATGTAAGGCCACGCTCCATACACTCTCGTACGGTGTATTTGGGTTTGGTTATCTCACTGCCGGCATATTCGAGTGTAAGTCGGTTCTGCGGGTCGTGTATCGGAAAGATAGATCGGAAAACATGTTCAATTCCGCTGTTGGATCGATCTTTTTCATTGATCATCAAAAAGTTGTCGTAACTGCTGTGCTGAAGTTGCAAAAGATCGGGGACATCGATCTCCTGGGGGGTTTTGGCAAAATCAACACGTAATCGGTTCCCTGATTTAAGATTGTTAAGCATGGGCTAAGACCTCATTCAGTAGTGTGTTGCATCGGGATGTATCTATATTCGATACGGTTAGTGTAAGCATAAGTTACAATGATAGAATAAACCAGATAAAGGGAAGGTTCGACCTTCCCTTTATATAAATAAATTAAAATATTATTTAATTTCGACGCTTGCGCCGGCCTCTTCGAACTTGGCTTTGAGCTCTTCGGCCTCCTCTTTGCTGACACCCTCTTTGACTGTTGTAGGTGCGTTGTCGACAGCCTCTTTAGCCTCTTTGAGACCGAGACCGGTAACTTCACGTACAACTTTGATAACGTTGATCTTCTTGGCGCCGGGGCTTGTAAGAATAACGTCGAATTCGCTCTGCTCTTCGGCTGCGCCGCCGGCTTCACCGCCGCCTGCACCGGCCACAACCATCGGTGTGGCGGAGACTCCGAATCTCTCTTCGAACTCTTTGACAAGCTCGTTGAGTTCGAGTACGGAAAGACCTTCGATATATTCAAACAACTCTTCTTTGGTAATTGCCATTTCTCATCTCCTGTTAGGAATTTTATTTCTGTTCGGCAGCTTACGCTGCATCTGTCAGGCGGCCTCTTCTTCCGCCTTCTTCTTCGCGAGATTGTCGAGTCCGCAAGCCATGTTGCGAATCGGTGCCGTCCATACAGAGAGCAGCATTCCGAGAAGCTCTTCGCGTCCGAGAAGCTTGCTGTACTCGACGATTTTGGCCGCATCTACAACCTCTTCGCCGATAACTCCGCCCTTGATCACGAACTTCTCGTTCTCTTTGGCGAACTTTGCGACGGCTTTTGCGGTTGCGATGGGATCTTCGCCCCAGACAGCCATGTTGGTCTCGCTGAGCTCCATACCCTCGACTCCGGCGTTTTTGAATGCGATCTGCGCAAGCGTGTTCTTGATAACACGAGCACCCAGACCCGCTTCATAGCCGATCTTTCTGAACTCTTCGAGCTCTTTCACGCTCATGCCCTTGAAGTCGCAGATCACGACACACCCGGCACCTTTGAACGCATCGGAAAGTTCAGATACGAGTCTCTCTTTTTCGCTTCGGGTCATATTTCCTCCTTTCCGACAGAGACTTCAAGAAGGGCGGCCGCAGCCGATTAAGCTTTCGCCCCTAACTATCTCCAGTCTAAGATAAAGATAATCTTTTCGACTATAGCGTCGAAATCGGTTTTCAAGTTGCCTATTTAATATCCATAAGCTCTTGCGTATCGAGCTTTACGGAAGGGCTCATCGTCAGTGAAAGAGCGGCGTTTTGTATGTACCTGCCTTTTGCCGCTGCAGGCTTCTGCCTGTTGATAGCCGTTACGAAGGCTTTGATGTTTTCAGCCAGCTTCTCTGCATCGAAACTCGCTTTTCCAACACCGGCATGTATGTTGCCCTTTTTGTCGACACGGAAGTTTACCTGCCCGCCCTTGGCGTTTTTAACCGCTTGAGCGACGTCCATTGTGACTGTTCCGGTCTTGGGGTTTGGCATAAGACCCTTGGGGCCGAGAATTCGACCTATCTTACCTACCTGACCCATCATATCGGGAGTGGCGATAACGATATCGAAGTCGATATTTCCGTTTTGAACCTGCTCTACCAGATCTTCGGCACCTACAATGTCTGCTCCGGCCTCTTTCGCCTCGTCGGCCTTTGCACCTTTAGCGAATACGGCGACACGCACATTCTTGCCTGTACCGTGCGGAAGTACTACGGCGCCGCGTACCATCTGGTCGGCGTGCCTCGGGTCTACGTTGAGTCTGAGCGCAAGCTCGACCGTCTCGTCGAATTTCGCAGATTTGAGATCTTTGACCAGCTTGGTCGCCTCGTCAATCGAATATGTTTTATCTGTATCTATCTTTTCGAGCAGCTTCTGTACTCTTTTGGAAACTTTTTTAGACATTATTTTCTCCGCAAATTTTTTTTGCTACCGCATCTTTTAGATCTGGCGGTGAAGATCTATTAGTCGATAACCTCTACACCCATGCTTCTGCAGCTGCCCTCTATAATTTTGGCGGCAGCCTCTTCATCATGCGCGTTCAGATCGTCCATCTTTGTCTTGACGATATTCATAATCTGTTCTCTGGTGATCTTGCCCACTTTGTTTTTAAGCGGATTGTCACTACCTTTCTGGAGATTGATCTCTTTTTTTATGAGATCTGTAACCGGGGGCTTCTTGGTAATGAATGTAAAGCTTCTGTCCGAATAGACAGTAATGACGACGGGGATGTTGTAGCCCATCATATCTTTTGTCTTTTCGTTGAAAGCTTTACAGAACTCCATTATGTTAACACCGCGTTGTCCCAGAGCCGGACCTACCGGAGGAGACGGGTTAGCTTTGCCGGCAGGTATCTGCAGCTTGAATTCATCAACAACTTTTTTAGCCATTGCCTTTTCCTTCTTCTGAATTTAGATAATTTTTTCGACTTGCGAATAGAGTATCTCGACGGGCGTACTTCTGCCGAATATCGAAACGTTGAGCTTCAGCTTGCCGTGCTCGAGATCGTACTCTTCAACCATTCCGGTGAAGTTGGCGAAAGGTCCCTCGACGATTCTAACCATCTCACCCGGCTCGAACGAAATCTTCGGCTTCGGCGCCGCACGGTTTTGAACCTTATCGAGTATATTCGCCACATCGGTTTCGCTTAGCGGAGTCGGCTTCTTCGACTCTCCGATAAAACGTGAGACTCTCGGAAGCGACTGTATCTTGTGCCACAGGTCGGTGTCGAGATCCATCTTGGCAAAGACGTAGCCGGGATAAAGCGACCTTTCGGTTATCTTCTTCTGGCCGTTCTTTACCTCGATTACATCTTCGGTCGGGACAACGATCTCTTCTATCCTATCCTGAATTCCGAGTTGCTCGGCCATCGTTTCGATAGCGCGCTTGACACTCTGCTCGCTTCCCGCGTAGGTCTGTATCGCATACCATTTATGTGCCATTTTAAACCCCTTTTCAGATCAGGGCAGAGAGTGATGCTGACATGATGACATCAATCAATGCGAGAAAGAGTGATATGACGGTGACTACAACGAAGACGGCGAAGAAAGCCTGTCTAACCTGCAGCTTCGTCGGGAAAATAACTTTAGAGATTTCAATTTTGGCATGGTTGACATAGTTGATCAGTTTTTCCATGATTTCATTTCCTTAACGTGGCAGGGCAGGAGGGACTCGAACCCCCAACACTCGGTTTTGGAGACCGATGCTCTACCATTGGAGCTACTGCCCTAAAAAAGCCAACCCGATTAGGGTTTAGCTTTTGAGTTTCACCTCTTTGTGAAGTGTATGCTTGTTACAGCGCGGGCAAAACTTTTTAGTCTCGAACTTTTCAGTGTGAGTCTTGGAGTTTTTGCTGGTAGTGTAGTTTATCTCTCCACACTCGCTGCATTTGAGCCCAATATTGATTCTCATATCTTCTTGTCCTTAGGCAAAGGCGACGCATGGCCGCCTTTAGATTCGTTTGTTATGCAAGGATCTTGGAAACAACACCTGCACCGACAGTACGTCCGCCTTCACGGATCGCGAAGCGTGTACCCTCTTCCATTGCGATAGGAGCGATAAGCTCTGCCTCGATTTTGACGTTGTCACCGGGCATTACCATCTCTGTTCCCTCGGGAAGCTTGATAGCGCCTGTAACGTCTGTGGTGCGTACATAGAACTGCGGGCGGTATCCGTTGAAGAACGGAGTGTGTCGTCCGCCTTCCTCTTTTGTAAGTACGTAGATCTCGGCTTCGAACTTTGTATGAGGAGTGATCGAACCGGGCTTACAAAGAACCATACCGCGCTCGACTTCCTCTTTTTTGGTACCGCGAAGAAGAACACCGCAGTTGTCGCCCGCTTCACCGCACTCCATCTCTTTGCGGAACATCTCGACACCAGTTACTGTAGTTGACTGAGTATCCTTGATACCAACGATTTCGATAGTATCGCCTACGCAGACTTTACCGCGCTCGATACGTCCGGTAACGACCGTACCTCGACCGGAGATGGAGAATACGTCTTCGATCGGCATAAGGAAATCTTTGTCTGTTTCACGCTCGGGAGTCGGAATGTACTCGTCAACCGCGTTCATGAGCTCGAGAATCTTCTCGCTCCACTCACCGAGTGTACCTGTCTTCGCCTCTTCGAGTGCTTTGAGAGCAGAGCCTGCGATAACCGGAGTGTCGTCACCCGGGAAGTCGTACTCGTTGAGAAGCTCGCGGATCTCCATTTCGACAAGCTCGAGAAGCTCTTCATCGTCAACCATGTCGGCTTTGTTCATGAATACGACGATGTAGGGTACGCCTACCTGGCGAGAGAGAAGGATGTGCTCGCGAGTCTGGGGCATCGGGCCGTCAGCCGCTGATACGACCAGGATCGCTCCGTCCATCTGCGCTGCACCGGTAATCATGTTTTTGACGTAGTCTGCGTGTCCCGGGCAGTCGACGTGTGCGTAGTGTCGGTTTTCAGTCTCGTACTCTACGTGAGACGTGGCGATCGTAATACCGCGCTCTCGCTCTTCGGGAGCGTTGTCGATCTGATCGTAATCCATGAGCTCCGCTTCACCTTTGGTGGCGAGAACCGCAGTGATCGCTGCAGTCAGAGTTGTTTTACCGTGGTCAACGTGACCGATGGTACCGATGTTAACGTGCGGCTTGGTACGTTCGAATTTTTCCTTAGCCATAAATGTCCTCCGTAAAAGAATTGAAATAGGGTACCTCTGCAAATATTCCAT